>CAYPRE010000017.1:0-2723 GCA_964413045.1 uncultured Candidatus Bathyarchaeia archaeon
GTGGCATAAATGGCTAAGAAGAGGCTTTGGCCATAAAAGGTTTGTGGGACTTGAACCCTGTTGGGAGTGGACCGAGCGGGATTTGAACCCGCGGCTTCCGCATTGCGAATGCGGCGTTCATACCAGGCTGAACTATCGGCCCAAATCTTCTTTCGCAGTGAATCTTCATCAATAAGGCTATTAGAGCTTTCGCTGAAACCATCACGATTCTAGTCCGCTTATGCCCGTGTCTATCTGTCCTCAATCCACGATTTCGCAGCCTGTGTTTCCTTGGCAATTAGCCGTGATAGTGTTCTTCGTCTCCATACTGTTGATTATTCTGCCAATGTGTGAAACAAACTGTCCGAGTCTTAGCAGGCCAACAAAAGCAACTTACTTGTCGAATCAAAAGAAATTCGGATGGAATGCACGCTCTGGCACTGGTTATGGAAGATCTTTCTGTGCTTTCGAAGAATCTAAGGATGTCTGCTTCTGTTTGCGTTTCTGAACTGCTATCCACATTAGGTCTTTGATTGCTTCTGATCCCTTCTTCATAGGAGGGCATCACAATCCTTTGCATGAACTCTTTGAGAAGGCTCGTTGGAATGGCATATATCGTCAGGTGAACGAAAAGTTCGTTCTCAAGAATCCTGAAATCCCCGTTCTGAAAATGCATCAGAGTCTTTTGTCTCATACGTCATTCCTCTTCTCAAGAAGCCAGGATTTGGACAGATACCGCTTAGGCAGCTTGCGTCCCCTCTCTCCTATCTCCTCGTGCTATTTCGATTAGAGAAGATTAAAATCCAGTGTCCGTACGACATGCGCCAGATGTGGAGAGTCAACTTAAAGTAATACCTTTGCACAACTACATCATGGGAGAAGAGAAGAATGATCGCGGCAGTCATTAGCCCCCTTCTGATGATAGGTGCGCTTGCAGTCCTAGTGGCGCTCTCAGTCTTCGCAATTCTTTGTATGTTCGATTCGAACAACAGAAGACGACGGTACGCGCGTACACAGAAATGCGGCGGACCGCCATCAGAAGAATAGAATTCGTCTTTGGTACGAAAAAAAGACTAAAGCGTGTAACTGGAAACGCTATTCGGTTGGAACCTTGGGGATTGAGATGTACACTTTCTTATCGTCCAGTTGAGATTCGTGCCATTCCTTTTCGCTTTTTTCGCGACCAGCGTGGAGGTTGATTTTCTTTGTGCGGACAAGTTCCTCCATCTGCTTCACGTAGGGACGTAATAGTTTGATGCTCTCATCATCGAGTTCAGCTATGTCGACCGCGTCCAGTATGTCCGTCGGCGTGTAGCCCAGTTCTTTTCTGAGGGCTTGGACTCTTCTTGCTAGGTCTCTCATCAAACCTTCTCCTAGCAGTTCCTCGTCGCGTCTGGTGTCCAGAAACACTTGGATGTTGTCCTCACGGGCGGAGACCCAGCCTTCATTCAGCGTCTGCTCAGCAGTTTCAGGGCGGTATTCCACGTCCTTCACGTTCGCTAATTCCAGAAACAATGCTTCAACGTTCTTAAGCGCATCAACGACTTTTTCAGGTTCTGCAACGGCCATCTTCTGGAGCGGCCATCTTCTTTTCAGCTTGCCATTCTGCCGCGCTGAATACACAAGTGAGACGCATTTGAACAGCGTATCAAAGTCTTCTTCAACATGCTTGTTTCTGAGACCCTTTTCCGCTTCTGGCCATTTCTCGAAGTTGACCGATTCCGAGAGCGTCATGTCAAATTCTCTGTAGACTTTTTGGTACAGTGCCTCGCTCAGATGCGGAGTCACGGGGTTAAACAAAAGTGTCATCGTTTTGAGAACGTGCCACAACGTTGCGTATACCGACCATCTTCTCTCGAGAGTCGAAGGGTCATCTGTCCAGAGTTCTTTTCTTACCATTGGCACATACAATCTGCTCAAGTATTCTATGACGAAATCTTCAAGAATTGCCAAGGCAGGGTTGAATTCGCATTTTTCCAGTCTATCAGTGTAGGTTTCTATTGTTTCTTGAAGTTTTGAGAGTAGCCAATAGTCTGGTGCCGTGAGCATCTTTACTTTCGTGGCCCATTCAAGCGTGTGTTTCTTAGTATCGAAATTGTCGAACTCAGCGTTTTGTGCAAAGAACCTGTTCAGATGATAGAGCGTGGACAGTATCTGGTACGTCCGCCTGCCTAGTTCTTGAACGTCAAAATCATTTGCATCGATCGGAGAGCATTTTCTCAGGAGGTAGAATCTGCAGACATCGGCAGAGTACTTTTCAAGTGTTTTGTTTGCTTCTATGACGTTTCCAAGGCTCTTGCTCATTTTTCTGCCTTTCGCGTCTTGAGTTAAACCTTGGAAAAGGAACGCTTTGTAAGGCGACTCTGCTTTGCCGCTGAATATCACGTATTCTTGAAGCAGTCTGTTAGCCCATCCTCTCGTCTGATCTATTGCTTCCGTCAAGAAATCAACTGGTACGTACTGTTTGAATTCGTCTTCTGTGAATCGTGCAAAGAATGATGCTCCGCTGTTGTGCCAAGTGTCCAGAACGAAGTCTTCTCGGTGCATTTTGCCTCCGCATCCTGGGCATTTGAAGATAACATGGTCAACCCAAGGTTTGTGCAGTTCAAAGTATCCTTTCGGCTTCTCCACGGCTTTTTCCATCAGCTCTGCCTTGCTTGAGACGATTTCTTTGGTGCCGCATTTTCCGCATTTCCATATGGGCAATGGAGCTCCCCAGACGCGTTCCCTGGATACACACCATG
>CAYPRE010000017.1:2834-12036 GCA_964413045.1 uncultured Candidatus Bathyarchaeia archaeon
CTTATGAAATACTCTTTTCTTGCCAGCCACACGAGTTTGTGGTGAGATCGCCAGCACGTTGGATATTCATGCTTTACGGTTCTAACCTTAACGAGTAATCCTCTCTTACGAAGCTCTTCGACAACCATCTTGTCTGTGTCTCTTGCAAATACGCCGCAGAAGATTCCACCGTCACGAGTGAACTTCACTTCGTCATCGAAAGGAACGAATATTGGCACGCCACGTTTCATGGCCGCAAAAAAGTCTTCCTCCCCGTTCCCTGGGGAAAGATGGACAACGCCTGTGGCTGTTTCCACGTCCACGAAATCCTCGCAAACAACTTTGTGCACAAGCTGGTGACTCTTCTCTAGATTTTCTTGTCCAGGAACTATGTCCTTGAAAGGATAATCGTACTTTACACCTTCGAGATCCTTGCCTGGAAATGTTTCTATTACCTCATACTTCTGGACATCGACTTCTTGCATCACGGCTTCGACGCGCGTAGCCACAAAGACCCATATTTCGTCGCCGACTTTCACCTTGGCATATTCAGCTTCAGGCCGAACCGCAAGCATAGTGTCCGTAATGAGTGTGAAAGGCATGGTCGTCCATACGAGGAAATATGTATTTGGGCTGTCGCTGACTTTAAATTTGAAGTGTAAGCTCGGGTCGTCAACTTGCTGGTACGCCCCTTCGTAGCCTACCTCCGCGCTGCTGAGGCTTGTCTGGCATCCCGGACAGTAGGCAACGACGTAGTGTCCTTCCTCAAGTAAGTCTTGGTCCCACGCGCGCTTAAGGATCTGCCATTCTTTCTCGATGTATTCGTCCTTGTACGTCCAGTACGCTTTGTCTTGGTCTATGAATATGGCAAGCTTCTTGTCTGCTTCAATCCATTCCCTGTGATATTTTTCGATCGCCTTCTTGCATTCCTGAACGAATTTGTCCATCCCTACCTTTTCTAAAAGTTCCCGCTTGTTCTTCACGCCGAGTTGTTTTTCAACTTCTAATTCAACTGGCAAGCCCTGACAATCCCATCCCGCCCAGAACGGTACATAAAAACCCTGCATCGTCTTCCATCTGTACCGCAAATCTTTCATGACACGCCCACGCGCATGGCCTATATGGGGCACACCATTAAGAGTCGGCGGGCCTTCAACGTAACCTAAAACGCCTGTATTGTTACTCTTTCTGAGTTCTGTCAGTTTTCGCTGCGTCAGTTTGTTCTGCCAGAATCGGCGTATTTCTTCTTCAAGTTCAAGCGGGCGATAATCTGTTGGGAGTCCTCGTTCAGAATTAGTCGCGAATTTGACGGTCACCTTGCATCACATTGCACCCGCAAACACGTCAAGATAGCATCAGCCCCATATAACCTTTTTGAATTTTTCCGGCACACGTTGAACACCCCAAGCAAGCCTGAAGACAATCATAAACGCACTTTGCGCCCGCTAAAATCGCGTTTTGAGAACCCAAACTCTTCCTTAGTTTCTCGTAGCTGATTCCTCGTGAATACCGGTCCATCTTTGCATACTCTGTATTTGCCTATAACGCAACTTCCGCACAAGCCTATCGCGCAGCGCATCAGACGCTCCAGGCTTACCTCAAGTTTTGCACCATGCTTTTCGCACAGTTCAAACACTCGGAGGAGCATTGGCTCCGGTCCGCAAGCATACACCATGTCAGGCTTCATATCGCCCAGCGCTCGTTCAAATGGTTCTGTGCATAAACCTGTGATACCGCAGCTCCCATCTTCTGTCGAGGTTAAAAGCTGCAACTTCTTTGTGAAACCCTTCTGAAGTTCATTCAAGAACAGCAACTCGTTCTTTGTTTTTGCGCCTAGTATGAAGCTGATCTTTTCTGCCTTGTCCACGACCTTTTCTGCCAGGAAAAGCAGAGGCGCAGTGCCCGTGCCGCCCGCAATCATCAAGACTCTTCCTCTTGATAGGGAGAAGGAGTTGCCGAACGGGCCGCGTACACCTATCAAATCGTTCCTTCTCTTTTCGTGCAGCGCTTTCGTTGCTTCCCCCACGTTCTTGACTGCTACTCGTACCGTACCGTCGGCTTTGCCGCCGAGGATGCTTAAAGGTATCTCGTCCACGCCTGGAACCCATAGCATCAAGAATTGCCCTGGCTTGGCCTTTGCACACAGTTCGTCCTTGAAGGACAGAGTCTTGACCGTGGGACTTTCAATTTTTTCCGTTAGAATGCTGACTGTTCTCAATTGGTCAGTTGCGATGTGATAAACCGACAATATCCTCTACTCTCCTGTGGCCTTTTCTTCTCATGTACTTCTGTATGCCTCGCGTGATCTCTTTGAACACGTTCGGCCCTTTGGTCGAGATTGCGGTGCCGACCTCAACTGCAGTAGCGCCAGCAAGTAGATACTCGACCGCATCTTGCCAGTCCATTATTCCACCACACCCGATTATCGGAATCTTCACGTGTTCGTAAAGGTCATAAACGCATCTGAGAGCTATGGGCTTCATCGCCGGTCCAGACAGACCGCCAACAACGTTCCCCAGGATTGGACGTGTCGTTTCTGAATCTATCGCAATGGCTCTGACAGTGTTCGTGGCTGTCAAAGCATCAGCTCCAGCTTTGGCTACTGCTTCACCGATAGATACGATGTCTGTCACGTTAGGAGAGAGCTTGACAAACACTGGCACGGCAAGGACAGCCTTCACCTTCCTCACAACACTCGAAAGAATTTCGGTGTTCTGGCCGATTTCAGAGCCTGTTTCTTTCACATGTGGGCATGAAACGTTAAGCTCCAACGCGTCGGCGCCTGCAATCTGCGCTTTTTTCGCGATCATGGCGTATTCCTCGCCGGAATAGCCGAAAACGCTCACTATGAAGGGCACGGTCAAAACCTTCTTTGCTTGTTGAATCTCTTTAACAAACTCGTCTATGCCAGGGTTAGGAAGCCCCATCGCGTTAACAAGGCCGCAACCCACCTGAGCGACAGTAGGATTAGCGTAACCTGTTCGGGGCTTGGGGCCAATAGACTTGGAAACTACCGCCCCCGCACCGCCTTGGATCACTGTTCCCATGCTCTCAGCGGTGTAACCTAGGATCCCTGACGCCAACAAAGTCGGATTGTCCATCTGCAAACCAGCAACATCAACACTCAAAGGACCAAGCTTACCCATTCTCCATCGCCAACAGACTCCAATAGAACCAGTTCAGCTTATATTAAATTCCCCCGCAGAAACAACAAAAATGACCGGCAAGCAGAACTCTGAACTGCCGCGTGAAAGCTCGGGCACACTTCGAATCAAATCACACTCACCCTCATCGACAATACATCCAAACCACACTCCCCGAACAGCCCGAGAACGACCCAGAACAAACGCAAAATGGATGGTCAATTCCCTATACCAAAAACTCGCCCACCAAAACCAACTGAAACAAGAACGGCCAGAAAAACAAAAAGTCAGAATTAACTGGTGAAAGAAAAATTTTTTTGACCAGTCAATTGAAAGCACCAACACGCCTCACACAACATGCCTTCAACTCGAAAAATGGGCACTTCTCACCCACATTCCCTCAAGTGAGCCTTTATTAGGAAAAGGGTAAGGAATAGTATGCTTGAGGAGCTGAAATGAAAGCGACGATAATAGTGACCCCCTTCGGCATGCTGGCCTTCACTGAAGAGAACAGACTCGCCAACAATATATTGTACCCGAAGAAACCGCTACAAGCGGCCAAAGTGCTGTCCAAGACAGAAGCGGGTAAGATCACTGATGAACTCATAGGTCTGATCACGCAGCTTAAGGAGAACAATTACGACGTCTTCGTGTTCGAGAACGCAGACCTCGCGAAGGAAGTCAATGAGCGGCTGAAAGCAAAAACGGAGTTTTCCCAATCTGCGAGAGCAGGAGAACTCGTGCGGGCCGACCCTGAAAAGTTCGCGTTGAAGACGGGCTTTGTCAGTGATGCTGAGGAATACACCGTTTGGATGCACAACATCGCGATGGAAACTGCGAAACTACGGGTCAAGGGCGCGGGTGAGAAAAGAGATCTAGTCGCGGCGCAGGCCATCCAGACTCTGGATGAACTCGACAAGACGATCAACATGCTTATGGCTCGAGTGAGAGAATGGTACGGCGTACACTTTCCCGAGCTTGACAGGCTCCTAGAAAAACATGAAACTTACGCACGATTGGTCGTGGTGTTGGGAAGCAAGGAAAACTTCACGGCTGAGAACCTCGAGAAGGAAGACATTCCGAAAGCAAAAGCCGAGGGCATATCCAAAGTCGCTGAAAAATCCATGGGTGCAGACTTGGAAGAAGCAGACCTCGTGCAGATACAGTCACTCTGCAAAGACCTGCTCAACATGTACCAATTACGCCAAGACCTCGAGAAATACTTGGATTCGACGATGGAAGAAGTCGCACCTAACACAAAATATCTTCTAGGCTCCTTGCTGGGCGCAAGACTGATAGCTCTCTCCAGCGGGTTAACTAACCTTGCCAAACGACCAGCCAGCACAATTCAAGTTATGGGCGCCGAAAAAGCGCTGTTCCGCTCGCTAAAGAGCGGCACAAGACCCCCAAAACACGGAATGATTTTCCAGCACACGTTATTGCATGACGCAAAGAGATGGCAAAGAGGCAAAATCGCACGAGCTCTAGCGGGAAAAGTGGCAATCGCAGCAAGAGCAGACGCGTTTGGTGGCAGACACATAGGCGAGGAGCTGAAAGCAGACTTGGACAAGCGGCTTGATGAAATCTACGCGAAATATGACCAGCCGCCTCCGATGCCGCCCCCAAGACCTGAACCCGACAGACCCAGAAATCGAGATTTCAGACGCGACAAGAAGTGGAGAAAACACCGACGTGAACGGTAGAGTCAAGCCTCACCCGGACTTCCCAGAAATATACCAAGTCGTTCTCGAAGATGGATCGCGAAGGTTAGCGACCAAGAACCTTGTGCCAGGCAGAAACGTCTACGGCGAACGACTTGTTCGCGCAGAAGGCGTCGAATATCGAGTTTGGGACGCGTTTAGAAGCAAACTTGCAGGTGCAATTCTGAAAGGTCTCCGAAACGTGCCTATAAAACCAGGCCACAAAGTATTGTATCTTGGAGCAGCTTCAGGGACGACGCCCAGCCACGTTTCAGACATAGTCGGCGAGAAAGGACACGTTTACTGCGTAGAATTTGCCTCAAGGTCGATCAGAGACCTCGTCGACAACGTGTGCAGTTATCGCATGAACATGTCACCTATACTCGAGGACGCACGTTTCCCTGAGAAATACGCAATGTTTATCCAAGGAAAGGTTGACGACATCGTCTACTGTGACATAGCTCAGCCCGAACAAGCAAAAGTACTCGCAGACAACGCTGACAGATTCCTCGTCGAGTCAGGCTGGATAATGCTTGCCGTCAAATCCCAAAGCATCGACGTGACAAAGGAACCTATCGAAGTTTACAGAAGCGAAACCAAAGTCCTACAAAAACGCGCCTTCAGCATAGAGGAAGTCGTGAACCTGGAACCCTACGACAAAGCACACGCGATGATAGTAGCTCAGAGATAAGCTTGTCAAGTGAAGCAAGCATTGTTTATATCTGACGTTGCACTCCCTATTCCTTCGTGGGGTTCTATGGTTCAGGGGGAGAGGAGCAGTCTAGGAACCGCAGAATCCATTTTAACGCAGTCGGGGTTCACTGTTTCTGCACTATGTTGTTCACGGCCAAGTTGTTTTGACTTCGCAGCTAGGAAAAACGAAAACCTAGTATTCATAAAAGAACAGCGCGACATCAGTAGCCTTTCTTCACATGACATGCAAGAACTGAAGTCCATATCCGAAGATTTCTCTGCAGCTTCGCTGCTAATTGGCGAGCAATCACGAGAGAAGCCATTAGAAGATGACACTGTTTACACGCGGTATGGGGTCGTGGCAGTCACTTCGAAAACCTTCGAAAACATACTGCTTCGCGGCGCCCTTCCATTAATTCAAACCAGTCCGGGGGGATACTACGTTGAAATTGACCCTCAAGCTTTGAAACGCAGAAGACAGAAGCTTGGATTGTCAGTCGGCGAAGTCGCGGACATAGTTGGCATTTCTCGGCGAACAATCTATGGATATGAGCGCGGCATGGCAAAAGCTTCAGTTCCAGCCGCTTACAAGATGATTTGGGCGCTGGGCATTCCCGTTGCCAGACAAGTCAACGTATTCGAAAGGTCAAGGGAACCACGAAGAGCCTGCCTTCTGGCCACTGCCAAGCGCGTGTTCTCAAAGAATAAGCTGCTTCAAAGGATCATGGGCAAGTTTGCCATGTGCCACATAACCACGGTCGAGCGAGCTCCTTTCGACTTTGTGATTGTCGTTTCTGATAACCGTCGTATAATCGGAGGCGTTGCAAACCCCAAGGAACCCGAATTGAACAGGCGAGTTGATGAAATCCTTAGCGTCAGCAAGATCATGAACGCGCACCCTGTACTCATAACTGAAGACGCATGTTCTCGAGAAAAAGACATCCTATGCATAAGCAGCAAAGAAGTGGCACACATGAGCGGACCTGAAGACTTGATCGCAAGAGTCACATGAGTGTAGCCTGCTTCGAACCTTTTTCGCCTTTGGCTTTTCTTGCTGGCCTCCAAGACTTTCTAACATAATCGGGATAGTCATCCGTCGTTTCGTCACAGCAACGTCTCAGGAAATCGATTGTTTTCTGGTCAGAAGGATAACCGGACCCAAAATCGCCATATCTTTCAGCCAATTCTGCTATCTCGGCATCTCTTTCTACCTTCGCTATTATCGACGCTGCTGAGACCACGGGATAATTCCTGTCTGCCTTATGTTCCGAAACGATGTCAACCTTGGAAGACATGCATTCCATGATGTGCGCCTTGAAACGTCTTTCCAGAACGTCTGAAGCATCGACGTAAGCCTTGTCCGGCTTCAAAGCCTCAAGAACCTTGGCCATGGCCTGCGCCTCCAAATAATTCAACTTATGAAGCTTTCTTCCACTACGAACAACAGCGTCGATCTCACGTGGACACAGTTTTACGATATGATGATTCACGCTGACCTTCTTTATTTCAATGGCAAGCACTTCTCGCCTGTGAGCAGAAAGAAGTTTTGAGTCCTTTACTCCCAAATCCCGCAAAACAGGGAGATCTTCCTGCTTGACCAAGACACCCGCGATGACAAGAGGCCCAATCACTGAACCGCGGCCCGCATCGTCAACTCCCGCGATCATGATGCTCCTTCTTTCCTGCGGCCCATCATTCACAGTTAAGAACCCCTATCAAGCTTTCTTCTAGAAAGAAATTCTTTGGCGCGATTCACTACTGCAGTATGAATATTCTCTCTATTCTCCGGCGTCACCAGGAATGTTTCAGCGTCCCACCTTGTCTTTACGTCGTTAACAAGTCCGTGGGCCGCTTTCCAATGAATCGTCGCTATGACGAATTTTCTACCTTCAACAGCTGATCTGACCACTTGCTCGAACTTGTGTGAGAAAAGCTCCATAGGGCCGATTTCGTCAATAGCTACAACATCACCTGTCGCATTAGCTTTTTCGACTGCTTCAGCTCCGATGGCATCGAGGTCTCTCATGTTTACCCAGTACCTGCCGACG
Source organism: uncultured Candidatus Bathyarchaeia archaeon (assembly GCA_964413045.1). GTDB lineage: Archaea > Thermoproteota > Bathyarchaeia > Bathyarchaeales > Bathycorpusculaceae > JBGQMW01. Next base: position 10,398 of record CAYPRE010000017.1, read on the forward strand.
CGGGGCCCCTCTTCAAAGTTCGCATGGGCTAACCAGCCAGTTTTCCCAGTGTTCAAGTCAAGTATTTCGAAGCCCACGCGGCTTCCTTCTGCCCGAACTTCCCGGCTTACCATGCCGCCAACGTTGTAGCCATCGATTCTCAGTGCTTCCACGGTCTTGAGCAGAACAGTTGTTTTTCCGGTTCCAGGAGCGCCCGTTACGGGTATTACGCGTTTTTCCAACGCCTTCACTGCAAACCAGAAGTCTAATATTGAGCATAAAAGACTTTTTCGTGACTACATCCGGGGAACATTCCGAAAATGTGCTGCGAAGGCTTCAAGCCTGATTTTCCAACAGAAACAATCAAAGAGGGAAGAGTTGAGACCATCGTGCCTAAGCTCAAAGCCTATCAAAACATGCCATCCGACTATGCACCCTCCAAGGCTCCCGTCTTCTACAACCCCGTAATGGAACTCAACCGCGATCTTGCAGTGCTTGCATTGCAGGCCTACCAACGACGCGTTAACCGTCTGCTCCGCGTCTGTGAGCCCTTGACTGCCTGTGGTTTGCGCGGCATACGTTTTGCAGCCGAGGTTGATGGCGTGAAAGAGGTCGTTATGGGCGACATAAACGAACGGGCGTTTCAGCTGGCACGATGCAACGTCGAAAAGAACGGATTAACAGACAGGGTTGAGGTCAAGAACAGGGAGGCGAATCATCTTCTTTCCAGTTACAGTGCTCCCCACAAACGATTTGATTTTGTCGACATAGACCCCTTCGGTTCACCCGTTCCATTCATCGACTCTGCCGTGCGCGCACTTCGAGACGGCGGGCTCCTTGCGCTCACAGCCACAGACATGGCTCCTCTGTGCGGCGTTCATCCTCGAGCATGCATCAGAAAATACGGCGGGAAACCATTACGTACCGAATACTGCCATGAACTCGCGGCAAGATTAGTCGCTGGAAGCCTGGCGACAACAACTGCAAAACATAACATGGGCACGGAAGTGGTCTTCGCCCATCAGGCTGAACACTACGTACGAATCTATGCTTCCGTCCATTACGGAGCAAGCAAAGCCAATGAAAGTCTCAAGAACATGGGATATGTCCTTCATTGCTTCAAATGTCTGCACAGAGAGACAATTGAAGGACTCTTTCCAACTCAGACTCATGAACTGTGCAGAGAGTGTGGCTCCAAGCTAAGCATCAGCGGACCTATGTGGACGGGCAAGCTATTTGATTCGCACTTCTGTCGGTCGATGGCAAAGGATGTTAAACGTCACAAATTCACTTTGGGGAACCAGATAGAAAAGATGTTAGCGTTGGCTGAAGCTGAGTCTGACACCCTGCCCGCGTACTATGTAGTTGACAAGATATCCGATGTGATAGGTCTGCCCGTTCCATCAGTCAAGAAAGTCGTACAGGCACTGAGAGACGATCGTTACGAAGCTAGTTTGACTGTTTTCCATTCCCGAGGAATAAAATCGAACGCATCTGCGTCCAAGATGCAAGAGATAGTACGCCAATTAACAAGCAATTGCATGCCCCTAATGGCTGAGACAGTCGGGAAAAGAAAAAGGAAAAGGTAGCATCAAGCTCTTGATTTACTGTTGAGGCGGTGGCGGGGCAGGAATTGCGGGTTGCTGTATGGTTGCACTGG
>CAYPRE010000017.1:12051-15254 GCA_964413045.1 uncultured Candidatus Bathyarchaeia archaeon
TAAGCAGCTGCCAGAATGATCGCTCCGACGAGTCCAAGGTAGACTCCTAAACCTGCGTATGAGAGTATTGAGAATTGATTCAGTACGATAAGACCACCGATCCAGCACAGTATTCCGAGTATCCCTGCAGGAAGAGCAATTTTGCGTTTGACAATGGATACAAGACCCAGAATCAAAGCCACCGGGAAAAGTACGATGAGCATTAGAACTCCCACATCGGCTGCTGACAAAGATCCACCTCCTCCAGCCGTGCTCACGCTCTGCCCCAAAGCACTGTAGACGTTAAGAAGACTAAAGGAGCCTGCAAAATCAAATAGACTATTCGAAGCCAGCGGTAAGAATGCCGAGAACAAGAAAAGAAGAGTACCGATCAACGCTACGATCTTGAAGCTTTCCAACATTTTTCACCTAATGACTGAAAGCTTTACGCCCAAACCGCTATTAAGCTTTATCATATGCTGCCAGCAACCATAACCCTTCTTCAATTCTAAACACCCGCCAACGAACTACTCTAGCGCAGAGATCGTTGTGCACCTGTGCTCTCACTCGACTAGTCAAAAAAAATTTCTACTGAGATGTCAAATCGTTTTAATGAGGGGACTGAGGTCTCAATTGATTGGTCAAATTTGCATGTTGAATCGAGTGTAGCGAACTGTGCCATCAATTGACTGGTAAATAAAAAAATTTCTTGGCCAGTCAATTTTTGCTTTGTGAATGGTTGAAGTGTTTGAGCTTGGATAATGTTCCTACGCATGTCAGTGTATTCAACGTGTTGCCAAACCGAGCAACTTGGTTAAGCCCCAGTAAACATGCAATCCGTTCGTAAACCTTCTTAAAACAACAAAAGAATATACTCCACCCGTGGTCTGCTCATGACAAAGCCAGCATTTGACTTCGTCAACGAAACCAACATGAACCTTCTCGTCGACTTCTACGAACTGACGATGTGCGCCAGCTACTATGAAGCGAAAAACAACGAAACAGCCACGTTCGACCTTTTCATAAGAAAACTCCCACCAAACAGGTCATACTACGTCTTCGCAGGCCTCGAACAAGTCCTTCTATTCCTCACAAAACTGACATTCAACAAAGAACAGCTGGAATACCTCAAGAAACAAGGACTCAAACAAGATTTCCTAGACTACCTCGAAAAGTTCAGGTTCACAGGCGAAGTCTGGGCAGTTCCAGAAGGAACCATAGTCTTCCCAGAGGAACCGCTCATCAGAATAACAGGCCCTATAATCGAGGCCCAACTCGTCGAAACCTTCATCCTTAACACCGTCAACCTGCAAACAATGCTAGCCACCAAAGCCTCAAGAGTCGTATGTGCAGCACAGGGAAAGCCCATCATTGAGTTCGGCCTGAGAAGAACACAGGGAACAGACGCAGGAATGAAAGCCGCCAGATGCAGCTACCTAGCCGGCGCAAGCGGCACTTCAAACGTCCTAGCAGGCATGAAATACCACATACCATTGTCTGGAACCATGGCCCACTCATACGTAATGGCCTTCGACAACGAAACCGACGCCTTCAGAACATTCGCCCAAGCCTTCCCAGACAAATCCACGTTCCTAATCGATACCTACGACGACTTGAAAGGCGCAGAGAACGCCTCAACAATCGCAAAAGAACTGGAAAAAAACGGCCACAGACTTGACGCCGTCAGACTCGACAGCGGCGACCTGCTGGCCCTGAGTAGAAAAGTAAGGAAAATACTCGACAGTCACGATTTGGAATACGTGAAGATCTTTGCAAGTGGAGACCTGGACGAATACAAAATCGAGAACCTAGTAAGAAAAGGAGCAAGAATCGATGCTTTCGGCGTCGGAACAAGGATGAGCACCTCGAACGACAGGCCATACGTCGACGTCGTCTACAAACTCTCCGCCAAAGTCGAGAACGGCATCGTCATCCCTGTCATGAAACTGAGTCGGGGCAAACTGACTCTTCCAGGACTGAAACAAGTCTTCAGGCAGCGAAATAGCAAAGAGCAGTACGTCAAGGACATTATCGCTTTGGAGGGTGAAAAGGTCAAGGGAGAACCGCTCCTCAAAAAAGTCATGCAGAACGGCCAAATACTCGCCGACATGCCTACGCTTAAAGATCTCAGAACCGCAACTGCAAAGAATCTCGCAGACCTCCATCAGAAACACAAGAAACTAACGCACGCTCGAACATACCCCATTGAACTTAGCCCGCGGTTAAGAAGAATCAGAAAAGAATTAACCCGCCGACTCAAGAAAGCCAAAACATGAATGCATAAGAGTTTCACATTGCAGAAACGTCAGGCCAGCTCGTCTAAAGGCCTGTTCTCGCGTTGGAAAATTGAAAGAGAATGGGAGTTTAGATCATTGTTTTCGGGTTGTCAATCTTTTTCATGAACGGTCGAAGCGCAGCCTGCGTCATGCTTTCCTCGACCATCACGTTCTTGGCAACGCCTGGTGTTCCAATCTTTCTGCAGATGAAGTTAAGCGAGTCTTCTGTGAAGTTGAGCAGGTTCTGGCCCTCAGTCGTAAGCTTGTAGACCTTCCTAGGCCTCTCGTTGGACATGTTCCACTCACTCTTAACGTATTTCTTCTTCTCCAACGTGCCCAAGAGCGGATAGATAGTGCTAGGCCCAAAGTAAACGCCGAAATTCTTACGGATCTTCGTGATAATCTGATAGCCATGCATCGGTTGTCCATTCAGGAACTGGAGAATAATCAAATCTAATAGGCCTTTCATCAGCTTGGCTTGAACTTCCTTCGAATTATTCATCATCGTCACACCATACCTTTTCATGTGTATTCCTGTCCAACAGTCTTGCTGTTGAACGCGGATACAATATGTCTTTCTTCTGACATATCTTGAATCTTTATAGAGCCTATACAATCATATAAACGTTCATGCTTAACGGAAGCATAGACAAGCATAATCAAGCATATCCTCAAACAGTCTGGTCAACATAAGTCTAATAAGCTGAAACATGAACCAGTACAAAACAGACCTGATAAGAACGTGGAGATATTGTCGGAAACGTACAAGAAGGAAATTGTACAACGCATAACCAGAAACCTTCTCGACATACAGATCCTCAGACTGGTACGGGTGGCGCCAACATGGGGTTACATGATAAAAAAACAAGCGGAGATAAAATTCGGCGTCACGCTTAGACACGGCGCTTTGTACCCACTTCTCAACAGTCTGGAGCAAGAAAGCTTCTT
>CAYPRE010000018.1:0-14266 GCA_964413045.1 uncultured Candidatus Bathyarchaeia archaeon
GATTATCCCTATACCCCTGCTGAACTGCTCCCCCTTTTCGGCAAATTCTTGTACAAGAAAAAAGTGAAAAGCATAGTTGCCACAGCCGCCAACCACAATGTGCCAGTATTCTGTCCCGCAATAACTGACAGCGCTTATGGAGAAGCTTTCTTAATGGCAAAGAACCAAGGACACACAATCATACTCGATCAGGTGAAAGAGTTCGACCAATTCGTCAGTATCGGCGAAAAAACGAAGAATGTAGGCGTTATCTACATCGGCGGAGGAGTGCCGAAAGATTTCACACAACTGCTGGCAATATCAGTATCACCTAGAACAATGGACGAAGGCGTCCCTGGAAGAAAGGGATTCATACGGAAAGGATTAAAGGAGTACTACTACCCGCACAAGTACGCGATTCAGATTACAACCGACTCGCCTCAATGGGGTGGCCTCTCAGGGTGTACACTGGAAGAAGCGATAAGCTGGGGTAAGATTGACGAAGGTGGAAAAAGAGCTGTCTGCTATTGTGATGCGACAATCGCCCTGCCGCTAATAACACATGCACTCAATGAGAGAGTGGAGACGAAGAGAAAAGCGCCTGACCTCTCATGGTTGTTCAAGAAGTTGTCTTAAGCTCTCACATTTCTATCTATTACTGCGCTGACCATTATGGGTAGTATTAGCGAGGCGTCGCCTTCAATCATGATCTTAGCCGCTTTCTCGTTTATCTTTCCCCAAGAAACCGCTTCTCGAGGTCTGGCACCAGACAAGCTTCCGTCCCACTCGTCTGCAGTGCTAATGTACACGGCATAGTCAAGCCCATCCTTGAACTGATTCCACCAAAGAGTGTGATGCTTTGAAATCCCGCCGCCTATCAACAATGCGCCGCTTTTCTTCGCATCAAACACAATGTCATTGAGCATGCCCGAGTCCTTCAACACGTCAAGTTTCAGATTGTGGTCTTGAGAAAAAAGCCAAGTCTGATATCCAACTGCTCCGTCAGTCATGCCTGGAACGAAGACTGGCACGTTGTTCTGTGCTGCCCAATAAAGTATCGAACTTTCATTGCACACGCGATTTCCAATTTCGCGGCACAACTGACTTGGCGAGATTTCTCTGACGCCTTCTTTCCAGAGCGTCTGGAGCAACGTTTGCATCTTCTTTTCGAGCACAATCCCATAGCTCTCGTTCGGGACGAGGACGTTTCCCAACCTGTTTATGTTTTTTTTTCGAAGCTTTGCGTCACTCATAACAAATGAGCCTTTGTAATAATCTTTCCAGCATCTCGCAATGTCATGATCAACGGTGCCGCAGGTTGTTACGATGACATCCACGAATTTCCTTCTCACAAGTTCCTTCAAAGCTCCTCTCGTCCCCGTGGCCACAAGGTTTCCCGTGAACGACAGAAATTTCACACATTTCTTGTCTTCAATCATTTTTTCCAGAATTTCTACACCAGTGGCAAGTTTCCCAGCTGTGAAACCCCAGGCTTTTTTCATTTGCACAACAAGGTCATTGACCGTCATTCTCCTAGAGAAATTGTAATCCTCAATGATTCCTTTTGACGCCACTCTTGTCACGCTTCCAAGAGCAAGTGAGACTTTGGCTTTAATAAAATAATTGGGGTTTCAAATGCTGTTGAAAAAGCTTAGTCGGTCAGATACTGTATGATTCTTCCGTACAGGTCCTTATTCCTGTAGTCTTCGTAACCCGAGTAGATGCTTGGGTTGTCGTTTACTTCTACAACTACGTATTTTCCGTTGAATTCCTTAATGTCTACGCCGTAGAGCCCATGTCCGATGATTTCGCAGGCTTTGAGGGCTGTTTCCTTCAAGTCTTGGGGTATGTTTTCTTTTTTGAGAGAGAATGTCCTGCCCCATACAAAAGTGGGTTTGCCTCTTTGTTTTGCACCGTGTTTCCATCTGCCTCTGGGCATCATATACTTACAGACATAAAGGATTTCATGGTTTAAGACGCCGACTCTCCAGTCGAAAGCTGTGGGCATAAAAGTCTGCACTGCAAGGACATCGGATTTTCTGAAGAACCTTTTGGCTACGTCTCTGAAACTTGTTTCGCAGGCTACCTTCTCTACGTATCTTGAAAAGCTGGTGTATGGTGCCTTGACGACGACTGGTTTTCCCAAGATTTTGAAGACTTCCACGAGTCGTTTGTGGTGCAATTCCTCCCTGTTCAGGAAGAGTGTTGGAATGTGCGGTACCGCATGTTTCTTGAACAAATCGTATAGGTGGATTTTGTTTCCGCATATCTGTATTGACTCAGGGTCATCCACTACTTTTAGGCCGAGTTCCCAAGCTGTTTTTGACACCACATATGCTGTAAAAAGCGGGTCAGTTGTCGCTCTGATGAAGACAGCATCATACTTGGGGATTTTGCAGATATCTTCCCTGAACATGAACTCGAATTCATGGCCCATTCTTTGGGCCGTATGCTTGAAGTTCTGGAGGGCTTCTGCTTCCCTTTGGTCTGAGAAATTGTACTTCTCGACGAAACAGGCTATTCTAGCCAACGGGGTTTTCACCATTGTTCAGAGTCCGCGAAACCTCTGCTGAAAGCAATTTCAAATCTGCAGCACCGAGTTCTTCTGTCCCTAAGGGCTGGAGTCCGCACAGGTAGGCTTCGCTTCCAACGCGTTGTACATGCAGTCTGCAAACGGGAAGCTTGAAGATTTCATAGACTTTCTGTGCGATCTTGCCAACTTCACTGTTGATTTCACAGATTCCGAAAAGGGATTTGACTGTGAAGACTTCACCTCTGAGAGGTTGTACACAAACCGAGAACTTGTAGTTCATACTGAGGCTCTTGACAGCCCGGTACAGTGCACTCTTGTTATGCGCAGTTTTGAACCCGTCATAACAGAAGGGGTTGACTGCAAAAATGACAACTGGAAATCCGTATTCCAAGATTATCTGTTTCACTGAACTTGTTACGAGATATGGCAGTGTAGGAATTCCAGCTTTTGAAGCTTTAAGCAGCAAAAGGGGCGTTCTGCTGGCGTCAATAATGTTCTCTGTCGTTGGAATCACCTGGTTTCCCAGGACCTCCGCGTGCATGGAAACGTAGTATGCAGTCTTCAAGTACCTGTAGTCGTTATTGAGGTTGAGAGTAAAATCTTTGATCGACGAGTTGAGAAATTCAGCCGGTTTTAAAGTTGGCAAGTCTGTCGTGATGTCGATGTTAGAGACAACCAGCACCCATGTGACACCAGGTAACTGAAAAGTTCGGTATTGCGACTTACATATTTAAGATTAACTGTATGCTTATACTCAATTTTTGAGGCACAGCAAAACGCAGGAGGGGTTTGCACGTACGAAACGCTGGAAGTCTTGGGTCCTGAGCACGAGTTTGCAGTTGTTGATAGAGAACTCAGGGCTCTACCTATCGTGGACAGAATACTCAAAGACGCCTACGGGCGCGTCGTCAACTCGGTCCAGCAGCCTGGGTTCACTTTTGGAAAAGAACTCCAAACACACGTTATAGAAGTCAGACCCAATAAACCTTTCACATCGCCCGTGGTCTTTGAAGAAACCATGCAGGAAGCGGTTCTAACTCTATCGGATGCGTTGGAGCGCAACTACGAGGCATATCTCCTCGGAACAGGGATGCATCCCCTTCTCAGGCTTAGCCAAACAAGAATATGGCCGCACCGTCACAGACAGATTTACGAGGCTTACGGAAAGATTTTCAGCATGAAGCAGCATGGTTGGCTTAACATTCAGAGTTATCAGCTTAACCTCCCATATTTCAACGAACAAGAGGGCATTGAACTTCATAATGCGCTCGCCAACGTTTGCACGTACTTGCCTGCCATAGCAGCTTCTTCTCCCATATATGAGGGCAAACTTGGCAATGACATTGACAACCGTCTCGCATTCTACAGACTTAACCAGAAGGAAATCCAGTCAATCGTCGGCGATGTAGTGCCTGAATACGTGTCTTCCTTCAGGGAATATGAAAACAAGGTCATAGGCAGATACTCTTCAGATTTGATTGAAGCAGGTGCAGACCCTCTTATTCTGTTTAAGGATTGGGTCAATTCCCGTGGTGCAGTCTTCAGGTTTGACCGAAAAGCCATTGAAATTCGCGTGATGGACGAGCAAGAATGCGTCAAGTCAGACGTTGCTCTCAGTTGTTTTGTCAGAGCCCTAACAAGAGGTTTACTGAAGGAAAATGAGGGACTTGTGCCACACGGAACTCTCGTCAAAGACTTCAACGTGATCGTGAGAAAAGGATTAGACGCCAAGACTCTACATCCCAAAGGACAGACTGCACGCCAAGTATGCAGCTCACTCCTAAAGACTGCTTGGAAAAATGCTTCACAGGATGAGAAAAAATACTTGCCAGTTGTTGAAAAACGAATCACACGTGGGAATCTGTCAGAACTGATACGGAAAGAAATAACGCAGAAAAGTCAGCGGACAGATTTTCCAGAGGCTGTCGTCAACGTTTATTCGAAACTTATAAAAAGTCTTGTGGGCAATGAACCATATTTCTAGATGAGAGGCTTCAACGATGCAGAACAGCGAGCGCGAAAGGCAGAACAACTTCTTGGACACTTGCCACAAATGCGGAACAGCTTACAGCTGCTGCCACGATACAACCCCTCCCATAACACAAGACCGCAGAAAGATTATAGAGCGTTATTTGAAAGAGAAAAGAATCCACATCGCTGATCCCTTCGTTAAGACAGAGTACGTTTTCCCAAAGCTGAACCCAGATGGATACTGTATCTTTCAAGACCACAAAACGAGGGAATGCATTATTCATTCTGTGAAGCCAGAAACATGTGTGGCGGGTCCTATAACGTTCGATATCAACGTCAAGACAGGCAAGATCGAATGGTACGTGAAGATGGAAACGTTATGCCATTTGGCAGGCGTTGTGTACGAAAACAAGGGATTGTTGAAGAAACATCTTGTTTCGGCGAGAAAAGAGATATCAAGGCTTGTAGAAGGGCTTGATGTCGAGGATTTGAGAGCAATATTGAAGAAGCAGGAGCCAGAGACTTTCAAAATAGCTGAAGAAGCCGTTGACAGAAAAGTATTGAACAAATTGACGGCGTAAAATTCAGTTCTGATTCGGCCAACTCTTTTGCTTACCTTATCCTCTGCAAGAGGTCGTCACGTCTTTCTAGCAGTTTTTCGAATTGGTCATCAGTGATTTTGTCTTCAACAAGCATCTTGATGATCGTGTTAGACATGTTGTCCATTTCTTGATGAAATTTGATTAGATCTTTCGCATACAAGTCATATATGGTTACAAGACTCTTGTACAGGCGGTGGTAAAGTTTGCTTCTGCTCCATATTCTTCTGCCGCGAAGTCCTGTGAAGCTTAGCACTAGCAGTGAGGCAATGGCTGCCCAGCCGGCTGGCGTTGTAAACCAAACAAATGCTCCATCCACGAATGCCTGTGCAAAAGATTTCGTAAGCGGACCGCTTACGACAGTGAATACTGCGGGATACTTGTCGTCCTTCGTCTTTACAAACGACGCGGTGTTGCCCAGCAACAAAGTCATGTTTGCAGGCGTAGCGTCTTTCACTTCAGTATTCGGGGGCATGTTTACGTCTATGACTTGTTGGTTGTTAACGGCGAATCCTGTATAAACGGAAGAAACACGGATGCTGAAAGTAAAGTTGTCTCCGTGTTGAGACAGCACATTTGCCGGGGCTCTGAAATAAAGATTGTAACTCGTGCCATTAATGTTCCATTTTTGGTAGAACTCCCAAGCCTTTAAGTTTCCTGTGGAGACTGGTGTCAGGTCAAAGCCTGTGAGCCAATTCTGTAGTCCGCCTCGGCTCACAAAATACTCTGGTATGCGGGTTATGTGGAACCAGATCCACATCTCTACCTGTGAATTGAGACTGTTGAAGTTGCACATCACCTTGGTAGTGTTTGCTGATATTCCATAGAATTGTGTGTCAAGTCTCCACATGTAACTGATCCACCAGTTTGGGTTAGCAACTGAATAGTTGGCAAGGTCCTCAATCGAGTCGCTTCTGAAAGGCAGGTCATTGATGGAAGGCACGTACTTGGAAAGCACAACAGACCAGTTGAACTGTTCATCCCATGAAACAAAGATGTCGTTTGTATTGACTAGGCTCTGCTGGATGGAAAGAGAATACCAGGAACCGTCGGCTATCCAAGTGGACGCCTGTGCTATTCCCCCCTCTTCAGACCACTTCACCTCATCTAATGATGGAAAGATTACGTCATGTATGTAGGCTATCTTCTCGTCTGCAGGTTGGGAAAACGATCTTGTGAGAGCGCTGCTTGTTGCTAGGAAAACAATAATCATGATCTGGAGATAGAAGAGTATTTTAGCCGCTTTCAACGGTGTCCCTCTTCGCGATCTTGCCTTTTAAAGGAAGATAGAAGACTTATGCAGATTCGATGCTATATATCGCTTACTGCGAGCACAGGCTGCAACTTTTTCCTCAAAATCAAAAGAGTTGAACTACTCACGTTCTGCTGGCATTTGTTGTGGCTTTAACTGTAAGCAGAAAGAAAACAGGAAGAAGAAAAATTGGTTGTTTAGACGTATTTTTGTTCTTTGTCGCAGTACCATTTTTGGTATTGTTGTATGTATCTCAACGGGCCGCCGCAGCTTGGGCAAGTCATTGCTGTTGTGCCTGGTGGTGGTGGCGGGGCCGCGGCGCCTCTTCGAATTTGCGAGAGGTTGAATATGCCGGGCATTGCAAACGGTCTCTTTTCAAGCATCCCCGAAAGATAGCCTCCTAAGGTAAAGAATATGAATGCGAAGACCACACTCAGGATCCAGCCTATGAAGATGTTGGCAGCGACTGCCGTGTTCATTATTGCCCCGATTAGAGATATTATGAGGTCAATGACCATAAAGACAAATGCTGCAAAGAAGCCTGCGCTCAGACCTGACATTTCTAAGTTCTCGCCCATTTGGTGAAACCTGAAATTGATGTAACCGGCTATGAGACCCCCGGGCACGAAACCGAAGATCCCTGCTATCACCAAAGCGCCTATGGCCGGTCCCCAATTGCCAACTGCAATTGAAATCCCTGCAGGCGAAGCCATAATGAGACCGAAAGCGACCCCGAGAAAGCTTGCTATTAGATAGTCATGTAGGTATCCTTCTCTTGAAGCCATACAAATTTCCTCATAACATTTTTCTGTTGGCTCATGTTTTCTTTTTCGTAAGTATTTAAGACTTTGTCTCAGTGAATGGCAGCAGATTCTATGCTTGCCAAAAAACCTAGGCATTCAAAGATGAAGACGTGGCGCTCTAATGATCGTAAGGCATGCGCAGAAAGAAAGGGGTGTTAAATGTTCAGTTTTTTCTATACGTATTTCTTGTCTTTGTAGCAGTACCATCTTTGATACTGTTGGATGTAGGTTAGGGGTCCTCCACACGTGGGGCAGACTGGTCCTTGAGCTTGTTGCGGCTGTGCAACTGGTTGTGGACCATAAGTTTGGGGCTGAACCGAGGACGCTCTCAGTATTACGAAGTCTCCTGCGGCTTGGATATCATCCCACGGGACTTCTTTGCTATCGCCCTTCTTTGTTTCCACGATGAGGGTCATGCCAACTTTTCCCACGGTGAACGCGATGTCTTGTACCGTTCCAGCGTCGTATCCATCGCTGTCGATCACTTGCATTCCAATGAGCCGGTCTTTTGTCATAGCTTTTTTCTCTTTTTCTAGCCTCGACATTCTTACCACTCTGTTGTTTGACTCCTTAGCAAGCTGATGTCTTATAAGTTTTAAGACTTTGGAATAAGTCCCTTGGTTAAACAACTCTGAAAAGGTCTTATTGCTGTCCGTTCATGATGAGTGGGGCGTTATTTTTTCATGTGATAGAAAACGATAAAAACAGTCGAATCGAATAGGTGTGCGAGATGAAAAGATGTCTGCAAATTACGGAAGCACTAGTACACAAGTCGACATGGGAACTCATTGGCTCTTAAGGATAGTCGCTGCCCTAATCGACAGCATACCTTGGATTGTCATAGGCTGGGTACTTTGGTGGGTGCTCGTCTGGAATGGAACCGGAGCACCTCTCTATGGGGCACTCGCAGGAATGTGGTGGCTAGTCTATGTCTTCCTAGTACCAATATTCTACGGCCTGCTGCTTGTTATCTACTGTACCGTTATGGAATCGTCAGCCTCTGGTGCAACACTGGGAAAGAAAATCATGGGCCTGAAAGTGCAGATGCTCAACGGCAGTAAAGCAATGTCAAACAAAGTGCTGACCAGAAACATAAGCAAAATATTTTGGATAATCTTTCTACTCGACGTCTTGATTGGCATAGCAACTCCAGGACCTGACCCGCGTCAGAGATACTTTGACCGCATCGCTGGAACAACAGTTGTCTCTGTGAAGCAAGCCTTCGCGACTGCTCCACCGCCGCCACCGCCTCCGCCACCATAGGCAGCCAACATCAAATTCTGGGCAAATATGTTTGCTTTCTGTTCCATTTTTTCTTTTGATTTGCAGAACAAACAGGTCCTCATATCATCTTATGGTAAGACTTAAGAAGCAACAATAATGATTTACGGCTGGTAGACCTTATGACCGAATCATCTTATCCTCCTCCGCCTCCGCCGGCAACAGCTGAACCCAATGCAGGTTTTCACGGTCCAGGAACTAACCTTTTCAGGAGTCTAAGAGCACGGTTATCAAGTTTGGAGAAAATGTCAATGCTTTCTACTCTGAACAATCTAAGGGCAGGTTTGCTCGTTTCTCTCGTTCTTGCTGCCGTAGTAGGCTTTCTTTTATCTTTTGTTGTTCAACTCGCGCTGATTTCAGCGGGGACGGTCGCCCTAGTCGTGGTGCTTGCACCTTTGACTGAGGAACCGTTCAAAGCCGTTGGCATGCTAATTGTCGCGTTCTTTATGTGGAAAGTGATTCCGAATCGTCGGTACGGTGCAGCCTTGGGCGCTGCCGCAGGATTAGGCTTTGCAATAGCAGAAGACATATTGTATTTTTCTCAGTTCTCTGCAGCCGGTGCTGGAGCCGAAGCTTACGTTATCAGGTTCATGCTGTTGCCATTTATGCATCCTGTTTGGTCGGCATTCGTCGGTATAGGAGTTTTCGCGTTTGTTGCTAGGTTCAAAACTGGAAGCACATCGTTGGGACTGCCGCTGCTGTTCCTTTTCTTGGGGATGGCAAACCACATGGTCTGGAACGGCATAGCTGCCACGGCAATAGTGAATTCAGGACTCGGCTACGCGCCCATAATAGCAGATGTTCTAGTCACATTTCCAATTTTTGCATTGGTCCTTCGCGATCTTCTAGGAGGACATTTCAACTTCCAGAATTTCTTCCAAACTGTCTCCGAATCAACTCCACAATTCTCTCCTGTCCCGCCGCCTCCACCGCCACCAACAACGTAAACAACCCCTCCACTTACCCACAAAAGAATGAGATTTTTCCTAGATTGGTGTGATTGGCGGGCCCGAGGGGATTTGAACCCCTGTTCTCCGGCTTTCTTCCGTCTTTGGACGCCCGGAGGCTTGCGCACCGAATTGCGGTTCGACGCCTTAATCCTGACTGGGCTACGGGCCCGCGGTAAAGGATTGCTGTTCTCAGATTAATGGTTGCTGTTCAAGGCTACGTTTCGATGAGTTCCTCATTCATCCACCAAGCTTTTTTCTTGCCGGCCTTCTCTCCTGCATAGTATTCTACTACTGGTTTTCCGAGCTGTTTTCTTGACATTTTCTGTATTCTTCTCAACCTGTTGAGGATTAACCACCTGTTTGTCTTCAAGTAGTCTGCCAGTTCTGGTGTCGTCCCTCCTCTGTAATGCACGAGGTAATCTATCAGTTTGTGATCTGTTTCATCCATGCCGAACGTGTGCGGGTTCGTTTTTCCCCTGTCATAGGTTAAGAGTTCAAGGTCTGCGAGGTATTTCTTTATTTGTGAGAATTCCTTGCCCATCGTGTCCATTCTTTTTTCCAGTTCAAGAATTCTATCCGGTTTGGGGGTTTTCTGCAGTTTCTCCATCAAGGCGTCTCGAATGAAGTCGCTTCGGTTACCTTCTGGCACTCTCAGGACCATTTCCTTGTAGAGTTCCTCTGGAATCTTGGCTGAAATGACGCGCGTTCCATCCATGACTGTGCCCTCAGGATTCATTATTGCCACTCTTATTATTTCATGGTTTCTTCCCCAGGTTTGTCTGAGAGATTTTTCAAAGCCTCAGTCTAACTCAAGAGTGAAACTCGTGATGTTTATGACTCGAAAAACAACAAATTTCCCTGATCAATGCGACGTTGATTCGCTTGCTGGTTATCACATCGTTGCCAAAGGTGCTCGAGAAACTTAAGGACGGGGTCAAACCAGCACAGTAAGGGCTTACACTGGTGCCGCGGGCTGGGCGTTTCGTATCCCAGTCAATTCGTTGCACCGGTTCTTCACTGTCCCGCAGAATTTGTTGCGCAGTTCATCTCCTGAGCTTTTCTGTTCTCTGACGAGAAGTATCTTCCTTGCAAGTTCGATGTCGCCGAGCGATGAGAACCAAGCCTCAAAGTCTCCGCGTCGAATGTGGAATTCCAACGAAGACTGGTCGACCTTCAAGATTTTTTCGCAGAAATCTCCAAGACCCGCAGCATAAATGTTTAATGGTTTGCCGATATCAGCGTAGAAATGGAACGATTTGTCAACTGGAACATAGGCTAGGATCTCAGCGGCTTTTTCCTTGCTTATTTGAGGAAGACCCAAGGCTTCTTTTCCGATTTCAGTTATCTTGTATGTTCCTTTTTCCACGGTCCCTGCGTACTTCATTTTGGTGAGGCCTAACACGTGCATCATTGTTGATGGAAAAGCCAGTCCTGCTGCCTTCGCGATTTCAGTTGCCTTGGCAGGTTTGTCCAAAAGCCACATGGTTTCCAGAATTAACCGTTTGACGGGTGATATACTCATTTTTGTGCACTTTCACTCTATTGTCATACGTTCCTAATATAGGCTTTTTATGTTTTCGCTCTTCAGATGCGTCCATTGACTCAAATGTTACGTATTATTGAAGATTGAGTGATGACTAGGAGCGATTGGAAAGAGTCGAGTTAAGACGTTAGGAAAGTAAATAAGTGATGTTTCAATAACCCATAGGCATTGCTGAAAGAGGGGTAACTGTTCGAAATGAAGTTGGCTGTGTTTGTCTATGAATATCCGCCCAAGATAGTAGGCGGTTTGGGAACATATGCGGCTGAGATCACGCGCAAGTTTGTTCTGAGCGACAACGATGTCACAGTATTCACCATGAATGATGACGGTGGTACACTTCCGACGAGAGAGATTTGGCGAGGTATCGAGATTCACCGCCCGTTACATATCGACGTGTCCGATTCTTTGCCAGACGTCATTGCCGAAGACATTAGGAGATGGGGCAGAGGTATTCACCTCTTCTCAAAGATTCTGATCTACAATTATCTCAGTGCTTCAAAGTTAGTGAATGAATTGATCAGGAAAGAGGGTATCAAGTATGACGTAGTGGTGGCGCATGACTGGCTTTCAGCGATAGGGGGCATTACAGTAAAGAAGGAAATTGGTTTGCCCTTTGCTTTTCATGTGCACTCAACTGAGAAAGGAAGAACTCTCGGAAACGGTTCTGAAGTAGTCAGCAACATCGAGCTTCACGCTGCAAACGCCGCTGACTTGATCGTGACTGTCTCATACGCCATGAAAGACGAACTTACACGACTTGGCTTTCCAAAAGACAGAATCCAAGTTTCCTACAACGGCGTTGACCCGGAAAAGTACGACCCCGCCACGGTGACTCCTGAACAGATTAAGAAAATCCGGTCCAGCTACGGCATAAAAGACGATGAGCTTATGATCCTCTTCATCGGCAGGCTCGTGGGCGTCAAAGGCGTTGACAAACTCATAATGGCAATGTCGCATATTCTGCATAAAACACCCAATGCAAGACTCGTCATCGTAGGATTAGGCGACTTGCAAGACTACCTTGTGAACCTTGTCAAAACGATGAAGATGAACGAATACATAAAATTCCGTTTCGAGTTCATTCCCGAAGAAGAACGCATCCTCCACTATGCTGCTTGCGATGTGGCCGTTTTCCCAAGTCATTATGAGCCATTCGGTATCGTGGTTCTTGAAGCGATGAGCATGGAAAAACCAGTTGTCGTAGGTGCAGCAGGCGTGAGCGGAATGCGTGAAATAGTCATTTGCTGTGGTCAAGAACAGTGCGGGTATCACATAAACCCCAACAACCCGGAGGATATTGCTTGGGGCATAAACGGAGCAATTGAGAGTCCTGAAAAAAAGAAATGGCTAGGAAAGAACGGTAGGAAGCGGGTTCTGGAGGAATTTACTTGGGACAAAGTGGCAGAAAAAACGCTAGAGTTGTATGAACAGATACCTAAGCGTTAGGTTTAAGTTGAACTTGAACAGCCAGATTTAAGGATGAGATTTTGAACGCTGAATCTCCCAGTCTGAGAAAAAAAGTCGTCCGAGAAGCTGCCAACCTGCTCTATTCAGGGGCAGAGAAAGAGTACAAGCAGGCCAAACTGAAAGCTGCAAAAACCTTTCACCTTCACTATATGCCGACAAACTTGGAAGTAGCAGTCGAGCTGGATAAGATAGCAGAGGAGAACGAAGGTTTAGACCGCCAAGAACGGCTGGTTCGAATGAGACAAGAAGCATTGAGAATAATGAAGATGCTGCGGTCCTATGACCCGGTTCTGGTCGGAAGCGTGTGGCGCGGCACGATCCACCGTGACAGCGACATAGACATATATGTGCATCATGATGAACCACGCGATGTAGTCAAGCTTCTCGAGCAAAACAAAGTCAAAATCACGAGAAGTGAACGCACTATGGTAACAGAACGGGGAAAAAGGAAAGACACGTTCCACGTACACGTTGAGTCACCAATAAAGGAAGAGGTCGAGGTAATAGTCCACAGTCCAGAAGAAGCTTGCCTGACCGAAAAATGCGAAATATACGGCGACGAGATTAAAGGCCTCCGAACACGCGAACTGGAAAGAACCCTCAAAGAAGACCCATATCAAAGGTTTGTTCCATACTAGTTCATTCAGAATAGTCCATTGTCATCAAGCTGCAAGCACAGATTGATTTTTAAACCCCTTTTTGCCACTGAATAATGTGAAAAAACACCGCCCCGCTTTGGAGGTCCGTAGATGGTGCTCGACAAAGAGTCGCTCAAGAAAATGTTCCCCAACCTGGCCAAAGAACTGCAATCTGATGAGAACAAGGTTCCAGTCAAATCAGTGAGAACCGATTCCCTTGCGGCGGAGAAGGCGGCAAAC
This sequence comes from uncultured Candidatus Bathyarchaeia archaeon, assembly GCA_964413045.1. Lineage (GTDB taxonomy): Archaea > Thermoproteota > Bathyarchaeia > Bathyarchaeales > Bathycorpusculaceae > JBGQMW01. Next base: position 13,257 of record CAYPRE010000018.1, read on the forward strand.
AGAGAAAGATACGTCAACTACGTACCAGATGTCATCGATTTCATTCGACGATGCGACACTCTGGAGCAGGCGGACGAGATAATTGCTTATTTGGAGAAGAGGGGCGAACTTGAGAAAGAATATGCACAGAAACTGCGGGTTCAACTGAAAGAAAAAGGTGTCAGAAGCTTCGGCCCCAAGAAGGAAGAGAACTACTACCTCAAAAACTGCGAATCTTAAGCCATGCTTCTAAACTAATCTAGAATACACAGGCGTTTGTGGTGCTCCCCGTATTTCTGTGACAGAGGGGTAAGTATATACGTTGCGAGCGTCGCGTAATTCTAAAAGTAAATAAATGGGCTTATCAATAGATAAGAAGCCTAAAATTAGGACGATCTGGCGGAGGAAAACTTGTGAAGTCGGTATGGGCACTCATAATAGCGTCAGTAGTGGTAGCGCTTCTTTTTTCTGTTTCATTCGGTTCCAAAGTTGCCGTGGCAAACCCTGATTATGACATAGACCGTGTGGACCATACTGTCAAGGTTCTGTATAACGGCTATGTACTCATAAACGACACGATAACGACCTCTGCTCCGCCTTCAGGTAGTTTCTTCATAGGCTTTCCATACAAGTACGGGTCTCAGTTGCTTCGATCCGTTGCTTACAAGGCTTCTGATAGGTCAACGGTCTATCCAGTAATCCTTGACGTTCCCTTAGAAAACCATGTTGGTTTCTATGGTGTGAGAGTCGATATGCCTGATGATGCGCCGCAAACGTTCACAGTTGAAACCGTGTTCTCTAATAGTCTTCTCACGCAAGATGCACAGAACTCAACAATCTTTACTCTTGATTTTCCAGCATACCCCAGCCTCACGAAACCCGCTGCGCTCTGCAGCGGCCTAATCCAGTTGCCATCAGCGGCAACGTACGTTGGAGGAACCGTTAGCGCTTTCAACTATAACACAACGAATCTTGCAGCCCTTTCTTACAATGTGTCTAAGGTAATTTTTATGCTGACTGACAATGAAGTG
>CAYPRE010000019.1:0-14095 GCA_964413045.1 uncultured Candidatus Bathyarchaeia archaeon
CCCTTCATGTATCCTATCTTCTTCCCGCCTGAAATGACGTGCATAGTTGTCATGCGTTTTGTTTCCGAGGAGAAGGGGATTTCGCCCACGCGCGGCCTTTCATGTTCCAGTTCTTGTTTCCACAAGCCTGCTTTCGCCGCTGCAACGATCAGCGCTCCTTCTGTTGGGTCTCCCTTGATAATCCATCTTTGTGTGACTTCGTCTTTTTCGAGCTTCGCGTCGTTGCACAGTGTTGCAGCAGTCAGAAGAATGCGAAGCCCCTCACTTTTCGCATCAGTCTTTCGATCTTCTATCAGGAATTCTCCTTTGGGTTCGTATCCAACTCCCGTTATTTTGACAGCTTCATCATTCAAGTAGATTCTCTGCACCGTCATCTCGCCTTTCGTCATAGTTCCAGTCTTGTCGGAACATATGACGCTGGTGCAGCCCAGTGTTTCCACAGCTGGAAGTCTCTTGACTATCGTGTTCACTTTGGCCATTCGGTACATGCCTACGGCCAGTGCACCAGTCACAATTGCTGGTAAGGCCTCAGGAACTGCTGCCACGGCCAAACTGATTCCCCAAAGTACCATGTCGATCGGGTTTCGACCTTCGACGATGCCTATTACGCCCACACCTAGGCAAATCGCCACAGACAAGATGCCAATCCATTTGCCGATGGACTGGGTTCTCCTCTCAAGTGGTGTTTCTTCCTCCTGGGTGCTCTGAACCATTTTAGCTATTTTCCCAAACTCTGTGCCCATGCCGGTTGAAGTGGCGACGGCTTTGCCACGACCATAAACAACAACGGTCCCAGTAAAAATCATGTTTCGTCTGTCATTAAGCGAAGTTTCGCTCGGACATGCATTAGTATCCTTGTTTACAGGAGAAGACTCTCCCGTCAATGGAGCTTCATCGATCTTCAGATTGACCGATTCAATGAGTCGAGCATCAGCTGGAACTTTGTCCCCTGTAAACAGAAGCACGATATCCCCGGGAACGATCCCGCTTGCTGGAATCTTGACCTCTTTTCCATCTCGCACCACCACTGCCGTGGGGGCTGTCATCTTTTTCAGAGCTTCCACAGCCTTCTCTGAACGAAATTCTTCTACAAACCCCAAGACTGCCGTCGCGACAACTATGGCGATTATGACTACGGCATCAACAATCTCGCCGACAGCTATCGAAAGTCCGGTTGCAACAAGCAATATGATAATGAGTATGTCGGTGAATTGTTCCAAGAACATCTTTATCGGAGAGGAACGCCTTTCCTTCTGCAGTTCATTCGGCCCATATTGGACCAGGCGCTCTTGTACTTCTGTTTGACTCAGACCAGTCTCAGTGGAATTCAACTCCTTCAGCGTTTCCTCGCGACTCATCGTGTGCCAAGATTTTGACGCCAATGCGGCCCTCTCCAGATGGTAGAGAATTTATCATGTCAAGTTGACAGGATTTATTCTTTTCCCTGAAGATAGGCGCGTTGGCAAAATGGGTTTGGGATTTGACAAAGCACCCTGCATAGCGTGCCTGAGTCTAGGTGACCATCAGATTCTCGATAAAGATGGCATATGAGCAGAGAAACCTGGGAGTGCTTCCTGATTACACTGACGCCTTTGGGAGAGCGGACGAAAAAGCGTAGAGGGCGCGCAGAGGTGTCCAGCGCTCATGCGCTAGGATGCGTAGGGACGCGGGGATAAGACCACGAATGTTGACCAAATAATGGGCTCCGCCTGGATAGATGCACGATGTTGAGACGCCAATGCCGCGAGCTAAGAGAAGTGTATCTAATAGATGTGTGCCGTCGAGAAACGCAGGTTAGATGTAATCACTCAGGCCATAGAGTTCCCGCATAGTCCGCTGAAAAGTCCTTGCAACATCCTCAGCATGAAGAGACCTACGACGAATACCTTCCTGCACCAAACCAGCCGCGACAAAAGCAGTGCCAACAACGTCACTTATCGTCGGGTCGGGAAACGCGATTAACGCTATCCCGGCTTTTATGAGCCATGAATGCTTCCCATCTCGCCATAGTTTCTTCGTTCCTTCCACTGTGCTGGCTGTTGTTTTGATGGCAGCCGTCGCATCAACATAGCTCTCACTCAAGACGTTCACTCCAGAAGCAACAACCTTCGCGTCTTTTGCTTTCATTGTAGGGCACCCAACTCTGCCAAATATGCAAAGTCAAATACAAAAACTTTTGAGCAGAAATCTTGGCCAAGAATCGGTTTTCAGGCTTATAGGAACTAACGTTTTTTAAATATGAGTTGAAAATATCTTTGACGATGTAAGAGTTTTTTTTATTATGCCTGGCAATGTTGGAAATTTTCCAGCACACGCGAGCAGAGCGTGCGCGAAGCAGTCTACAGTTTTCTGAGAACTTAATGCTGTCTGGCCATAAGAAAGGTCAGGGACCTAGAAAACGTAGCTTTCTATATGCTGTACAGCATATTGTGCTCAGTTCTAGATAGAGGAGCAGCTTAAAATCTTGAAAGACCAGAAAAAGTAGTCTCACCAACATACTTCAACACACAGTTTTGGGACATGGCAGCGCGCGCAAATAAGTTTATAAGACATGATAAGGCACACTAGGGCTTCTGTAAAACAAGCAGCATGATAGCAAGGAGAAAAAAAGATGTTTGAACCTTGGTTAGTGGCACCATTGTCTGCAATAGTTTCAGTGCTTGTTGGGCTCTATTTTTACAGATATGTTGACAAGCAAGATAGCGGAACTGAAAGAATGAAAGAGATTTCTGGCGCAATCAAGCAAGGCGCAGCAGCTTTCATAAAAAGAGAATACACCGTGCTGGCGATGTTCATAACCGTCGTAGCGGTATTGATCGGTGTATTTCTGCCGCAACCATTGTGGGAAAACCACAACCTCGTGCTTAACCTCCAATTACCTGCGGCTTACATTTTCGGCTCCTTCTGCTCAGCTCTAGCAGGCTACTTGGGACTGAATGTTGCCACGAAGGCAAACGCGAAAGTAGCAAGTGCAGCGCGAGGCGGGTTGAACAAGGCTTTTCCGATCGGATTCCGCGGAGGTGCTGTAATGGGGCTATCAGTTGTCGGTGTTGGTCTGCTCGGCATCAGCGTGGTCTATTATCTCACAGGAATGGGAGAGACCCTTCCGGCAGTGCTTGCTTACAGCTTTGGAGCCAGTACTCTTTCGCTTTTCGCCAAAGCCGGCGGTGGCATATACACGAAAACAGCTGACATCAGCGCAGATTTGGTCGGCAAAGTGGAATTGGGAATTCCAGAGGATGACCCACGAAACCCTGCAGTAATAGCTGACAACGTTGGAGACAACGTAGGCGATGTCGCCGGCATGGGCGCAGATCTCTTCGACTCATACATCGCAAGCATAGTTGCAGTGATGATACTTGGTCAAGGACTCGGCATAGCGAACACTTACGTCCAAGTGCCTCTGGTTTTTGCTGGGCTAGGCATCCTGGCCGCGGTCATAGGGGCGTTGACTGTCAGAGTGGGCAAGAAAGGCGATCCAGGAGGAGCACTGAACACTGGAACCTACGTAACATGCGTGATCTTCGGCATACTTACAGCTACAGCAACTTGGTACTTGGGATATCAATGGCAACTGTGGGGAGCCGCGATCGTAGGTCTTGCAGCTGGAATAATAATCGGAGTAACATCGGACTACTTCACGTCAGAAGACAAAGCGCCAGTTCTAAAAACCGCAGAGGCATCCGAAACTGGAGCAGCACTGAATATTCTAACAGGTTTTTCATATGGTCTACGCAGCATAATCTTTCCTCTGATCGGAATTGCCGTTGCTGCAGCCGTTGCTTACAAGATATGTGAACCCTTGGGGACAGGATACGCTGTCTACGGAATAGCTATGGCTGCAGTCGGCATGCTCTCAATTGTCGGACTGACTGTTTCAAATGACGCTTATGGCCCGATTGTAGACAACTCTAAAGGAATTGCTGAACAGGCTGGACTGAGCGAGGACGTGATCGCGATAACTGACGAGCTTGATTCGGCAGGAAATACAGCAAAGGCCATAACCAAAGGGTTCGCAATCGGCGCGGCAGGACTTACGGTGATCGCACTGTTGGCTGCCTTCCAAGAAATAGCCGCGAGGGCAGGCAAACCCGTCATCTTCGACATAATGGACCCGTTAGTTCTTTTGGGGGCACTCATAGGCTTGGCGATTCCGGCAGTATTCTCGGCAATGCTCATACTCGGAGTCGGAAGGAACGCTTCTAGAATGATTGCAGAGATTAGAAGGCAGTTTAGGGAGATTCCTGGCCTTAAAGAAGGAAAGCCAAACGTCAAACCTGACTATGCGAAATGTGTCGACATCGCAACGGTCGGGGCCATACGTGAACTCATGCCTGCAAGCATCGTCGCAATTGCCGCGACCTTGGTGGTCGGCTTCATAGGTGGGATAAAGACGCTCGGAGGCTTCCTAGCCGGATCCATACTGTCAAGCTTGCTGCTGGCGTTGTTGATGTCAAACGCTGGCGGCTTGTGGGACAATGCAAAGAAGCTCATTGAGTCAGGAAAACATGGCGGAAAAGGCTCAGACGCACACAAGGCAGCCGTCGTTGGCGATACGGTCGGAGACCCATTCAAGGACACTGCAGGACCTTCGCTTAACACCATGATCACTGTAATGTCTCTTATTGCTTCGCTTCTCGCAGTGTTGTTGATCAAGTATAACCTGCTGGAATTGTTGGGAATCCATTAGATTGTCTGGCTTAGACCCAACTTCTTTTTTCTATTGGCTATGCATAATTGAAATGTCATGCGCACAATCAGGAGTCATTCTTGGAATCTCTTCTGCACGCGCTAGTGGCTGCGGCAAGATAGCGAGATCTAGTACCCTCGACGCTGGACCGTGTCCGTCGTCCATGTCCATGTGACGCGTGCGCTAACGTTCATTTATCCGTTTCATGTTGAAATTATGCACACTTACGGGCGTCATTTTGTAGTTTGGAGTGAACGTTTTGTCATCGAACTGGGTTGGGAAAAGCTTGTTGACCAAGAGTTCTTCAAAGTGGAAGTGCATGCCGACCCGACCTCGAGGAATATTTTCGTCTATTCTCGCTTCGCATTTTATGCTGCCGACACTGCTGGAGACTTCCACGGTGTCACCGTTGGATATGCTGAGCCGCTTGGCGTCCACAGCGCTTAGGTAGCAGTATGGTCCCTCACCGAAGCTCATTAGGGTTTTCGACTTGTTAGTCATCTCTCCGGTCAAGAAGTGATGCATTGACCGGAATGAAGTTAGGATTAGTGGGTACTTATCGCTACGAATGTCTTCGACACCTTGGAAGTGTTCCGGCATGAACCTTCTGAAAAGCATGGTCTTTTCAGGCCAGGCATCTACGTCGCCATAGACGCTGTCCACGTCAAGCTTTCCATAAGCTGGCACAACGTTCACAATTTCCTCAGTAACAGCCTTGGACGTTTCATAATCGAAGTGATTGGCACAGTCGAAATACGCAGAGAGTTCTTTGAATATCAGCCATTCGGGCTTGCAGTTTCCACATGGTTCTCTGACCCTGCGAACGTGTCTGACTCTGCGCTCGCCGTTCGTGATCGTTCCTTCGCGTTCGAACAGCAATGGCGTGGGCAACACCACGTCCGCGAACTTTGTCGTTAGATTGTGATAGTGGTCCATGACCACAACGAACATCCCCTGAAGGTTCTCATGAACCACGTTCAAGTTGGGCAGTGATTGAGCGGCATTCATTCCTGAAATAAACACTGCTTTGGAAGGTGAAATCAGGAACGCTTCAACGATGCTTTTTCCTTTGCTGTTCGGGACTCTGGAGTTCCATTTGCTCTCAAGGACTGGTGCTGTAGCAAGCGGTCCCGTTGGGATGCGGTCGGGTAGGCATCCCATGTCGCCGACGCCTTGGACGTTGACTTCGCCTCGCAGCGACAGTAGTTGTGCATTCTTGAGAATCATCAGGTCCAGCAAGGCGTGAACATTCTCCGATCCCGTGACGTGCTGGGTCAGGCCCATTCCATGAATTATGCCTAAAACTTTGGCGTTGGCGATATAGTCGATTAGTTGGCTAAGCTTTTCAAGGTCAACACCACAGGCTTGGCGCACAAAATCGATCGTGTATAATTCTACTACGCTTCGGAGTCTTTCAAATCCGTCAACATTCTCGGCGCTTTGGTCGTAGCCGTGTTGGTGAATGAGCGCGTTCATTATGCCGTTCAGCAGGATAAGTTCCGTTCCAGGATAGATTATGAGTGAGACATCCGAGAATTTGGTAGTCAAACCATAAAGAGCGTGGCTGGAGACTACTCTTAATCCTTTTCGTCTGGCCCGCATTATCCTGTTGTACAGAACTGGATAGTTTCCAGCAGGGTTAGAGCCTATGATGAATAGGCAGTCAAGCCCATAGACATCGTCCATTTTTGAGAACGCAGCCCTGCTCCCGAAACAGTTTTCCAATCCCTGAACAGTCGTGACGTGACATAGTCTCGCGCAGCAAGCATCCACGTTGTTTGTTTTGTACGCGATTCTCGCAAACTTCTGCGTTACATAGCAGTCTTCGTTTGTTATTCTGCCTGAAGCGTTGATAAAGACCTCACTTGGAGCCAAATCCCTCGTTTGTTCGTAGATAAAGCGATAAGCTTCGTCCCATGGCACTTCGCGAAAAGGTTCGTGCTTCCGGTTTCTGACCATTGGATTCAGAATTCTGCCCTCGTCAGTGCTCATCGTTTCGTGGATGGTTAAACCCTTGATGCATGCTATTCCCTCACTTGGATCGTCAGTTCTGTCTGGCAACATTCTCACGATCCGATTATCATTAAGAATGAACAGAAGGCGGCACCCGCAACCGCAATAAGGGCAAATCGAAGCAACGGCTTCCAAGTAATGAAGTCTCCTCTGGATACAGTGTCTAACAAGTTCAGAAAAGACTTTTGTTTTAACAGAAAACACATGTTAGTCCTAAGGGCGCGTACTCTATTGCAATACTTCATACAATACCAGAGCAGAAGAGAATAAATACACAAAGAGTCTTCTCATGCAGAAGTGTTCGTGGAACGGACTAATCAGTCACTCTCGAATTGGTTCAGCTTGTTTCGGTTCTTCAGGCTCAACTTTCGTGGTTTGTGTTTTGCGTTCCTCAACGCTTGTCTGCTCAGGACATATGCACGACTCTTCAGCCACTAGATCAAGTGTGCCCTTTGCCGTACCGTCTTCTGAGTAGGTGATGGTGAAACCCATTTTTTTCATGAGGCTTATTGCCCTGTAGGTGTCCGGCAGCATTATGGCATATAGGCTTTCAACTTTCTTGTCTTTGCAGATTTCAATCGCATAGTCCACAAGCTTCGTGCCCAAGCCCAAGTGTTGATACTTGTCAACGACGATGAAAGCGATCTCTCCTGACTTTCCATCAGGTTCCAGACCGACCCTGACCACTCCTAAGATCTTTCTCCGGCCATCTTCAACCAGTTCGGGCACGATGGCAATTTCGCGGTCATAGTCAATGTTCGTGTAGCGGACCCGTGTCTCATGCGGCGTGTCCTTAATGACTTGGAAGAAACGGTAGCGAATCGACTCCTCCGAAAAACTCTTGAACATTTCCAGCCACAAAGGCTCGTCCTCTGGTTTGATCGGACGAAGGAGCACACTCCTGCCGTCACGAAGTCTCCACACTAGCTCGTATTTCTTGGGGTAAGGCGTTATTACAAGATGTCGATGTGACTCAATCTTCTCGAAAACTTTCTTGCGGTCGATCACGATACGAGCATCAAAAGCAAAGGCTTCAGTCTCGTTTATGAAAAGCGGGTTTATGTCAACTTCCTTCAGCTGTGGAAAATCCACGAGCATCTGGCTGAAGGCAACCATGATCTCATCCAAGAGTTTAAGGTTAGCTGGCGGCATATTTCGGTAGCCCTTTAGAAGCTGGTAGACTTTAGTTTCTTCCATGATTCTCCGAACAAGAGTCTGGTTCAGAGGCGGCAAACCTATCGAGAAGTCTCGGAAGAGTTCGACTCCTATGCCTCCCATTCCGAAGAGGATTACTGGCCCAAAGAGCGGGTCAGTTTTCGCGCCGAGTATGACTTCGTAGCCTCGCTTCTTGATCATGCGCTGGACAGTCACTCCCAAGATTTCTGCGTCGGGGTCAAATTCTGTGGCATGCCTCAAGATTCGGTCGAAGGATTCGCGGAGCTCAACGTCATCGTTTATGTCGAGAACGACGCCGCCAGCCTCGGTTTTGTGAACGATTTGAGGAGAAAGCACCTTTAAGACGACAGGATACCCCATTCGCTGGGCTATTTTGACGGCTTCGTCTGCAGTCTTTGCGACCTCGGTCTTGGTTACAGGAAAGTTATAGGATTCGAGGAATGTTTTTGCTTCAGCTTCATTCAGAATCTCACGATTCTGAGCAGCAGCGTTCTTGAGTATCACCATGAGCGGACGCTTCGGAGGAGCGATGTCCACTGGCAACTCTTCAGGAGTCTGATAAAGCAGCTCCAAGTTGCTCTTGTACTGGTACATGTACATGTAAGTCTTGACAGCCTGCTCGGGGAAAGAATAGGTCGGAATGTTGTTTTCGGCGAAAACACGATTTGCCTCTTCGACGGCTCCGTAGCCCATGAAGCTTGTCAGAATAGTCTTGTTCTGGTACGATTGACTCTTGACCAGTTCCACAATGCTCTTGGCAACCTCCGTCGGCTGCCCCACTGCCTGAGCCGTGTAGATGATAAGTATCCCATCAACGTTCTCATCCTTCAAGCAAGCCTCGACAACTGCCTTGTACCGGTCAGCCTTCGCATCTCCAAGAATGTCAATCGGGTTACCGTGACTCCAGAAATGAGGCAAAGCACTATCCAAGACTCCCATAGTCTCAGGGCTCAAACGTGCCATCTTTCCACCCCCAGCAATCACAGCGTCCGTGGCCATTACCCCTGGACCACCTGCATTCGTGATTATGGCAAGGTTCGGACCACGCGGAAGCGGCTGCGTGCCCAAGACTTCTGCACAGTTGAAAAGGTCCGCGATCTCTTCGACACGAACTATGCCAGCCCGCTTGAAAGCCTTGTCGTATACCATGTCCTCGCCAGTCAGCGAACCAGTGTGTGACGCGGCAGCCTTGGCACTCTCACTGAACTTGCCCGTTTTTACGACAATTATTGGTTTGGTTCGTGCAAAGTGTCTAGCAGCACTCATGAACTTTCTAGCATCACTCAGGCCTTCAATGTACATGAGAATGCTTTTGGTCTTCGGGTCCATACCGAAGTAGTCAATAAGGTCGCCGAAATCGACATCTATCATTGAGCCGATCGAAACAAAGTTGCTGAAACCAATGTTTTCGTGTATGGCCCAATCCAAGATTGCTGAACCCAATGCACCGCTTTGGCTGATGAAAGCAATCTTGCCCGGTTTGGGCATCTTGTACAAAAAAGTAGTGTTAAGATTATTGCTTGGCCGAATAATACCTAAACAATTCGGGCCGATAATTCTCAGCCCATACCTATTCTTGACTTCAAGAATCTTCTCTTCCAGCAATTTGCCCTCGGGACCAATCTCCTTGAAGCCAGCACTGATTATGACTATGCCCATTATACCTGCTTTGCCGCATTCTTCCACAACATCTGGGACAGTATGGGCGGGCGTCGCTATCACTGCAAGGTCAACGGGATCAGGCATCTGCCCAACACTTGAGTAAGCCTTATAGCCCAGAATCTTGGTCTTGCGAATGTTGACAGGAAGAATTCTACCCTCGAATTTCAAGTCAATGAGGTTCTTCATCAAAGCGTAGCCGACTGTGCCTTCTTCATCAGACGCTCCCACGACAGCGATGCTTTTGGGTTTGAAAATCTTGTCAAGGTTCAACGTGACCAATGAATGCGACCTGCCTAACATAGTTTTCAGTCGACGACGCCGATTAAAACTTTGCTACCTCAGAATACAACTTTCACTTAAGAATCCTTCATTCGCACTGATTTTCAGGAAACGAGTTTCTTCAAGGCAAAGTTTTTTACTTCCTTCCTCGGCTCAGATGAATGAGGAGAGCTTATGAAAGCTAAACCTGACAGGACGTTGGACTGTCTGGGTCTGTATTGTCCTGAGCCTGTTTTCAAGACTAGGATGGAGTTGGACGAATTGAACGTAGGTGAGGTGCTCGAGGTGTTGGCAGATGACCCGGCGGCCGAGGAAGATATTCGAAGCCTCGTTAAACATCTTGGTCAAGAACTCTTGGACGTGAAGAAAGAGGGAAATACGGTTCATTTATTAATCAAGAAAATCAAGTAGCAAATGAGATGACATGAATGAGTGACAAGAAAAAGATCTTGTACGTCCAAACCAGCGGTGTCGATAACCCAGAACGTGCCTACGCCCCCTTCATTCTGGCAACTACTGCAGCCATGATGAACCTTGATGCCACAGTCTACTTCGTAATTAAAGGCATAACTCTCGTGAAGAAAGGAGAAGCTGAAAAAATCAAGATGGGCAGTTTTCCCTCACTAAAGGAGGTCATGGATCAAGCTGTGAAAGCTGGAGTCAAGCTTGTCGTGTGCGAGCAAAGCTGCGGACTTCTCGGCATTCCTCGGGGCGACTTCACGAAAGATTCAAAGATTGTTGGGGCTGCAACGCTTAACGACCTAGCATTGGGCGCAGACGCAATTCTTTGTTTCTGAGAGTGCCTGTTCATTGTCTGCGAAACGAAAAGTGTACATGGATCACGCTGCGGGCAGACCTGTTGACCCACGCGTTATCGAAGCCATGATACCCTACATGAAGGATTCTTACGGCAATCCCTCGTCACTTCACGCTTTCGGACAGGAAACAAAGAAAGCCATAGAAGAAGCCAGGTCAAGGATCGCAGACTTGGTCAACGCAGACAAGAAGGAATCAATAGTCTTCACCTCAAACGCCACGGAAAGCAACAACCTCGCAGTCAAAGGCGTGGCGAATCGTTACAAGGACCGAGGAAATCGCATACTTGCATCCAGCATCGAACACATGTCAGTCGTCAACTCAGTCAAGTATCTGACAACCAAGGGTTTCGAAGCCATATTCCTCTCTGTGGACAAGAGCGGCTTATTGGATCTTGGATGTCTAGAGAAAGAACTTTCCGATAAAACGATTCTCGTCTCTGTCGTCTACGCGAACGGAGAAATTGGCACAGTTGAACCCATCAAAGAAATCAGCGAAATCGTTCACAGCAAAAACGCGATTCTCCACGTCGACGCCACTGCAGCTTGTGGACACATACCCATAGACGTGAAGAGCGAAGGCATAGACCTGCTAACGATCTCTTCAAACGACATGTACGGTCCTAGAGGGGTCGGTGCGCTCTACGTGAAAGAGGGCATTCGAGTCGAACCTCTGCTTCATGGCGGCGGACAAGAGCGGGGGTTGAGGTCAGGAACAGAGAATGTGGCTGGAATTGTAGGTTTTGGAAAGGCCGCGGAAATAGCAAAAATTGAAATGCAGGCTGAAAGCGCACGACTTACCAAGCTGAGAGACATTCTGATAGATAACCTGCTCAGACCCATACCATACTCATTCCTCAACGGACACCCTACAAAGCGTCTGCCCGATAACGTTTCCGTCCGCTACAACTTTATCGAGGGTGAGTCAATGCTTCTAAGCCTTGACATGATGGGCGTGTACGCATCCTCAGGGTCTGCATGTACAGCAAAAACGCTTGAGCCTTCACACGTGCTCTTAGCTCTGGGTTTGAAGCATGAAGAAGCTCATGGCTCCCTAATGTTTACACTGGGTAGACAGAACACGGAAGAGGATGTTCATTACGCAGCAAGCTTAATGCCAGACATAGTTAAGAGATTAAGAATAATGTCACCTCTGACGCCAAAAGAGTTGAAGATGTAATGTATACTGAAAAAGTGATGGAACACTTCAAAAATCCGCGCAACGTCGGCGAGATCCCAGATGCTGACGGTGTGGGCACGGTTGGAAACCCCGTGTGCGGAGACCTGATGACGATTTACATCAAAGTAAAAGACAACCACTTGACAGATATTAAATTCAAAACCTTCGGCTGCGGCTCCGCCATCGCCACCAGCAGCATGATAACGGAATTGGCCAAAGGAAAAACACTCGAAGAAGCCCTGAAAATCACCCGTGCAAACGTAGCCGACTCCCTCGGTGGGTTACCACCGATAAAAATGCACTGTTCAAACCTTGCTGCCGACGCGCTGCACGCTGCGATTGAAGATTATTACAAGAAACACAAAGGTGAGGAAGTGAAAAAGCAATGAAACCTGAATTTGTACGATGCGAATACTGCAAAGTAGAAATCCCAACTGAAACATGCAAGTTGGCTGCTCATCGCGCAGTCATCAAAGGAAAGGAATACCTCTTCTGCTGCGCAAGCTGCGCTGAACAGTATACGGAAAAACAAACAAAGCAAAGAAAAAAGAAGTAGCCTTCAAAGGCTTTCCCCTTTCTTTCGTAACTGAAAGTCCACGTTGCCCAGAATGAAGTCCCAGCATCTGGACATCACTTGCTGCAGTAAACAGAACAATTAACCAAAGCGGCCAAGCAAACATGTTCTACTCTTTCAACACAGACAAGCTTTCAATGCTACGTCAATAACATTTTTTGTAAGCAATTACTAAGAGCCGTATTCGGTGATCCATATTGACTTGATCCATCACTATATCGGCGAGCAATCAATTTATGGACGATGTTCAGCAGATTGGAAACAAGGTAGGAAGGAAATTGCCGCAAACGCGGAAATGAAGAAAGAGCTCATCGCGAAATTGAAGAAGACAATCTAAGCGATATATTTTACCATCCCCTCTTTCTTTGCCAATCCTTTGCGGTGTAATGCCAGAATTGTGTCTGTCGGCAAAATGGTTTAAATAATTTCGTGAATAACAATCTTCCACCGTAAATGCAGGTGTGAGACTTTGGACAAGTACGAATGCACAGTCTGCGGTTATGTCTATGACCCAGAAACAGGAGACATGGAACATGGCGTAAAGCCTGGAACGGCCTTCGAAAATCTTCCAGACGATTGGGTTTGCCCCGTCTGTGGGGCCACCAAAGACTTATTCACCAGAAAAGAATGAAGAGTCAAGCACTCAGAATTTTGGACACCAACAATCTCTGCTTACGTTTTGTTCATCACGTAGCAGCATGAGACGTGCAGGCGTATGTCAGAGGTGTGACTCAGGTTTTCCGCTCCTTTGATAGGAGCATATCTACTTTTTCTTTGGAAATATCATTTTCGATTTTTTCTCCGCTACTCGTGACCAAAGTTGGAAACGTCTTCATGCCCTCGGCTTCTTGCACTACCCTGCGAATAATGTTCTCTCTCGTCACGTCTACTATCTGAACTTCAATTTTATACTTTGCGGCAACTTCCCTGACGATGTCGACAACTCTTTTTTGCTCTTCAGAAAGCAGAAAATCGTGCATGGCCACTTCCTCAAATTCATGTGCTTGGGTAACTCGGGGATTTGCACCCGGCTGCATCGAACGGGACGTGGAGTCCCACACTAGTGATTCACGGGGAACCCTTTCAACGTGACTAACAGTTTTGACACTTTTCACGTATAGAGTAACCTCGTATTTTTTCAACCTTATCGCTCACATGAACAGTGAGTGCCAAGTCCTAAAAGTTTTTCCAAGGCCTGCGTGAGTTGTGTTTGATTTCATTTTTATTCCTTTTCTGTCTGGAAAGATGATTTTCTCGGATGCGATATTCTTCCACTTTCCCTAACATGTCTCGCAGCATTGAGCGGTCAGTGCTGGGATATTTCGTATAAATCAGAAAGATTCAGGCAAGAATTGTATTGATTGCCTGCGAATCTCTTCGGACTGTTGAATGCCCAAAAACATCGTTGTCGCCGTGATTATGTGTTTTCGAAAAGACTTAATATGCTGAATTGGAGCAAGTTTGAGTTGATGCGTCATGCCAATAGCTAAGATTGTGAAACGAGACGGCAGAATCGTTGATTTTGACGCAGGAAGAATCAGAGACGCAATCTACAAGGCCTTTATCGCTGTTGAGCTGAGGGATGGTGAAAAAGCTGAAGAAGTAGCCTCAGAAGTTGTTTCGCGTCTCGAAGAAAAATTCAAGACAAAAGTCCCTTCAGTTGAAGATGCCCAAGACCTAGTCATTGAGATTCTCAAAAAGAAAGG
>CAYPRE010000020.1:0-9282 GCA_964413045.1 uncultured Candidatus Bathyarchaeia archaeon
CTTGGTTTGGATTAATAAGAAAAGAAGGTTCAAAGTGTTGCAGATCTAAAGCATCAATATTCTCATGGAAACGCGCATAGCTGGAAAATAGCTTTTCTTGTCTAAAAATGGGGATTATGCCTGTTTCAGTGAGAAGAGCATTGTTGCCCTTCTACTTTTTTCTTACGTAGCTCTTTACGTGTACTGACTTTTGCTTTCCGCCTGGCTTAGCTCTTTTATATGCATTCACTTTCATTTTCTCACTGAAGACTAGATCAGAGAGCTTGAGACTAGAAAAGTATTATGAATTCATGATTAATATTTGAGCTCAAGGATCGCTTGCTGCGTCCGTCCTCTAGTCTAAATTGCTGCATCTTAGTCTTGATACGTAGGTCGAATTATTAGGGCAAGTCGTGTGTGACGATACATAATGCATAAGTACAATAGTACCTCTTGAGATTCACGATACTCATGACCATCGCTGCAAAAATGAACCGAAGAATACAAGTACTCTTTCACACAGTTGGGCTGAGCTGCCTAGGAGGCGCCATATTCCTACAGCTTCTAGTCTTCACCGACATACTCACTCACGGATATTTCATGGCTGTAGAGAAAAATCCAGCCATCCTGACTTTCGAAGTGCTCCTTACAGCCTTTTCCTTGGCCTATTTCGTTTTCATATACCACCGATTCATCCGTTCGATTAGATAGTCTGCTTCTTGGCCTTAAACATATCCAAAGCGCCTAGCCAGCGCCAAATTGCTGAAGCAATGTGAAAAACTTAAATAAACTTCCATCAAAAAGAGTAGACCATTACATGCAACTGGTGGTCATGTTGAAGGTCCGTGGCGCGTTAGCGACTGTTTTTGTGTCTGTTCTACTTTTTCTGACGATTGTTGCCAGTGTAAAGGCACAAACAGGTGAGTTGCAGAGTTTCTTTTCTGCGGAATATGGCGGAATTTCTACTGAAGTTGAGGCGAACAAAGAGATTCTTCCTGGAGGAAACATGACTATTGTCCTAACGGTCAACTGTACGGCCGAAGGCGTCTATATAAGCTACTTGAACGCGAGTGTATACGGCTTCATCAACGGAAGGACGCAGACTCTAATAAGCTCCAAAACAATCATCCAAGGCACCTTGCTGCAATTCAACCAAGCGATAAGAACTGAGTACACGGTGATGGCAGCAGCCAACGTGTGGGGAATAACCTACGGCCAGATTTTCCTCAGCTACGCCATTAAGGATCTGCCGTCAACCGAGCGCAACCCCGGTTTTCCGCTGACAACCGTTCGAAATCTTCACTTGGAGACACTGGAAACCCGTTTTGGGTTTCTCAACCGTACCTATATCCAACTATCGCAGTCATATATGAATCTAAATCAGGATTACGACGAATTGAGAATAAACTATTCTCAGCTTCAGGGGAATTATTCGCAACTTCAGGGCAACGTGATTGACTTCGACAACACTCGACGCGTGGCCGTGATTTTGACGGTGACCACAGTTTTCTTTGTGGCGACAACACTTTACATGATAATGCGCAGACCCCGAGAATACTGGTCATAAAGAAAGGGCGAGTTCGTCAAAAGTGAGAGTTGTTCTCACGGTTTATGTAGTTTTTGAGCGGCGATGAATGTCAATCCTTGTTCGGTAAGTGCCTTGGCAGAGTGGTTTGCAGCGTCATGCTTGTCAAGATAGTTCAGCAGCAGTTTTGGCATCAGCCCTTTATCCGTTATGTCCTTCTTCGGGATGAAATAGTCCAATATGTCTGAGGGGTGTTCTCGCTTTTTCTCTGTCTGAGGCATTCCACCTTCATGTTTGGCGCTGATGTTCTTTACGTGGTCTGCGAGCTGAATAAGCTCTGCCGTGCGGTCGTAGGGTTGTCTAACGATGCTCTTGTAAGCTTCAGTGATATGGTGCTCGAAGCGCACAATGTCCTCGAAGCCGAAGGCCTTTCTGATGTATGCTGAAAGTTCAATTGTCCTGTTGTCAACAGAGTTTGAAAGGTTGAAGCCGATCAATGGAGTCGAACCATCTTCGCGGCTGAAAAGCTTGGCCGTCATCATTGTCCAAAGTATTGAGTATGGGTTATCGTTTCCCACGAAGACTGAGATCTTGAATTCGATGTCTATTCCCAGTTTTCGCAGCCAGTAACCAAGCAATATGGTGCCGGGGTTTGTGTTTAGGACTTGTGGAAGTCCATACTCCGTGTAGTAATGCAGAAATTCGTCCACCCATTCTAGGCTGTACTGGTTCGGATTGCCCACGCCTCCGAAGTATCCTGTGATAGTATCGGCTCCTCCCAAGTGGACGTTGACAGGTTTGCCGTCTGGTCCAGGCATTGTGCCCTTGGTGTCCAATGTTTGAACGTACGAAGCGCCCATGATCTGCATGGCTGCTGCGAATGCAAGGACATCATCGTCTTCAACCTGCTCTTTCATTGATCGGACTCGAATGTAACGTGAGGGCATCAGTTCGTCGTTTGCAATAGATTTCTTGGCCTCTTCAATCAGCCAGGGAAAGAAGTTGAAAGCACTGATCTCAAGCGTCACAGCGAAAGAGTCATCGAACTTCATGGAAGAGAACTTTTTTCCAAGAGTCTTCTTCCGATATTCGCTGATGCTAATGAATGCTTCTTTGTCCCGTTGCCGCTTGAGCCAATCAAGGTCTTTGACAAAGCGTGACTTTTTCTTCTCAAGACGGGTGATGAGGTTATCGATTTTGCTGGCTTCTTCCGCTCTTCGGTTGATCTCGCTGACACCACCATACTTCTCAACCACCCTCAACACGCCGTCAACGAGTGGATTGTCCTTCTGCAGCAAGAACTCGTTGATTTCTTTCACGTTCACGTCACTGATCTTCAACCTTCTCCTGTAATCAACCATCGAGCTTGACCTCCGATGAACGGTAAGTCATTCCTTTTAGCCCATTTAAGTATTTTCAAGACATATTCTGTAGGTTTCGTACCAAGTTCTTGCGGGCAAACTGGTTTGTAGGTAGCCTAAATTGATATAAGAGTAATGATTGAAACTAGCGTTGGAGATTGATGATGTTCAAGCCCGAAGGAATCATGCCTGCTCTGGTCACGCCATTTACGGACGATGGAAAAGCCGTGGACGAAGACCGTTTGAGAACCTTGGTCACTCATTGCATCGAATTGGGTGTGCATGGAGTCGTTCCGTGTGGCACTACAGGTGAGTTTGTGAACATGACGATAGAAGAGAAGAAGCGCGTCATAAAAATAGTCATTGACGAGGTTGACGGGAAGGTTCCAGTCATAGCCGGAACTGGTGCCAGTGGAACCGACCAAGCTGTGGAAATGACGAAGTATGCAAAAGACATCGGCGCAACGGCCGCGCTCATCGTTACTCCATACTATCTTAAACCTGCAGACCGCGGGCTCTACGAGCATTATCAGACGATCGCTGAAGCGGTCGACCTGCCGATTATTCTTTACAACATTCCTCAGTGTACAGGCCTAGAGTTGCCGTGGCAGATGGTTGAAGACTTGGCCCAGATCCCAAACATAGTCGGTGTCAAAGACAGCAGCGGACAATTGAAGTATATTTTTGCAGTGCTTGAAAAAGTGAGGGACAAGTTGAACGTGATGTGCGGACATGATGAAGTGGTTATGGCAGGGCTAGCAGCTGGCTGTTCGGGCGCAATACTGGCGAGCGCCAACGTGATACCCGACGTTTGGATCCAAATCTACAACCATGTCAGGAAGGGTGAACTGCAACAAGCCCGTGAACTGCAGTACAGGGTGCAGAAGATCGCGAGAATCATTGCTGGAAGCGGTGCAGTCGGAACGAAGGAGGCCCTCAACATAATGAAAATTAAAGTGGGGCCAGTTAGGAAACCGTTGAGCTTCGGTGGAGAATTGACATACGAGGCGAAGGAGGAACTGCGACTAGACCTTGAGAAAATAGGAAAGATAAAGCCCAAAGAGGTAACAGTTGAGATCGCCGAGAAGCCAATCGAAGAACGATTCATGGCCATCGACGTGACGCCTGAAGTGATAAGAGGTTTCGGCATGCGTATAGGAGAAGCCTTGGCAGGGCAAGGAGCAGAAGTCGCTCATATAGACTTGCTGATCGGCAGAACAGACGGTGTTTTGGCTGAAGCTTTTGCCAAGGCGAAGGCGACGCCCACGCCGGGGCACGAACCGCTTTTGGCGATTCTGGAACCAAACTTGGCTGTCAAGCCTGCGACGCTGATAGTTCCAACTGTGACGATCACGGGAATGCGGCAGGCAAGCATGGTCTACGGTCCAGCTCAGACAGCTGTGGCCAAAGCAGTCGTGGACAGCGTCGCGGATGGAACGATTCCCAAGCAAGCAGTTGAAGACTTGATTATCATAGCGAACGTTTTCGTGCATCCCACAGCAGTGGACAGACAGCGCGTGTACATAAACAACTACAAAGCCATGCGCCATGCCATCCGAAAAACCATAGAAGGCAGACCAAGCATTGATGAACTGATAGAAAACAAAGAACGTTCGAAACACCCGTTCAAATATTCTCCGTAGTGAACAGCGTTGACAGCCGAAAAAATTGCTGACGGCGACATCATAATTCTTTATCTTGGTCCGCGAAAAACCTACATGATCAGAGTTGAGCAGGGCAAGAGTTTCCACACTCACAAGGGCTTCATCAAGTATGACGATGTAATCGGTCAAGAGTGGGGATGCATTCTGACGAGCAGTCTGGGTTTCAAATTTACGGTACTAAGACCACTTTTGCCTGATTACATAATGAAATCTGCCCGTGAGACCCAGATCAACTATCCGAAGGATATCGCACTCATCGTAATGTTTAGCGGCATCGGCCCTGGAAGTATCGTGGTCGAGGCAGGAACTGGAACTGGCGCGATGACCACCGCTCTAGCTCATTATGTTAGGCCTGACGGTAAAGTCGTCAGTTACGATATCAGAGAAGAGTTTCAGAAGACCGCGGAAAAGAACCTGAGGCGCGCTGGATTAGCAGATTTTGTCGTGCTTAAGAACAAAGACATTACTGCAGGAATCGACGAAAATTCTGTTGATTCAGTTATACTGGATCTGGCAGTTCCCTGGCTCGTCATTCCGCAGGCATATGTGGCCTTGAAACCATGCGGGACCGTTGTGTCCTTCAGTCCCACGATCGACCAGGTCGTAAAGACTGTCGAGGCGCTGAAGGAAAACGGTTTCGTGGATGTCGAAACGATTGAGTGCCTCATGCGAGGAATGCAAGTAGAAAGGGGAAAAACAAGACCTCAAACCCTTATGACCGCCCACACTGGCTACATAACTTTCGCGCGCAAAGCCGCCAAGCCTCAGCAGAGCAGTCTCCTATTGGTTTAAAAACAGATTATGAGGGCATTCTGGTCCAACCGCGGTCTTGACCTGGTATTCTGCGTCTGAACAACAAATAGACGATTGACGCAACCAGAAGACTCACCGCCAGAACTTCAGCATCAGAGTCAGATACTTGAGCTTTCAGCGCGTACGACCCTTCCAGCCAACGCAAACCCTCGGGAAGCGAAAGGATTTTTCCAGAAACGTTGCCAGATTTGACTTGGGCGAACGTCAGCAAAGGAACGAACACGATGAGGACCCCTAGCCCTATCGCTCCGAGGAAGTACAGTAGTGCCTTGTTCATAGCCTCCTCTCCGCCACTATTACGTGGTGTACATTAGCTCTCTTAGTTCTATACTTTAGAACAGTGTAGTTGAGCGTCAAATTGGTCTTTCCCTCCATAATCTGACGGTTTCAACCCAGAATATCAGCATGGCAATTGCGCTGAAAGTGGCTGCGTAGAAGCTTGGAGTTGTCTGGGTCATTGTGCAAAGCATCAAGTAGGCTGCAGACATGGTGGAAAACAAGACTGAATAAAATAGATATCTTGGCACCAGGAATCGTCCCATGTGAGTGAACAGCTTAAGGACTCCGACTTTCACCTCTTCGAGGAGCACGTATTCACCAGTGCCTTTCTTCTCTACGAGCCCGAGGTTGTTCAGTTTCTCCAAATGGTGGACTGCGATGCTTGGACTGGAAAAAATCAAGGCACGTTGAACTTGGCGAATTCCTACCGTGTGCGAGGGTTGCTGGATAATGTACCAGTAGACTTGCAGCGTTTTACCCTTCAGGACTGACTCAAGAACGTTTGGGTCAATATCCCCCGAAGACTTGGGCAAAATAATCGCCGATATTCTTATGGGGCGAACTGTTTAAAAGGCTAGCAGCCGATTCACGCGTTGCCGTCCTTATCTGATCATCCGCCTGTTTCTCCCCGAGCCCACCGCGCGTCTGAACGCATGCTGCATCTGGAGTTTCTTATATTCCTGATATGTGATGTCCGTCCATGGATACAGTTGCTTGAACCTCTTGTGGGGAAGCCTGAGGTCGAATTCAACGTATTCATAGAACATGCCAAATGCAACTTGCCGTCCGTGTAACTCTGAAATTTCATCCAGATGTCAATCTAATGCCTTCTCATCATCCGGCAAGATGATCAAAAGGAAAAAGTCCAATAAAAAGCTTGGTGACGTCTAGTCTCGCGCAGCATGGATAGTGTCGTTTTTCATCGAGACCGAGTGTAACTCTTCCTCTTAATTCAAGCAGTTCTAGCACAATCCGTCAACGGAAGCATCCTCACTGGATCCGACGAGCGCATTGCGTCTCAAGATAGATAGTTTTGGATTTGCATTTTCGGTTCTTAAGAAATAAAGTTTGTTCAATTTGCATGTTTGAGGTTGCATGCGAAAGTATGGTGTTGTTCACAGCGTCTGAAGCGCGCAGGCGATCCATTTGTTTCAGTGTGGAGAACACCCTTCACGCAATAAAGGGTCACCCAAAGCCACTGCCCGACGTTTCGAAGGCTTCTGTAAACCTGAATCCAGAATCCATATCCGCACTTCATAAGAGAGTTAAGTAGCTACAGTCAACTACTGCCAACAAACATTGGAGGATAGTCTTTGAAAACAACGTTGACTCTTAAGGAGCGAAAGGAACTGGAAACCAAAATGGTCAAGGTTTTCGCCGGAAACGTCAAGGGGCTTTCGACGGAATTGCAAAGAATATTGGTAGACGACCTGGTCACTGCTTTCCAAAATAGAATAAACGTGTTAATCCGAGCGCAGACCGAAAGAAGCTACTAATGCAGACTATTTAGGGAAAAGCCGAAGTTTGAATCCATAAAAGCTTTATATAAAAAGGTTGGTAATATGCGACAAAAGAGGTTTGAGTGATGAGACGTTCTAAACTAGAGATGTATATTGACATTCTTAAAGTGCTGGCACACCGTGGCCCTCTGAAGCTAACGCACATTATGTACAAGGCCAATGTCAACTGTAGCGTTCTTAAAGAGTACTTGGACTTCTTGATCAAGCAGAGTCTCGTAGAGGAACGCACAGTAGGCAAGAGACGCGTCGTCTACGCTGTTACTCAAAGAGGCATAACCGTGCTCAAGTACTTCCGCGAACTTAGGCAAGTTCTGCCGATCGTTGAGGAACTGCGAAACCGGGTTCCAGTACCTTATTAGCCAATTCTTCCATTTTTATTAATTGTTTTTGACGCTTTTCTAGACCTGAGGCCATCATCCGCAAACTTGATGCTAAAAGCACCATTTTTCATCGTTCGAAACGTCCCTTCCACGAGGAATATTTTCAGTTCAAGCAGGGTTTTGATGGCGTTGTTTTCTTTGAATGTTTGCTCTGGTGTTTAGGTCTGCATCTGTTTTGTCATCGTTCTTGTGAATCAGTACATATGTTTCGTAAGACTTAATAAATGCTTCAACATCTACATATTGTAGACGTGTAAAACACAATGGAGAGAACAAACTTGGCCAGCATGGAACCTCTCGGCAAAAAGCCCGTACTGGTTCTGGAAAAAATCAGAGAGAACCTTGAAAGGCTGAACGAAAAGATAGAAGTCATGATCGAGCTGCAAAAACATGACAAAAAGGACCTGCAACAGCTGATTCCAGACGCGCCCCTTGATGTGATGACACTTCTTTCTATGCCGGACCACCTCAGAAAAACGGCTATGACCCTTTGCAGAATGGGCAGAGCCACAGCAGACGATATCTCAGAACAAACGAAGAGGGCAAGAGCCGTCGAAAGCGCGTACCTTAATCAGTTGGTCATAATGGGCCATTTGAAGAAGGAACGAGTAGGGAGAAAAGCCTACTTCTTCGTCGACAGAGAAAACACCCCAGGAGGCCATTAATTGGGAAAGATAATCGCCGTACATTCATACAAGGGTGGTACTGGAAAAACGCTCCTGTCAATCAACTTGTCAGCAGCACTAGCAAAACTCGGAAAGAACGTGTGCCTGTTCGACCTTGACTTTCGAGCTCCAAGCCTCACAACACTTCTTAGGGTCGAGAAAGCCGAACACTGGCTCAACGACTACCTGAACAACGCCAGCGACATAAACAAGGTGCTCATAGACCTGACCGACAGAATAGGCAACGGCGGCAAATTCTGCGTAGCTCTCGCTAACCCAGGAACTGAAGCCATAAGAGACATGTCAGCGAAAGACAGAAAATGGGAAATGCGAGCGTTGGGAAGACTCCTAGCCCTGAAGATTTCGTTGCTTAACGGTGGAGGGTTCGACTACCTTATCTTCGACACCAGTCCCGGATTGCAATATTCTTCCATAAACGCGATAGTGAGCGCTGACCTAGTTCTAGTTGCAACGACGTTCGACCGCTCAGACGTTGACGGCACAAGACGCATGTTGCGCGAACTCTATGACCTGTTCGAGAAGAAAACAGAAGTCGTACTCAACAAGGTACTGGACACTTCGTCAAGAACAAGCAAGGACGAAGTGCAGACAAAACTCAAGGACATCTATCAAGTTCCATTACTGGGCATCGTACCCTGCTTCTGCGACATCCTAAAAGCTCAAGGCGGCACGATCTTCGCACAAGAAAAGCCTGACCACCCGTTCACAAGAATCCTTAACGACATGGCCATCAGCATAGACAATATGCAATAGACTCTTTTTTTACTTCTCAGCTATCTTGTTTACAAGATGATAAATCCTACAACCCGTACACTTCTCGTATTCCCGCTCTTCACAACGGTTGCAGATCAAACGGTTAAGCTCCCTAATTTCCTGACTCATTCTGAACCCCTTTCCATCCAATAATCGATTGCGCCTGTGGTTATATATAGTATTCCGCTATCGCAATATTCCCTACAGAATAACGACAAAAAGCTTATACAAGGCCGAAACATAGCCTTTCCGCGTCACGGAGACCACATACCCTTGCAGAAGACAGGAATAGTCCTCGCAGGCGGTTTCTCGAGCCGATTAG
>CAYPRE010000020.1:9292-13882 GCA_964413045.1 uncultured Candidatus Bathyarchaeia archaeon
CCCCGGCGCCCAGTGTGATGATGACGTCCCCCTCGTGGAGGCGTTCGGCGAGGTGCTCCTCGATGTCGCGGAACGTCGGCAGGTAGTGGCACTCCCGGCCATATTGCTCCATCTCGCGGACAAGCCGTTGATAAAGCACGTTTTGAAATCCATGGAAAAGGTCGTGGACGACAAGATCGTTGTCTTAAGCTCGAGAGAGCAGGCGGAAAAATACGCTAAAATAATCGGCCCAGACTGCAAGATCCTTGTCGACTCAACAGAGTTGCACGGCCCGCTTGCAGGAGCATTCACAGGTTTCAGAGAAGCATCAGGCGATTATTCGCTGCTTCTTCCATGCGACACCCCTTTCGTCTCGACTGACATAATCTCGCTTCTGATGGAGCTGTGTGTAAGCAAGAACGCAGCCATTCCCAGGTGGCCTAATTGTTACCTAGAGCCATTACACGCAGTCTACCGTACAAAGTCTGTG
Organism: uncultured Candidatus Bathyarchaeia archaeon; assembly: GCA_964413045.1. Lineage (GTDB taxonomy): Archaea > Thermoproteota > Bathyarchaeia > Bathyarchaeales > Bathycorpusculaceae > JBGQMW01. The sequence goes on from CAYPRE010000020.1 coordinate 9,762, forward strand.
GTTGAAGCCGCCGAGAAAACCCTTTTGACAGGACAAGTGAACATGCAGGCAATGGTGGATAACCTTCGCAACGTCCGCTATGTCTCCACCCTTGTGCTCGAACAATTGGATAAAGAGTTAAGAACATTCTTCAACATCAATACGCCTTTGGACCTTAGAAAAGCCGAGATGATGCTCAAGCACCAGGAAAAGTGAGCAGTCTCCGAGCGTGAGGATCATCCGGCGTGGAAGTGCCGCATCTTCCGTGCAAACATTTCAGTTTCGCCGAATAGCCTGCTAATGTCCTCCCTTGAGTGTGCTGAGCCGATCACCGCGTTATGCGTCGGAAGCCAGAACACGCCTCCAGCTATCAAAGATAGATTATAGTCGGCCAACATTTTTCTATCAGCTTTGCCAACGTCCACGGCACTCGTGACATGTTGCTTCGTGAAGTGAACATTGAATATGGAACCCGCCCCGACCGCCTGCACTTCTACACCCTGTTTCCCAAAAATGCCGCGCAACTCTTCCCTGATCTTCATTCCCTCCCTGTTCAGTCGGCGTATTATGCGGCCGTCTTCCAGTTGTCCGAGAGTTGCCAGGCCCGCAGTCATCGTTATTGGGTTTCCTGCGAACGTGCCACCGTGGAAAGAATATTCTGGTCGCTCGTAGACGAGATTGTTCAGATGTTCCATCAGTTCGCTTCTTCCCGAGAAAGCGCCGATGGGGAAGCCTCCTCCCAGTATCTTTCCGAACACGCTTAAGTCCGGTCTCACGCCGAAGTACTCTTCAGCGCACCCTGGCGCCAACCGGAAACCCGTGATCACTTCGTCAAAAATCAGCAATATGCCCTTTTCATCGCACATTTCACGCAAACCTCTCAAGAATTCTTTCTCCGCGAGAACACCGCCGCCCCCTCCGAGCACGGGTTCGATGATGATTGCGGCTACACGCTCATTCTGCAGTTTTCTTGTGACTCCGGTCAAGTCATTGAAGGGCAGAACAATTGTGTCCTGCGTGGCCCCTGCCGTTAAGCCAGCTGATTCGGGAACGTCATAGGGATACTTGACTGCAACGTGAAGCGCGTCGTATCCTCCGTGCCATCCTCCCTCAAACTTGGCAACTTTGTCTCTTTTTGTGTAGGCGCGTGCCAACCTCGTGGCGTACATGTTCGCCTCTGTTCCTGAGTTCGTGAAACGAGTCATCTCAGCGCCCGGCACCATTCGTGCAACCTGCTCTGCAAGCTGCACTTCCAACTCGTGCGGTGTACCATACTGCGTACCGTTTTCAAGCTGTTTCACCACAGCTTTAACAACAACATTTGGACTGTGTCCAAGAACAAGAGCGGTGTGACCGAGCCAAAAATCCACGTACTCATTACCGTCAACATCATAAAGCTTGCTTCCCCTAGCTCTCGCAGTGTAAAACGGGTAGGGTTCAAAAAAACGTATTCCATAAGCAACTCCAGCTGGAAGAACTCTTTTTGCACGCGCGTACAAAGCTTTTGACTTTGGAGTCTTAGAAACATACACTGTCATTGCTGATTCCTGCTATCTTTCAACCTTTTCCATGCCGACTTATTATGGTTTCCATGTAATAGCTTACGTCGTATACGAAAGCATAAACAAAACTCCCCAATCGAGAATTGATTCTACATCGACAACACTAAAAAAGGCCCGTGTAAAAATAGACTTTAACGATTACAGTGTAGGAGTAGGTGGACAAAACAATGTCTGATGACAAGTCTGAACGGCTGAACCTGCAATTTCACGGACTGACGCCTGAAAGGTGGCCCGACTTGGAGAAGCTGTTCGGTGAAAATGGGGCCTGTGGAGACTGCTGGTGCATGTGGTGGCGACTTAGTCGATCCCAGTTTAACAAGAGTAAGGGTACAGGAAACAAGCAGGCATTGAAGAAGATCGTTTACTCGGGAGCAATCCCTGGAATACTTGCTTACTCTGAGGGACAACCAGTCGGATGGTGTGCAATAGGCCCGAGAGAACAGTATCCAGCGCTTGAGCGTTCTCGTATACTGAAGCCTGTGGACGACAAGCCCGTGTGGGCGGTCGTGTGCTTCTTCACAGCCAAGCCTTACAGAAACAAGGGCATAACGGCTAACCTGCTGAAGGCGGCTTTAGCCTTTGCAGAACGGCAAGGTGCTAACACCATCGAAGGGTACCCGACTGAGCCGAGGAAAGGAAAAATTCCCGACCCCTTCCTTTACACGGGAATGGTCTCAACATTCCTGAAGGCAGGCTTCAAAGAAGTACTGCGACGTTCAGAAGCGCGACCGATCATGAGATACACGGCCAGACAGGGCTAGTCAAACCTATGCAATTCATCCTGCACGGGCTTTGTGGCGGGGCAACCGCAAAGCTTTTAAACAATTCTCAGGAGCAAGTCCTTTTCTGCATCCTCATGTATAACGGATGAAGGCTTCGACGTGACTTTTGAAACAGAAGCGATAATCTCACTCCTCAAGCACAGCAGCAAACAGACAGTTTCACATGAAACTATAAAAAAAGAGGCAAGAATACCCTCAGACACCGTCAAGAAGTTGCTACGTAAGCTGCAAGATGATGGACTTGTTAATTTGCAAACTGAAACAGTAAACGTTGACACGTCACAGCGACTCAGACTCGCCATCAAAGCCATCAACTCAGGCGCAGACCTTGAACGCGTAACGCGTCTGCTGAGCTGGCAAGAATTCGAGGGTATTGCCGCTTTCGGCTTCGAACAAAACATGTACAAAGTCAGCAGAAATCTGCACTTCAAGCAAACAACGCGAAGATGGGAAATAGACGTTGTCGCATACAAAAAAACCTTGGCAATTTGCGCAGATTGCAAGCATTGGAAACATGGACTTTCTCCATCGGTCTCAAGCAGAGTTGCCAAAGAACAGGCTGAACGCACTTCGGCGCTTGCTGATGCATTGCCAAACCCAAAGATAAAGCTCGATTGCAGACTGGAAGAATTGACTTTGTTTGTGCCCATGATTCTATCGCTTATTGCTCCAAGGGAGAAATTCTATGACGGAGTGCCTGTAGTTCCAGTGCTGCAACTGCAAGACTTTCTCAACGAACTCCCAGGGCATCTGGAGGCACTGAGACATTACCACCGCAGGCCTGGAAGCTTTAAGGTTCTCGGATAATCTCCAGCACGGGCTTTCTGGCAAACCTAACAGTTGGAAACAGGCTGAACACAAAGATTACGAAAAGAATCGCAAGCAGTTCTACAGCTATCTCCATAGCACCGTACACCGTTATCACTGGTTGTTGGATCAGCAACAGGAGCGAAAGCATCAGCCCGACGGCTACGCCGGCACCGAAGCTCGAAAGGGAAATAATGATGTTTTGGCCCGACATTATGGCCAAAACGGTTCTCGACCTAGCTCCAACAGCTCTGAGAATTCCGAATTCTTGTCTCTGCTCACTTATCGTCAATGCCACGTAACCTACGAGACAGAGTGCACCTGCGACCAGGGTCAAAAGAGGAATCAACGTAATCGTAGACCATACGTAACCCAAAAAATTGATGTTCTGCTGCAGAACCTGTTCAAGATCGACAACCTCAAAATTTATATTAGAAGCTTTGGCCACGGCTGACAGCCGGTTCAGGACCTCCGAACGGTTCGCCCCAGAATCGATCTGGACCAAAACAACGTTGGGGTCCGCAAAGCCTGTCAGTTTCTGCAGGGCTTTGATGTGGAGGTAAGTCACTTTTCCATTGTTTATGGGGTCGACGACGACGCCGACAACGTGAAAGCTAGAGTTCGCGAAAGAGATCCCTTGAACTAATGGCTGGGAAAACATCGTCAACGCTATTGAATCACCGACCACTGCACCGTCTGTTCTATTAGCCTGCAAGAATTTACCCTGCATGAACCAGTCTCCCACAACTGAGGCGGGGTCGACTCCAACCATCAGCGATTCGCCTCTCCTGTTATCACCCACAGAAACCAGCGTCTTGTTCTCGTCATCAGCAACGTATCCTGAGACCTCTGTTGCATCGCCCATCACGACGAGCCGAGCGTCCACTCGTACAATCCCCGAAACAGACCTCGCCTGTTCAACCAAACTCTGCGGCACTGCATACTTCGGGTCCGTGTAGTTGAAGGCCTCGATCTTTCCCGATCCAGAGAA
>CAYPRE010000021.1:0-9644 GCA_964413045.1 uncultured Candidatus Bathyarchaeia archaeon
GGACGATGGTGTCGGCATCCCTCAAGACGCAAAATCCAAGCTTTTCACCGAAGGTATCACTACGGGCAAAGGCTCAGACTACGGGCTTTACCTGATCAGAAGGATGATGGACGTCTATGGCTGGGCAATCAACGAAACAGGCGCGCATGGCAAAGGAGCACAATTCACAATAAACGTGCCCAAGGCTAAACCCGACGGAAGACAAAACTACAAGCTTGGCTGAATCAGAAAGCCGAAGTAGCCCCACCACGGGGGTTCATCCAGAAGGATCTTGTTGGCGCCGGGGGTGGGATTTGAACCCACGTGGCCCCGAGGGGCCACAAGCTGTTAGGCGTCGTTCTAGGAACGTCTCCAGGCTTGCTCCATACCTGGCTAGGAGACCCCGGCATTCAGAATCAAGGCGATATGCCGAATTGTTTCAGGAAGCGATTCACCGCTTTGTTTCTCCTAATCAGACGAAGCGGATTTAAAGCTTTACAAGCGTGAAAATGGAAAAAGGATTGATGTTGAGCGCGCGAGTCTATCCTGTTCTTCGTGCTCCGCAGTTCGGGCAGGCTGTTTCTGTTTGTGGCATTAGAGCACCGCAGTATTTGCAGGGGATCATGACGATTTCGTGCACGATTTCTTTTTCTCTCACGACTGTGGTGCTGGGTTGAGTGATCTGGATCTCCGTTGTTGGGCTGGTAACGTCCGGTCTTCCTTCAATTGCGATGGCTCCTTTGAGTGTCCACGTCACTTTTGAGTCGATGCTCTTGAAGGTCGCTCTGGCGCCAGACGGTATGCTTATCTTGCATGGAAATGTCTGTGAGAACCCTTGGGTTACGTGAAGTGGCCCTGCGAAGGCTGGTTTTGCAGAATAGAGCGTCGCAGACTCTGTGACTTCTCTCAGAACCTGGCGGTTTAGTGCAGGGTCGTTCACGTACTTCGTTCTCTTGGCTTCTTCGACACACTGGATTTCGCACCTGATCTCCTTAGCTTCGAATTCTTCGTCCGAGGTGACTGATAACACGCCTTCTGCAATCTCGCCTAGCTCAAAACTGCTTTTGTTGACCTGCAACGAAATTCTTGCTTTGGGAGAAGTCAATCTGTCCTTGAATTTTTTGAAGAAAGACATATCATCAACCTTACTCTATCGATTGCTTTTCAAAACAGATAAGTAGAGTATGTGAATTTAAGCCTATTTTATCTTGGATAAGTGTCTGCAACTAACCAGATGCGTGAAAACCAGAGCCCCGTTCTTGAAGAAGCCACATGCTAGGGCTTTTCTCATTGTTTCCTTGAAAGGAGGACGCGATAACCGCTTTCTCTTGCCGAGACTTCGACGTTTCCGAAGGCTTCTTCAAAGAAGCCGTGCAGTCTTTTTCCGGCAACTTTGGATTTGACAACCATCTGAAAAGTGGCCTTGTCAGCCATGTGCGTCGGCGCCTCGGAGACGATCGACTTGACTGTCTGCATTCCGGCGCTTACTGGTGGATTAGAAAGTATACAGTCAAACGTCAAATCCTTGATTGGTTGATAGAGACAGCCATGTACGGCCTCAGCGTTCTGCACATGATTGTTGACGATATTTTGCTGTGCCAGCCAGACTGCGCGTCTATTTACGTCGGCCAGATAGACCTCCAGACTGGGTCTGGTTGCTGCGGCCACGATCCCGACTGCACCGTATCCGCATCCAATGTCCAATACGAGGCCTTGCTCTGGCAAGACCATTGACTCGATGAGCAATCTTGTGCCCAGATCGATGCGCTTCTTTGAAAAGACACCAGTTGCCGTCAAGAACTCGAACGTTCTGCCATGTAAGCACGTGCGGATCAAGCCGTATCTTGCCTTCGACTTGGGACGCTGAGTGAAGTAGTGTTCCACGTTCTTGTATTCTTCATTCATCTTGTTTCGCGCTGCTCTTCCAGCGTTTCGGGTAAGTGCCTCGCGGCATGAGCACTCTTTCTGTGGTGGCGACGACGCCATGGTTCATGTTTACAGCTTCCTCTGCATCCGCGAGAGCTTTGCCCAAGGCTACTGCTTCACCTTTCAACGTCAAGACGGCGAGCAAAGAACCCTTACTCAGATGGTCTTGAAGTGACAAAATTCCCGGCGCCGTCAGACTTGCGCCGTGGCAAATTGCGTCGACAGCAGAGTCCCTCACGTAGACTTTGGGAACCAAACCTAGCGCATTTTCCATGGGCTGCACGAACTTCTTCAGATACTTTTCGTCTTTAGTTTCCTCCCACCGCATGAAAGAGTATGCCGCTTCGTGCAAGGTGACGCTACCATCCTCAATGAATGGCCCTGCTCTAGTTCTGCGCAGCTCCTGCATGTGGGCCCCACACCCTAGTACCTCGCCCACGTCGTAGCATAATTTGCGAATGTAAGTGCCTCCTTCACAGGCAACTTGGAAAAGCACGTTCCGACCTTCAACCTCCAGCAAGTGGAGATTGTAGACGCGTCGAGTGCGCAGTTGCCGTTTGACTGATGCCCTCAGAGGTGGACGCTGATAAACTATATCCTCGAACTCGCCCAGCACTTTCTTCAGCTTCGCTTCCTCGGCATCACCGTGGAGTTTCATGACGCAAACGTATTCTTTGCCGCTGTGAAGCAAAGCTTGGACAACCTTCGTAGCCTCACCTAACGTAACGGGCAAGACGCCTGTCACTTTGGGATTTCTCCAGCCTTAGGCTTCTAGAGTTCCGCCGTGACCAACGTGTTCTAGTTTGAGAATGCGCTTGACCCAAGCCGCAACCTCATGACTGGAGGGACCAGCTGGCTTATCCAAGTTGATCACACCGAACCGCAGACGCATCTCAGCCGCTCGGTCCTCAGGCTTGCAACCAACATTGGGGTCAGTCCGATCCTCAGCTCGAACTAGCATATGCCGTTCAACTTCCCACGGTGCAACGGATCTAGGCATGATAGTACAGCTCTCTCACAACCATAAAAACACCCTCAATATAAGAGGTTTGGGACAGATGGTGGGCTTCTTACGATTCAGCCAAAACGGTCCTTATCGGCGTCTTTGCCCAGATTCGCGTTTCCGAATTTTGGACTGTCTATCAGTGAGTCCTTGAGATGCATGCACTCCTTCTCTATACTATGTTATGAAAAACGTGTGAAACGAGTCATGCACGTTTCATTCGTGTCCGTTTTGTCTCTTGAGGTAGGCGACGGTGAACATTCTGCCGTCGGCTAGGCTCGTGTCTTGGATGCTGACTAGTTCCCATCCATCTTTGCCTAGGGCGTTGAGGTCCTTTTGAACATCTTCTATGACTGGCTTGCTTTCGGCTTGGAAATGGTCTGAATGGATCTGCGTCTTAATCGCAACCACCTTGTACTCCCACTTAGCCAATTCAAACATCACCTTGGACCAATATTCAGGCCAGAAATTAAAGACTTTTGCTACAGGAATATTCCGACCTGCTCACTGTCAAGTCCCATTAATCCGGTTCAAGCATACATTTTCACGCCAAATCAGAAAATAGTTCTGATTTTCTGCGCTTGAAAACAGTGGGAGTCTAAACGTTCAGTGGCCTCGTTCTTACTGAGCCAGTTGAGGCGAACAGTGTCTGACATGTAGTGAAAGAAATAGGTCTTGGCCTACGTAACACTTTCTGCATTTTTTCTTCGGCAGGACTTTCTCCTGTACTTTCTTCGGTTTGAACGACTTGACGTATGGGGACTCGCCGCGTATCACGAAAAAGCTCTTGACCATCTTCTGACTCCACCCGTATCTTTTGAGTTCAACTATCGCGATGGCACTCATGGTCTGTTTGCACCTTTCGACTGAGGAACAAATCTTATATAGCACTATATACGATGCTCCGCAATATAAACAATACGTAAAGTTCCGAGTACGTTTCACGGGTACAAAGAGAAAAATTTAATTGCCGTCCGTGCCGATTTCAAGATGAGAAATATGAAGAAACAGGATATCGCTTGGGACTTGTCTGAGATCTTTCCGAGCACAACCGACCCTTCCATCCAAAAAGCCGTTGACAACCTCGCCGAGATGGCCGATGGATTAGCAAGAAAATACAAGGGAAAAATAAAAGACTTCTCCGCAAAAGAAGCTTTGAAATGTATTCAAGAGTTTGAGCCCTATCAGTCAAAGCTTCGAGACCTCTCATTGTTTGCGGGATTGTCTTTCGCAGCCAACATGACCCTGCCCGACACGCAAACCCTCTACGATAAAATGAACAAGCTGGAGGCAAAGCTTGGCAAGACATTGGCTTTTTTTGACCTCGAATTCGGCCCATTAATCCACAAGAATCCTGAGCTAATCCGCGATCCAGTGTTAGCCACTTACAGACATGCTTTGATAAGACTGAGAAGGCAGGTTGCTCACCAACTTTCTGAGATTGAAGAACAGCTTGTCATCGAAAAAGACCAGTTTGGAATAAGAGCCTGGGAAGAACTTCAGAGCAAGTGGCTCAATACCCGCATGTTTGAGGTCATGGTTGAAGGGAAAAAGAAGACTCTTTCATACGGCGTAGCAAACGGCTTGCTGCCTCATCCTAACCGTGCAACTCGAGAATCAGTGAACAAAGTGATCTATAGTCTTCTTGGAAAAGACGGCGAAATATTCGCTTCGGCCCTTAGAAACATCTGCAACGACTGGATGAACGTCTGCGAAAGAAGGAAGTACGAGTCTCCGATGCATGCGAGCTTGATCGCCAACGACACTGAACAGCCTATAATAGGCAACTTGCTCAAAACAATAGAAGACGGCGCCCCTCTTTACCATCGATACTTGAAGTTGAAAGCCAAACTGATGAAACTGCCTAAGCTTGGCTGCCACGACATAATCGCCCCATTGCCTGACGCGCCCAAGATGAAGTTCACGTACGAGAAAGCTAAAGACTTAATCATCAGGGCCTACCGAAAATTCGACGAAGAATACGCTTCAGCCGCAAAAGACATGTTCGCCAAAAACCATCTCGACTCCTCACCAAGGTTCGGAAAAAGTAACGGCGCCTTCTGCTCGAGCTGGTACAACGGCAAATCAGCCTTCATCCTCAACAGCTACAACGGAACACTTAACGACGTCTACACACTAGCCCACGAACTTGGACACGCAACACACGACTACTACGCCGAACGCAGCCAAACCATCTGGAACCTGAACATTCCAATGGTCGTTGCAGAAACAGCCTCAATGTTCGGTGAACTCCTCCTCACCGACCTCTTGCTCAACGAAGCAAAATCAAACGAGGAAAAAAAGGCCATCCTCTGCCTAGTGCTCGACGAAGCAGGCATGGCCGCCTTCCAAGTTACCGCACGAGCATGGTTCGAACAAAGCCTCTACGACGCCATCAAACAAGGCGAATTCCTGGAATACAAGACAATATGCAAAAAGTGGACAACCGCCAGAAACCGAATCTACGGAAACGCCGTAGAATGGTTCGACGAGATGGAAGCAGAATGGACCATGAAACCACACTACTACATAGCCAACTTCAGATTCTACAACTACCCCTACGTCTACGCCCAAATGTTCGTCTATGCACTCTACCAAAAATACATCGAAGAAGGCAAAAACTTCGTACCCAAATTCAAAAAAGCACTCTCAGCAGGCAGCAGCATATCCCCCATAGAAATCGCCAAAACAGTCAGCCTAGACGTAACCACACCAGACTTCTGGAAACTCGGCATAAAAAGATTCAAACACTTCGTAGAAGACCTAGAAAAAACCGTGGAATAAACAACCCTCCAGCAAACAACCTTCACCACATCGCCCACACTCCGCACCCAACACGAGAAAAAGCAAACCCACACAACATAAGACCAATCTCCAAAGTCAAGAAACAGCCCACACAACCAAACGAATACTCCCAGAAAAACAGAAAACCCAAATTCAGTGGCTAAAAAAGATATTCTTGAGTTGTCAATTGAGAGACCAGTCACCACACACTCGAAAGGCATGTTGACCAGCGGCTTTGACTGGTGAAAGAAAAAAATGCTTGACCAGTGAATTGAAAGCCCAGCTACTCAACTCGGGGGAATTGACCACTCAGTAGAAAAAAATCTGACGCCTCAATTGAGAGACCAGTAGCCGCACGCCTAACTGGATTGACTACTCAGTAGAAATTTTTTTTGACTAGTCAATTGAGAGCACAGGTAATCAGCAGAGAGGCTATGTTCTCATGTACGTTGAGGCGAAGTGTTGTACATGAATGCATAATATTTATTACAGTTCTAGACCATTATTACAGAATGAGCACATGTACAGTCTCAGACATATTGTCGTCATGTGCAACCCCAAAACAGTTCAACACACATACAGGAAAAACCCACCATGCAAAAACGCATGCTTGCCCTCCCCATCATCCTCACCATCCTCACAGCCCTACCCCTAATGTCCAACGCACTAACAATAAAACAGACCCAGACCACCATCATAAACACCGACGGCGATCTAGCACTATCAGAACAAGAAAACAGACAACAATGGAACCCCCACACATGCGGCTTCCTCCCAGAAACACAAGCAACCGTCACCTTCACCAACCACACCGCCACAATCCACCTCAAAAAAACCACGCTTGAACCAGGCCACATCGCCACAGGCACATGGTGGACAACCAGCTTCCAAACCCGCCAAAAAACACCCATCTACAACACACACATCCAAGCCACCTTCCAAGCCCTCCTAACACAAGCAGACTACACGCCAGACAATGAATGGCTCCGCATCGCACTAGCAGCCGCCGTCCAACGCGCAGACGGCTCAATAACGTATACGGAACTCGACTTCTACGACACCCCCAACACCCAAAACCACCCAACAGGCAACATTTACCAAGGCGGCAACATCATCTACAAAGGCGCCGACGTCGTCGAATACAAGACCCCCCAAATACCTCTCAACAAATGGACAAACTTCACCTTCGACATCACAAATCACATCAACCAAGCATGGAACACCAAACCAGGCGACCTCCTTGAAAGCGTCTACATAGTCATCGAAACCGCCAACACACCCACAGAAATCACCCTCCTCACAACGAACCTCTGGATAACCCAAACCACCTAGACCAACCAATAGAACAAACTGCAGACGGTTATTCTCACGTGTGAAGATCAACGTTGAAGAAAAGAGAAGCTACACCTGACATTGAGGCTACTGTTCTGTCCCCGTTATCACGGTTGTAAAGCTGAAGTCAGTGATTCCGCTTATGCCTGAAGACACAGACAGAGTCAACGTCGCGGACGTCACGTTTCCCACCGCAAGAACATAGCCCTCCCTATTCCAGCCTAGACTCATGTAGGACGATGCGTTCGCGGGACTCCAAACTTGAGTGGAAAGACTCAGCCTCACAGGAAGGTTACCCTCGTTCCGCACAAACAAGGTCACATTACCCGAAGCCCCAGGCGACAGCAACCCCCAACCAATCGATACACTCGCATTCGTGCAACCACTATCCCAGTAAGCACCAACATTCACAGCCTTAATAGCCCCACGACTCTGAACATTACGACTACTAGATATCAAACCCAACGTAGTCAGGCCAGTAGCCACCACCATAACTACAACAGCCAAAACCGCCAAACCAACAACCCTTTGCGAAAGCTGTAATGCCAAACCGAATCACACCAATATCACGCATCGTGAGTCTTAATAAAGATTATTGTTCATACGCACAACAAGAATACAAATCAAAAACAAAAGTCGGCCCGTCAAAGAACCATTTTTTCCCCACCCAGGCAAACACAACTAACTGGACTGTTCACAAACAACTTCCGTTTCAGCATACTTCGTCGACTTGATCACGGGCCAAACACCATATTCCTTATGGAAGACATGGTCCGAGACAGCTAACGCATAAACCAAAGCCTCAACCAACATTGCAGCAACCAAATACAAGACATGTCTAGGACGCTCAGCAACCTCTTCAACCAGCACCCGCAAAACAATACCAGGTCGAGAGAAGACAAGAGTGTCCAAAACTGATGGAAATACTCCCGTCACCTTCTTCGTTTGAAAATGCCCAAAAAGCCATCTCCGCCTCTGATTCACATAGTCGACAATGTTCGACGGCATAAGATTGTGTCCAACAGCCTTGGAGGCAAAAGCAATAGTTCCCTTTTTTCTCGCCATTATCGCCATGTACGAATCATCAGCCGCACACTCCTCTGGGATTGCTGTTTTGACATCTTTTCGTATGGCCATCAATTCACCACTGCAATGGTTGGCCTGACCTCTCTCATTCAGCTTTTTCATCAACCTGCTCCAGAGCCGATACGTCATATTAGCCAAATAGCCCATGAGTCCCTTTGCTGAAGCGCGGGGGTCCTGCATTGGACGACCGCTGACCGCAGATACTCTTCCGTCTTTGAAGGGAACGAGAAGACCAAACAACGCATTCTCAGCTGGACAAACATCAGCAGGAACCAAAACAATGTAATCTCCCCTCAAAACAGCAAAAGCCTTATTGAGTGCAGATGCCTTGCCCAGTCTCTGCGTTTCTTCGACAAGTATGATCTCAGGTTTTCCACCGAGGTAACGCTTAACGACCTCAACCGTTGCATCAGTACATCCCGACGCCACAACGACTATCTCCCTCTCCTCAACCCAAGAGGGAGCCCTTTGGCAAGCAAGATTCTCCAACAACGGCCCAATAGACTTCTCCTCGTTATACGCACACACGACTCTACTGACCTTCATGCTCTTGCCAGACCCTCCCAAATCTCACGCAATCGGTCAGCCACAACCACGTCAGAACAGTTCTTATGAACAAACTTGGAACCTTCCTCAGCGGCTTGTTCCATCTCCTCTGGATTCCTCAGCAGAGCAGCGATCTCTACCGCTGCCTTCCTTACGTCATTTGAAAGCAAAAACCCATAGGTTCCCCGCGAAGGATGACTGACTGACGTTTTGAACGCTGCCACGGGAGTGCCACATGACAAGCTTTCCTGAATCATGCCGTCAAACCACCCGTCAACGTCATGAACCCTGATAGGCGCCACGGCTAAACCAGAAGCTTCATAATATTTTGGCAAATCATCATGAGGCACATATCCATGAAAAGTAACGTGCCCCTCTAGCCCCAAGTCTTTACTCAACTGAACGCAACGCGCCAATCCAGGCCCATCACCCACTACGTCCAAAGCAGCATCCTTCACGAACACCCGAAGCTTACGGAGGATGTGCAATAACAAGAAGGGAGATTTCTCTCCGTGCGCCGCCTCAACTCTCGGAACCCTGCCAACATAAAGCAAACGTTGCGAACCAAATCTTCTTTGCCGCCTAAAAACCTCAACATCAACTCCTGGAACCGGAACCTTAACTGTTTTCCCTAGAACGCCTATCTTCCTGTAGACTCTTTCTTCAGGTCCATAGCTGAAAAGAATCTTGTCTGCCTTCCGCAGCGCAAGCAAGCACGGGAGATAAAGCCATTTTCTCAAAGAACCGTTGTTATAACCATGAAGCTGCGCGACAAGAGGCCATTTCGACTTCCTTTTCAGCCAAAGTGCAGTGTACGGATACGAAAACAGATAATAATGATGAAAATGCACTAGTTCCGGCTGATCTGCCAATATTTCCTGCATTATAGCTTTCGGGTTATGGTCGTTCCCGAACATCTGGAAAGGTGGAAACCGGTTCTTGACTGGGAAAACTTTGACGGTGCCCACGCCGTCAAGATTGTAGACTA
>CAYPRE010000021.1:9697-12697 GCA_964413045.1 uncultured Candidatus Bathyarchaeia archaeon
GGTTCCATCCTTTTTTTCTGCAAAAACTCATGTACTTGAGCGAGAAATGTGGTCGAGTAAGCTTGCTTTCGACTTTCCAGCCGCTGAAACGCTCATCGTGCAGCAGAAGCGTCAGCATCCTCACGTTTTCCACCTCAGTTTTCTGGCTGCAAAATGCCACGAGAGAAGGAGCCAGCTAAGGGTCAACATCGTCATCATCAGCAGTCTTGTCCATCCCAGAGGACCACTCGCAAAGGAGCTGGCAGAGTTCAGAGTCCAGGGATACGGCATCCAAAGGAACGAGATTGCAGGAACATGCACCACGACAAAACTGAGAAGCATTATCCAGAGGATATGCACCTTCGATAGATCCATCTTGGTGAAGAAAACCGTCAGAGCAAAAAAGGCAAATAAGAAAATCAGGTTTTGTTCAGAAACCCAAATGCGCGTCGTGAAGAAGGTAAGCATCATCAGAAGTGACCACTGGATCGTGGACAGGAACCCAGAGTTAGTCTGCTTGACCGTGTGGTTTCGCCAGAGTAGTACATAGACCGCAATGCATGCTGGAATCCAGAGATAAACCGAAAATCCTGGAGGTTGAATGGCACCGTTTACGTAATTGCCTAAAAGAGTGAAGACATTGAAAGGACTTGCGGCACCGTACGGAAAAGTGCTTTGACTGTCATACGAATTATTCACAGTACCAAGGTGATAACCCAATGCGTTGTACATGTTTGTAAGCGGCCAGTTGTAAACTATCATGGGCACAAACGTGAAAAGAGCCGTCAACGCAAGTGTAGCCGTCAGGAACGAGACAGCCCTTCCAGCCTTCTTTCCAGACTTGTAAATGAGTATTGCAAACAATGGCGCTAGCAATAGAGGAAAGAGTTTGAGGGCGGAAGCCACTGACAGGAACAGGGAAGATGCCTTCCAGTTGTTGTGAAGAATGTAGGCAGAGACGAGTGCGAAGAAGAGTGCCAACGTGTCAAACATGCCCCATACAGTTCCAACAGCGATCAGGAAAGGAGTGAAGAGAAAGAGCAGAAAGGCTTTGGACGCAACCTTCTCATCGATCTCGCGCTTGAGTATCTTGTAAACTAGCACGGCCAATGCCATTTCGGCTGCTATTACAGGCAGTTTCAATGCAAAGACGTACGCGTACAGATTGTTAGGAGCCAAGAACGAAGACAAGAGATACATGTCGCCGCATACGAGTCCCCAAGGTGGAGGGTAGCCTATGCCCGGGATGATTCCGTAGAGGTGAGGATGAGGCGTTAAAGCAAAAATGCTCTGGAGAACATACTGTCCATACGGAGTGATTCCCTTTGCCACAGAGGCTCCTACTGCCATGAACACCCTCTCGTCAAAGGGATGGCTGACAAAAGGGGCGATTAGTAGCCTCAAGAGTAACGCTATGACGAAATAACCACTCTTCGGAAAATTGAGCAAGCTTCTTTTCTCAAGAACCTTTATCAAGCACTAACACACGCGCCGTTGACCAATCTTCAGGAGAAATGTATTAAGAATTATGTCGCAATAATTCATATACACTATATTTATTGCAGTCACGCAGAGCTGCAAAGTCTCGTAGTAATCGGCTAGGTAGAATTGATGTCGATGGCCACGCCGAAATCAGTTATCTGGCTAATATTCTGGTCCACCGTCAAAGTCACAACAAGCGATAGCACTTGCCCTGGTTGAAGCGGTGCCCCTGTGTAGTCTGATGTTATTCTCATGAAATTTGAGGCTTCAGTAGGAGTCCAGTTGTAGGCGTTTAAAGAGAGGACTGTGTTTGCTTCGCCCTCGTTTCTGACGTATATGGTCGCGTTCTTGGCTTCTCCCGGAGAAAGCAACCCCCAAACTATCGAACCCATAGAATTCTTGCAGTCCGGGTCAGAGTAGACGTCAATGCTTTGTCCAACACCGACCGATTCGACAATGCTGACAGCGTCCAAGTAGCCGTCGCCGTTAGTATCAGCATATTTCACAACAGCAGCTTGCCCGAAAAGACTCCAGTTCTGATGGTTTCCAATCAGTCGTGAAGCCGCAAGCGTGCCAGACCCGCCAAGTCCAGCCGCAATAAGAACCCACACGCCTTCGTTGGCATCATAGAACAGATCAATCAGACCGTAGTCTGCGGTGATTCTGCCCTGCGCATCATGCTCAACCTGGTACGTGTGACCCGTGCTGGCCACTTTAATCAGGTCTGTACCATTTGAAGCCTTATCAAAATACGCTGGCAACACCCGTCCTCCCGTACCATTCCTCAAATTATTGTAGTACCACGAAACCTGATTAACCCCCGGACCACCAACAACGATCCAGTTTGTTGTCGTGTCTTTGAGTGTTATTCTTGCAGTCCCAAAGTCATAAGTTGAAATGTAGTCATCCATCGTGGGCTCCAGCATCCCACTGCTTGTTTTCATGCCCAGCTTTGAGGCAACAATGATTGCCCCCATAACGTCCATCGTGTGAGCCCCACCAACAGGACCATGACCAACACTAGAAGCCACAACGACAGAACTATTCATCAATCCACCTGAGGTGACGAACGGATGCGAGAAATCTTTGAAGGTATATGCATTAGAGCTGAGATCAGTTGAGAAAGCTGTGAAAGAAACCTGAGAAACCAACGCCAAGAACAGTAGCAAACAAACCCTGCCTATCATGCGCTGCCGCAGAATCTTCTTTCCCAAGCTTTTCAGCCTTGGAACCAGCTCAGCGGAGAATATTGCAAGTCCTACTGGAGTCGCATAGCTCAACGAAAAACCACCCTGCACTTGTTCAACAATAGACAACTCGTCAAGCAATCCGTCGCCGTTGCCGTCACGATATCTCACAACAGCGACGCTACCATGAAGATTCCAAGATTCATAAGTAGAAATCACATCACAACTTGCCCATGTTCCAGAACCGCCCAATCCAGCCAATAACATCACACTGCGTCCGCCATCCTGAAAAACCAGAATCAGACCGTAGTCTGCGGTGATTCTGCCCTGCGCATCATGCTCAACCTGGTAC
>CAYPRE010000022.1:0-12416 GCA_964413045.1 uncultured Candidatus Bathyarchaeia archaeon
AGTTCCCATTTCAGCAAACCTTGAAACTTTTGCAACTTTACGGCCAATACCGTTTGTTTGTTGTCCAGAGCCTTTCTTATGACCTTGCATTTTGTCTGTTTGAAAACGTCCGTGACGTCAATGAACTCTTCCCTCAGTTCTTCCTGTTCCACGTTGCGTCTGTGCAGTTCCTCAGATATTTCGATCAAGTTGAGTTGGCGTTTGACTTCGTATTCCACCGCCAGAGAAATAAGTTCAAGTTCCTGCACGCCTTTTATTTCTATAAGCGCACCTTGAGGGATGGATATGTTTACGTCCTGACGGATTGTCCCAAGGCCCCGTATGACTTTTCCTGTCGCTCTCAGGATGTTCCCGATCGCTAAGGCTACGTCTTCTGCTTCTTTCGGCGATTTTATCGCGGGTCCAGTGGCTACTTCGACTAATGGTATTCCAAGCCTGTCGATGCGGTAACTTATCGTGTTGTCTTCTTCACCCGTCTTCCTTGCTGCATCTTCCTCGAGGCTTGCATGCTGGATCGGAATTGTTTTGCCGCCTACTTTGATTTCACCATCTAACGCGATGACGCAGGTTCTCTGGAACCCCGTCGTGTTTGAGCCGTCTATGACCGTTTTCCGCATCACGTGAACTTCGTCAACAGGCTTGCATTTCATCATCAAAGCTACTGTCAAAACGGTTTCAACTGCTTCTTGGTTCAATCTGTGCGGCGGTTCCTCGTCCATCTCTACGAGACACGAGGTTGCATTGTTTGCTTCATACTTTATTTTGACTCCTTTCTGAAACTCAAAGTAAGCAGCAGGGTCTATCTGGCCCAGCTCGCTCTGCGTCGGTCTCAGTCTTCGCAGGAATGTCGTTTCGGGTTCTTCCTTGAACAATTCAGGTCTACAGTTGCAGAAGAGCTTTGCAGAGGTACTAAGTTGCCGGTGAATTTCCAGCCCGACTTTCAACCCGACCTTTTCATAGTCTATTTCCAACAGTCATTCCCTCTCATAGATTGCCCGTCGTTTCTGAAAGGGTTCTGGGCGATATTTCTCCGACAAGGTTTGTTTTCAGGAGCATTTTTGTCTCTTCCAAGTCATCCGTTTGTCCGAGAATCCACATGAGCTTCACCAAAGCGGTTTCAGCAAGCATGTCTTCTAGCGGAATCACGCCTAACGCTTGAAGGTCGCGACCTCCATAATACACGTTCATGTTAATTCGGCCCCACACACATTGGGAAGTCATAGCGACAACGACCCCTTGCTCGACAGCGTTTTTGACTGTTTCATTGCACCGACTGCTAACATGGCCTAAACCTGTGCCTTCAAGGATGATGCCCTTGTACCCATTCTTGCAGTACCAGTCTATGACTTCAGGGTTCATGCCTGGAAAGAATTTTATCAATGCCACTCCGTCGCTGAACTCAGGCTTAAGAACCAATCTGCTCTCGGGGTCTCTCTTTTCATATTCATCTGCAAGCATCACGAACGTTTGATTCTCTATCTTTGCGATGGGACTTGTGTTGATGGATTTGAACGCGTCCCTTCTGCTCGTATGGCATTTGCGAGTTCTTGTGCCTCTGTGAAGCACCACGGTAGTGTCAGAGGGTGTTTCATGCATGGCCAAGACAACTTCTGCGAACGGGGCTTTCGCAGCCGTTATCACGGCACCAATCAGGTTTGAAGCTGCATCTGAACTGGGCCGGTCGGCTGAACGTTGTGCCCCTACGAGCACCACTGGGACAGGAAGATTCTGCAATGCGAAGCTGAGGGCTGCGGCCGTGTATCCCATGGTATCGGTTCCGTGGGCAATCACAACGCCGTCTATGCCTTCAGCAATGTTTTTCGCTGTGGAGGTGGCAAGTTCCTTCCAATGCTTCGCCGTTAGGTTCTCGCTGAACACGCTGAAGAGTATCTGGGCGTCTATTCGTGCGATATCTGCCAGTTCTGGGACTACGCTGTAAAGGTCGCTTGCCGTCAGCGCCGGTCGGACTCCGCCCGTGCGGTAATCCACTCGGCTGGCAATCGTGCCTCCCGTGCTAATGATTGCGACCTTTGGCAATGCTGGGTTTTGGCTTGGCAGAGCCGGCGCTGCAAACGTCGGCGTCGTTCCTTTGCCTTTCCGTTCTATTTTGACGCTTCCAGTCACGCGGATGCCGACGTTGTATCCGTTCTTCAACTTGACAACTATGTGGTTTTCGTCGCCGTATTCTGAGCGGGGAATGAGAATTCCTTCAAAAACCTGATTATCCTTCGTTACTCGTATCATGTCGCCGATTTCAGCCTTAACGTTCTCTATCAATTTCAGGGCGTGACCCTTATAGCCTGAAGACATTTTTTCGCTCATTATTAATTCTCCAAGACTTTCGACATGTAAACTCCGTCATACCTGTAACCGAAACGTTTGTAATACTGTTTCGTGCCGAGAGCACTTATGACCAGAATCTTTTTTAAGTTATAGTCCTCCCGCGTTATCCGTTCAGCTTCAGCTAGCATTATTCCTCCGTACCCCTTGTGTTGCCAAGCTTTCGACAAGTGTTTGCCCACGGGAACAAGTGAACCGTAAACATGCAGTTCCCGCACTATTGAGCATGGCATCACATTGACTTCTGGTCTACTGGCTTTTGGAGAGGGAATCCTCAGCCTCAAATAGCCTATCAAAATGTCTTTCTTGGGGTCCTCAGCTGAGATGAAGATTTCCGTGCCCTCTGAAGCATCATACCGCGTTGTAAGAATCTCGACATCTTTCTGGTTCGGTGTTATTCCCGAAACCTCCATTCTGTGGCCCACTTCACGGCAACGAATGCACCTACATGCAGTGCCTTGCTCTTCGAGTTTCTTCTGGACAACTTGGCGCAAGTTGCTGTGCTTGACGCCTGCGACGATCAGGGGCGCTGGAATGTCTCTTTGGACGCGCATGATTCGCACCCATGGAGGAACGATTTTCTTGATTTCAACTATGAGGTCTGCTGCTTCCTCAGTTTCGTAGGGCTTGTACTTGCCTTGCACATACGAGTCGTGGATTCGCGTGTTTCCTATCACGAGGCACGGATAGATCTTGATCATGTCCGGCTTGAACATGGGGTCTGAGAAAACCCTGCTGAACGCTTCAACGTCTTTTTCTGGGTTTGAACCGGGAAGCCCAGGCATCATGTGGTACACTATTTTCAACCCTGCATCTTTCATTATCCGCGTGGCTTCCACAACATCTTGAACCGTGTGCTTTCTGCCTACAAGCGCGTATGTTTCGTCGTCGGGGTTTTGAACGCCCATTTCAACGCGGGTGACGCCCATGCTCAGCATTCGGTTGACATGCTTTTCTTTAGCCCAGTCAGGCCTAGTTTCCACAGTTATGCCAACGTTTCGCATCTTGCTTGTTTCAGCGTTCTTCTTAGCTTCTTCCAAATCCGCGGACTTCTTATCCGCGATGGCGTCAAGACATCTTTTTACGAACCATTTCTGGTACCGCAGTGGAGTGGCTGGAAACGTTCCGCCCATAACGATAAGTTCAACTTTGTCAACGTTGTGCCCAATCGCCTGCAATTGATGAATCCTGCTTCTCACCTGCAAATACGGGTTAAACCTGTTCTGCAACCCACGCATAGCCGCCGGCTCATGACCCGTATAGCTCTGAGGAGCCCCAACGCTCGGCCCACCAGGACAGTAAGCACACGGTTCAGGCTGCGGACATGGATAAGGCTTCGTCATCACCGCCACAACAGTAACACCCGAAGCCACACGAGTAGCCTTCCTCCTCAAAAGTGGAAGCAACCTCCTCCGCTCTTCACGTTTAAGCACGCCAATAACATCCGAATTCGACGGAACCCGCAACAAACGATACTCTGCACACACATCCAACTTAACCCGAATAACATCAGCACAACTAGGACAAGGAGCCTCCATCAACAACCCAACGATCTTCCTCAACGCCGAATGCGAAACCAATCCAAACGCAGCCTTCATAGACTAGGCCCGCACAAACAAATAAACCTCCCTAGAAACCAAACCCCCAAAACAACAACACACCACACACTTCGACTCATCAGCAGAAAAAAACCTCACCGCACAATCGAAACCTCAGCCAATCCAATGACAAGCCCCCCTCGAATTGACTTGGCCAAAAAAATATTTTTAGAGTTGTCAATTGAAAGCCCAGTCGCGGGATTTGGCCACTCAGTAGAAAAAAAATTTGGCCAGTCAAGTGAGAGGCCAGTCACCACGCCCTGATGCAGACATGCGGTTTGACTAGTCACTAGAAATTTTTTTTGACTAGTCGAGTGAGAGCACCGACGCACTTTCAAGAACTATGCTGATCATGTGGCTGAGAAGGCTGCTTCCGTGATCGAATGCGGCGGAACATCTATGGTAGCTGGGTTTCTCCACGAAAACTGTTTCTATCTTGAGGCTTGGGCAACCCTCTCTAGCTCGTGGCGTTTTGCCACTGCGAAGCTTTTGACGTCGTGGTTGCCTGCCATGATCAATTCTTCTGCGAGACACTCCTCGATCGAACGCGGATTATTTACGGCCGATTGTCTTGCGCCGTCAGCAATGTGCCGCATCGCCAAGTCAACCCTTCTCTGAGGCGAAATGTCCACTGACATGTGGTAAACGATGCCTCCCATGCTGATCCGCGTCGTATCCTCGCACGGCGCAGAATTCTCCACCGCTTTCGCAAGCACAGCAATCGGGTTCTTGCCCGTCCGCAGGTTAACAAGCTCAAAAGCCTGCTTGACTATGTTCATGACCTTGGCCTTTTTTCCAGCGTTCTTCCCAGGCCGCATCATATTGTTCGCCAGCCTTTCCACGATGTTCACGTTTGCTTTGCGGAACCGTTTATGCTCATGTTTTCCCGTGCTGTGAGGAACAACAACAGGCTTAAGACAAATGTAACGCTGCAACCCTGTATCCTTCACTTCAACGTCCTTGAAGCTCCATTTCCCAAAAAGCTTAATCTCTTTCTCTTGCTTCTGACTCAAACTCTCACCGTGCTGGCTTCTGCTTCCTTCCATAAACAAGCTCTTTCAATGACACACCATTAACCGTAATAACCTTCCAGCGCACACCCGGAATATCCCCCATGCTCCTGCCACGCGAACCCCCAATTCCCTCCACCAAAACCTCATCATGCTCATCAACAACGTTCAACGCACCGTCACCGGGCAAAAACGCCGTAATCAACCTTCCATTCTTAATCAACTGAGTCCTCACACATTTCCTAATAGCACTGTTAGGCTGCTTACTCTCCACACCAACCTTCTCAAGAACGATACCCCGACCCATGGGCGCCCCCTTAAGAGGGTCAGCTTTAACATCAAGCCTCAATATCCGCCGATTATAGTACCTGTCACTCCAACGGAAATGCTTCCGTTTCTCAACCAACGCTCTGGCGGCAAACTCGCCCTTCGGAGACTTGGAACCCATGGAAAGTTATCCTCTCGCTACGTCTAATCACAAATCTAATATTTAAACTTAGACCGTAATCAATCGGTCAAGCAATATGCGAAATGCCACACCTCGCAACAGCCCAGAATGACCCGCCTTAGAGCCTATTTCAAGAAAAAAGCCCACATCTACCCTCGTTCCCAAAAAACTATTCTGTCCACTCTTGACCTTTAATCTTCTTGTATATACCCTGCAATATCACATCTGAGGGCGACTCCACATCAAAACCATAGACTTCAAAATACTCTGAAACCACCTCAGCGATCTGCCCAAGTTCCTCGTCCGAAAACTCCACCCTATCCTTCATGTCCAATCACCCGACCTCAACCTTTACCCCAAAACCTGCGTGATAAACATTTATCCTCTCCCAGGTTCACGGATATCGCCGACACACATGCTACCTCTTCATCTTTCAAACATGAAAGCCTTGCGACGCACCGTAGGCGCTGGAATGCGGCTCATGAGCATCCTGTCTTCCGGCTTCTTGCTCAAGCCGATCGGCTGAAGCTTTCTCGCCAGGTTCAGCGCTGGCTCCAACCTACCCTCTCTTTCAGCGTAGATCTCAAACAAGACCTCACCACTCTTGACATGATCGCCAAGCTTGGTTCGAAGCATGACTCCTGCTCCTTTGTCCTTGGGAGCGCCAGCCTCTTTCGCTATTTTTGCGAGGTCTTCGTTGCTAACCCACAGAACCTCGCCTTCCTGAGTTGTCGTCACCGCTTCCCTCTTATCTCCCACATCTATATCCTCGACCTTGACTCTGGGATCGCCGCCCTGTGCCTCGATTATTTCTCGAAGCTTCTGTTCAGCCTTCCCCGACTTTAGAAGCTCCTCTGCCCTCTGCTTTCCTTCCTTCACGCCCACCATTTCAAACAGTATACCCGCCAAGCTCAAGGCTTTCTCGATGAGGTCCGCTGGACCGTTACCCTTGATCGCTGACAAAGCTTCTCTGGCCTCCAGCGCGGGACCAATCGCATGACCCAAAGGCTGTTCACCAAAAGTCACTCCACACTGAACGTTGATTCCCAAACGCTGTCCAAGCTCAATGAAATCATCAGCCAAAGCCTCCGCCTCACCGATCGTCTTTATCTTGGCACCCCTTCCCGTCGGTATATCTACGATCACGTGCGTTGCACCGATAGCCTTCTTCTTGCTCATGATCGACGGAAGAAGCATTGGGTCTATGGCCAAAGGATACTCAACCTGGATGAAAATATCATCCGCTGGAGCCAATTCCAAAGCACCGCCCCAAACCATGCACCCATTCGTCTTTTCAACGACTTCTCTGATCTCGTCAACAGACAAGTCAACTGGACACAACGCTTCAACGCGGTCAGCCGTCCCAGCTGGCGACGTAACAGCCCTAGACGAAGTCTTCGGTATCACAAAACCCGCTGCAGCAATGATCGGAACAACAAGGATAGAAGTCTTATCGCCAGGTATCCCGCCGATGCTGTGCTTATCCAGAACAAGTTTGGCTTTGCCAAGAGATAAACTGCTACCAGTTGCCGCCATAGCCCTGGACAAAGCTTCGATTTCATCCATGCTTAACCCATGAACCTGAAGGGCCGT
This sequence comes from uncultured Candidatus Bathyarchaeia archaeon, assembly GCA_964413045.1. GTDB lineage: Archaea > Thermoproteota > Bathyarchaeia > Bathyarchaeales > Bathycorpusculaceae > JBGQMW01. The sequence continues at coordinate 6,990 of CAYPRE010000022.1, forward strand.
GACAAAAGATGCAAGCTCAATATCACTTAGATGTCTTTCCACCACGTCCTTGATGATCAAGTCTATCTCGTTCTTTCGCAGTCTCTCATTACGGATTTTCGCTTGAACATAGTGGAGCGACTCAGGCAACTCGGCAAACTGCACATCAACCTCATCGTTCGCTGCGACACCCATCTTTTTTGAGACTTCTTCATACAAGCCCACGTAGTCCCGCGGAAAACTGCTCGAAACATTGACAACAGCGACAACATGCTTATCTCCCTGCACGATCTGCACCCTATCCGAAGAATGGACCCCCAACAGACTTGCTGTCACACCGCCTAGAATAGCAATGTTACTGCTGCCAGCTTGAATGTTCAAAAGCCTGACTTTCAGCCTCATCCACTTTCACATCTTCCAATACATCGATCATTGGCAATTAAAGCTTTGACAGCCCACTTTCAATCTGCGAAACATGAACTTCAGCACACAATCGTGTTCCGTCAAGCATTTTAAGCAACTTCCTTCAATGACAGATGCAGAAGGTTGCCCACTTGAAATACGTCGACTTCGTCGATTTGAAATACACGCCGAAAGCAACAGATGTTGTCTGCACGTTTCACGTTGAACCCGCCGGCATAAGCATGAAAGAAGCAGCTGGAGGAGTGGCTGCGGAGAGTTCGATCGGAACATGGACCGAGCTTACGACGGTAAAGCCCTACTTGGAAAAGCTTGCAGCTCATGTGTTCAGCATTGAAGGAGAAGAAGCAGAGATAGCTTATCCAATGGAGCTTTTCGAGCCGGGCAACATGCCGAACATCTTAAGCAGCGTGGCTGGCAACGTTTTCGGACTAAGAGCACTGAAGAACCTGAGACTAAACGGCATCAAATTTCCACGGGACCTTGTCAAGAGTTTTAAGGGGCCAAAGTACGGAATTGATGGAGTTCGCCAAATCCTAAAAGTCTACGACCGGCCGCTGGTTGGAACAATCATCAAGCCCAAGCTTGGCCTGAAGACTGCAGACCACGTAAAAGTAGCGCAAGAAGCCTGGGTCGGAGGGTGCGACATAGTCAAAGACGATGAAAACCTGAGCAGTCAAAAGTTCAATCCGTTTGAAGAGCGCCTGGTTGAGACTCTTGAAAGCAGAGACCGAGCCGAAAAAGAAACCGGCGAAAAGAAAGTCTACATGATCAATATCACAGCCGAAACGAAAGAGATGCTGCGCAGGGCAGAACTCGTTCTCAGCCACGGAGGAGAATACGTCATGATCGACATCCTAACGTGTGGGTTTGCTGCACTCCAAACCTTCAGAGACCAAGATTTTGACCTGATTATTCACGCACACAGGGCCGGACATGCGGCCTTCACAAAGAATGCGCGGCACGGCATCGCGATGCGGGTAATATCGAAAGTAGCAAGAATCATCGGCGTAGATCAGCTTCATGTGGGAACCGTGGTCGGCAAAATGTTTGAAACGAAAGAGGAAGTTGCTCAGAACCATGACGCATTGACGAAAGAAATGTTCGGGTTGAAACGTGTTTTGCCCGTTGCTTCAGGAGGCCTGCATCCGCGATTGGTTCCAGCGCTAATGGAGTTTTTCGGAAAAGACTTTGTTATTCAAGCTGGCGGCGGAATTCACGGCCACAGAGACGGCACGGCTTCAGGAGCAAGGGCCATGCGTCAGGCAGTAGAAGCAACTCTGGAAGGAAAATCACTCGAAAAGTTTGCTGAGAACCATAAGGAGTTAGAAAGGGCTTTGGAGACTTGGCCGAACCCCTAGGAAACCGTTTCTACTCGTAAACCCATGGATACTTTCTCATCACGACTTCAGCTATGGAGTGCGGCGAGATTATTCCTTCCTCGCAAATTATCCCATGAACGAAATCTCTCCGCGTAACGTCAAAAGCCGGATTCCGTACGGTCAGCCCTGCTGGCGCATCCTTCCAAACCTCGCTGGGATTCCTTTCCTCTATCTTCTCATAGTCCCCATACATCGTTGCCGGGTCAAACTTCAAGAGCTCAGAAACCACGTAAAAGGGCGTACGCGCCTCATGAGCAACCAACGCCACAGTGCTCGTGCCGATCTTGTTTATCACGTTCCCCTCCGAAGTTATCGCATCTGCGCCCACGATCACGAGGTCCACTTGATTCATGAAAAATCTAACGGCAGAATCCACGATGAAAGTAGTCTCTATGCCAACATCAAGCATTTCTCCAGCAGTAATCCGACCTTGAAACACTGGCCTCGTTTCGGTACAGATGACTTGGAACTCAACTCCTTTCTGCTTAGCCTTTCTCAGCAAATTGGTAACCGTGGAAGAATGGCAATGCGTTAGAATGACAGAGTTGTTCCTGATTCTTCTGACTCCTATCTCTGCGATGCGCTCCTTCGAATCCTCAAGATCTTTCAAGAATCTCTGGGCAACGCTGGAGACGGTTCCCGCAAGTTTCTTGACTTTTGTCTCTTTTGTTTTCTCCACGCAGTTAATGATGAGCCGAACTGCGTTTCTCATCAATGGTTCAGTATCCCTTGATGCGAACAGCATCGTTTTTGCTTTCTGAATTTCTTTCAAGAATTCATTCTTGGTCTTAGCCTTCGACTGGTCTGCAAAAGCTTCCACCGCCTCAATGGCGGCTATTGCGACGTTCCGTGCACCCTGTATCTCGAGTCGTTTTATTCTCTCCGCAGCTGCTTGAACTGGGTTCTTCAAACCTTTTCACTCTCTTCGTCAGTTATGCTTGTCCTGTTCGATTGCACAATAGTTTTTCGGTCATTTCTTAGACCCACCTCTTACATGATTGTGACCAATTCGGTCAACTATTATTGTAGAAAAGCATAATTGTGTTTGTGGGCTTCAAAGTGGTTTGTGGTGGTTAACGGATGAGGATCGGGTTTTTTGTCTGGGAATATCCGCCGAAGATTGTTGGCGGACTGGGTACGTATGCTGAGTACATTACGCGTGAGTTTGTTGAGTTAGGTCATGACGTTTCGGTCTTCACTCTTAACAGTGGGAACTTGAAAACCAAGGAGATCGTCCGGGGAGTGGAGGTTCATAGGCCGTTGATCGCGGATGCAAGCAATATCTTTCCTATGTTCGTTACGGATGACTTGAAGAATTGGGGGACGAACATACGGTTCTTCAACGACATATTCATCTACAACGTACTAAGTTCCACGAAGTTCCTCAACGGACTCATCAGGACAGAGGGATACCATTTTGGCTTGGTGTGCGTTCACGATTGGCTCAGCTGCATCTCTGGTCTGATAGTCAAAAACGAATCGAAGATTCCTGTCGTTTTCCACGTGCACAGCACAGAATGGGGCCGAAGCGGTGGCGCAGGCTCAGAAGTTGTTTCGCATCTCGAACGCGCCACGGCTCAAAACGCTAATGCAATGATAACAGTGAGTAATGCAATGCAGGACGATTTGGTGAGGCACGGGTGGCCCCAGGCAAAGATCAATGTTGTCTGGAACGGCGTAGACCCAGACCGCTACAATCCCAAAGCATCCCCGAAAAAAGATGTTTCAGAAATCAGAAAGGCCTACGGCATCGCGGATGGCTGGAAAATGCTTCTCTTCCTCGGCAGGTTAACCTGGGTCAAGAGCGTGAAGAACCTCGTTCAAGCCCTGCCGCTGGTTTTGAAAGATTATCCGAAGACAAAACTCGTCATTCTGGGCAAAGGCGAGGAACAGAGCGACATAGTCGAAACAGCAAACAGGCTTGGAGTAAAAGACAACGTTGTCTACCGCTTTGAGTTTGTCCCTGAAGACCAGAGAATCTTGCATTATGCAGCGTCAGATGTGTGTGTTTTTCCATCGGTCTACGAACCCTTTGGTATAGTCAGCTTGGAAGCGATGTCGATGGCGAAACCAGTCGTGGTGGGAGCCCGCGGAGTCGTTGGTTTCCGCGAACAAGTCGTTTCCTCTGGACCCGAACAAAACGGAATGCACGTAAACGGCGAAGATCCCGCAGACATCGCTTGGGGAATAAAAGAAACGTTAAAGGACCCAAAGGCAGCAAAACTCTGGGGAGAAAACGGCCGCAAGAGAGTCCTAGAATATTTCACTTGGAGAAAAGTTGCTGAACAGACGCTTGAAATCTACGAAACTCTCGTTCATGCAACAAAATAGCGTCGGCGTGATAAGCACTGATCGCGCATCGGGTTGGCGGATTCTACCTTCTGAATCTATCGTTCTTCCAGATGTCTGCCGTGTCGCTGTAACCCCTTTTTTCCCAGTATCCAGCCTCTTTTGTCATCGTGAACTTGATGCGAGTAACCCATAACGCACTCTTGTACGCGTATTTGTCTGGGACAACGAGGCGAAGAGGAAACCCGTAGCCTTCTTCCAACGGCTTGCCGTTGAGTGCATACGCAAGAAGCACGTCATCGCTCTCCAGCTCTTCCATCGTGAGAGAAGTCACGTACCCATCGGCACATTCAAAAGTAACGAATCTAGCGTCTTTCCTCGGCTTCACTGACATGACTATTTCTCTGAACCGTATTCCTTCCCACTGACAATCCAGGACACTCCATCCCTCGACACAGTGAAAATCGCTCACGGACCTGATTTTTGGAAGCTTAAGAACCCCGTCCCAACCCAATCTCAAGGGCTTATCGACTTCACCATCAATGGTCAGCACGTAGGTTTTCAAGTCGATTTTCGGGTTTTCTCTCTTGATGCCCGGATGGTCTCTCCCCCATCTCAGGAGCTGCTTGATGGGAGCCTGACCTGGCGGCAACTCCTTTTGCTGCGGTTCTTTCTCCTCTGAATCCATGTCTGTTCACGAATACTCTGATGGGATTGAAGATAAAGTTTGCTTGGCAACGCGGCGAAGCAATTCCTAATCCGTGTTTCGTTGAATAAAGCTTGTTAATGGTCTTTGGGATTCCTTTTCGTGAGACAGATTCGAAATTTTCACGCCGACCCTTCGCGCTTCGAGCATGGTTTCATCAAAGAATTGTTTGAACAGATCTCTCACGTTCTCTTTCATTGTTTGCAGACTGTCTGTCGGGTTCTCGAGTGTTCTGGACTTGCTGTGACCGCTCATGTCTTCCAGTATGACGATTATGCCTATCGTCTTGAAACTGACTTTCTGGTCTACGATTGCCGCGTGGAGTTCAGTGCAGAGTTGCTCTGCTTTTTCCATTATGAAGTCTATGTCCTGAGAGTTTTTCTTGAGCGTGGCGATTCGGCTGAGGGATTCGGTTTCGGTTCTTTCTTTCACAGGTTCATTGTCCATTCCTTGGGCGGCATTATGAAAATAGATTCCTAACGTTTTTCCGAATGTTTCCATGAGCTTCTGCGTGTCGCATCTTGTCAGATCGCCAACCGTCATTATGCCCATAGAATGCATTTTTTCCCGCGTTTTTGTTCCCACTCCAACAATTCTTTCTATGTTGAGCGGTGAGAAGAATCGTTCAACTTTCTCAGCCTCGATGACCGT
>CAYPRE010000023.1:0-4542 GCA_964413045.1 uncultured Candidatus Bathyarchaeia archaeon
GATAAAAAGACTTCTTCTCGTGAACCTCAGAATTCCTCCAATCCCGACACCATTCATAATTACTTACTGGCAGAACCAAAAGATGAGGGAGCAACCCTTCGAGCAGTGTCTTCTACTTCTTGATCGCTTTCAAAACCTCATCAACATCAAAGGAAGCCTGAATCTCCGTGTAAACAGTCCATAACTCGTCAATATTATGCGCGTCGCTGCCCGCCACTCCTGGAACATCCATCTCCCTTGCCAAATTCTCTGCCAACTTGTTAAGATGCGACGGCGTCCCCCCGTTCAGAACCTCCACCGCATCAACTTCATAATTCTTGGCCAAACTTCCCAAGCCATACTCTCTGAATGGGTGGGCAACTATTACCACGCCATCTCTCATTCTTGCAAAATCAATAACATCCTTCGCATTCAAAGGCCCGATCGGCATTTCGGCAACGCCCAAAACAAGTAAGTCACCCTCGGGTGTGGTGATTTCGACGCCGGGAATTATAAGAATGTCCTCGTACGTTTTGGCAAGTTCCTGGACTCTAGCGCAGCCTTCCACGGTGTTGTGGTCTGTTATTGCTGCCACTTTCACAGAGTCGTCGGCGAACAGTCGGTCAACCACAGTCTTGGGATTAATCGATGAATCGCCCGAATATTTCGTGTGGACGTGCAAGTCCGCTCTGATCAAGACTACTTCACTTCTTCTTGGCCTTCAAGAGCACAGACAAGGCTTCCCCCAATTTCTCTTGCTTTTCGACGAAGTGAAACTCGAGGCCTTTCCTAGCGCATGCTTTTCTGCATGCCGTCACCACGGTCTTGCTCCAAATCTGACGATCGTTGACTAGCACTATCTGCTCGTACTTCATACGTGTGACGTATTCACCAACTTGTTCAGCCACGTATTCTGTCGTCTCTTTGTCGAGAGGAAGAACGGTTTCATGTTGTGAAAGAGGATATACCTCATCAAGTTCTATCGGTACAACGCCGAATGGTGCAGCGTAGAAGCAAACGTGGATTCTGTTTGGATTTTTTGTGATTTCTGTGAGCCGGCTTAACGCATCCTTGACGGCGGATGATTTGTGGAAGGGTTTCATGTGAGTCTGAGGTAACAGCAGCAATGTTTTTGCAGCTTTTGGCGGGACATACCTGTCTTCAATTCTGTGTCTATGCCTCGCAATTTCTGGACGCATGAGCCCTACTGAGTCGAAGAAGAAGAGACCGCTGGGTTTTGTGACGGGGTCATGTTTTTCGATGAAATCCTGATACTTGGCCAAGTTTTTCAATGCCTGAAGCAAGGTAGGATGTCCATGTGCTCTAGCTTCGAGAAGTTCCCAGAGTCTCCCGTCCTTTATGGCCTGTTTTACATGTTTCATTTCCCCAGCGCAGACGTACAGGTTGTGTTCAGCCAAGAAAGCCTCCCTATCTTGCCCTGAAAATTCAGAAACGGTCTTCGGAGAAGCACACGCGCATTTGGGACAGGTGCAGGGGAAGTATTCAAGCTCACCAAGCCTGAAGGTACCCGTCTCCGTAAGATAACGGTCTTCCTTCGCGTAGAGGGCGTACGCGGCTGAATCGAAAAAGTCGCATCCGAGGGCCACGGCCAAAGCAAACATGAATGGATGCCCGGCGCCGAAAAGGTGTAACGGACGTTCGATCGGCAAGTTCATCTTTGCAGTCATTATCATGTCAACGAGCACATCGAAACGGTAGCGCTCCATCACTTCAGTCGGACTTCCCAACGCATGAATCTCGAACGGAAGCTTTCCCATCTGCTTCGCAGATTTGGCCACGAGGTCCAAGTATTTTCCGCCCTGCACTGGGCCTACCCACAGAATGTCCTCTCTGGTTTTCAAAGTGCAGAATTCTTCAGCCCTTTTCAATGTTTCATCCACTGTTTGCTGTGCGTGCTGTTCAGTTACTTTCCATCCTGTCGGTATGTCCAAAATGGTGGCGATGTCCGAGCCTATGTACTCTTGGTACTCTATGATCTGCTTGGGCGTCACTTCGACATCGCCATAAACAAGGATCTGGTAAGCCCCAGAATCGGTCATGATGGCTCCGTCGAAACCAAGGAAACTGTGCAGGCCATTTTTTTCAGGCTGTTTTCCCAGGTGTTTTCGGAGAATGTACGCGTTGGTTATCAAAGCTTCAAAACCGAACTGTTCCTTAATCCTCTTCGGCGGGATTACTTGCGTGGAGGGGTTAATGACTGGGAACAGAAGTGGGGTCTCTACTGTTCCGCTCTTGGTTTTGAGTTTTCCAATTCGTGCGAGCAGGTCCTTCTCCTTTATTTCAAAAGACATCGTCTGGCCTTGTTCAAGAACACATAGGCACACATATAAAAAAGATTCACCACCTAGAGCCTGAAGTTGTGAGATAGGGTATGGGTCAAAATGAGCTTGAACAGACTTGTTAAGGAGGAACTTTCGGGTAGTATTGCCAAGTCGTATGTTGGGCAGATTGCACGTTTTCACAGGATTCAGGCTTCCACGATGTTCCATGAAGCTGCAGAATACGTCAAGAACGAAATGGCAAAACTGGGACTGAAAGACGCTGTTATCGAACAGTATCTTGCTGATGGAGCCAAGAAATACTGGACTTACACTTCGCCAGTTGGTTGGACTGTTAAGAGCGCTGAACTGCGTCTCGCCGAACCTGAAGACAAGCTGATAGTCACGTACGAGGATCTGCCTCAGAGCTTGCACACGTTTAGCAATGCAACGATTTCTGGGGGAGTCACTGCTGAACTTGTGGATGTTGGCGTGGGAACAAAGCCCGCTGATTATGAAGGAAAGGATGTCAAGGGCAAGATCGTGCTGGCCACGGGGCGGGCTAGAATGGTTCATGAAGAGGCAGTCTTCAAACGCGGTGCTGCGGGCGTCTTGACGGACACGATAACCATGGAGATGCCCAACGTCCGCGAAAGCTTGGACATTCCAGACGCCCACGCTTATCAGGCTATTTGGCCCACGGCAGAAGAAGTGAGCAAAGTCACGTTCGGGTTTTCGCTCAGCAAGAGACAGGGAGAACATCTCCGAGCACTGCTTAGGAAGGGCAAGAAAGTGAAGCTGAAAGCAACGGTTGATGCACGGCTGTTCTCAGGTAACCTGGACATAGTGACTGCAACTATCCCAGGAACAACGAGACCTGAGGAGGAGGTTTTTTTAGTCGCTCACCTTTGCCACCCGAAACCCAGTGCAAACGACAATGCTTCAGGTAGCGGCTTGCTCATGGAAATCGCGAGAACAATAACGGCATTGATCGACTCGCATAGGATTGAACCTCCAGCTCGAACGATACGCTTCCTCTGGGTGCCTGAAACTTTCGGCTCAACAGCCTATCTTTACAGCCACGAAGACCTGCCGAAAAGGCTGGTCGCCGGCATAAACCTCGACATGGTCGGACAGAATCAGGAACTCTGCAGGTCCACGCTTAACCTGGACCGAACCCCCGACTCTCTACCCTCCTTCCTGAACGACCTCGTCTACGGTCTGATGGAAAAATCCGTGAAGGAATTCGATATGCCCTCACCTTTTGGAGCTTCATCGTCGACCTTCAGGTACGGCAGCAACTCGTTCAGTGGGGGCAGTGACCACGCCGAATTCACAGAGTCCACCGTCAGCGTTCCCTGCGTGATGCTGCTTCAGTGGCCTGACCTTTACTATCACACTAGCATGGACACCTTGGACAAAGTCAGCGAAGACAGTCTCAGGAGAGTGGGTTGGATAACGACAGTCGCAATCCTGACGCTTGCCAACGCAACAGCCGAAAACGCCTTGCCGCTGGCACATATGACAGCCTCGGAAGGCGTCATCAGAATCATGAGAACAGCACTGCGCGCTGCTGAAGAACTCTTCAAGAAGGAACAAGACCCTAACCTGAAAGAAAAATCTGAAGAATTCGCCGAGGAACTCGCCAAAACTGCCTCAGCCTACACAAACAAGATAAACCACGTAGTTTGGCGCGAACAAGAATCAGTCAAGTCAGTCAGAAGACTCGGCACAAACCCTGAACTCACCACCTTTCTAGACGAAAACTGCAAAGAGATACAAGACGCTGGAGAAGAAGAAATCAGAAAACTCGAACAAACCATGAGTTTTCTGGCGAAAAAGCATGGACTGAGTCTGCCTGCTCAATCTGGGGCAAGTGAGGAACTGAGACGGCTTGTACCCAAGCGGCTTTTTAAGGGCACGCTTGACTCGAGCTTGCTCAGGAAGGAACTTGGCGAGAAGGAGTACGAGTGGTACCGGGATATGGATGAAAAGGACCGAGAATTCGGCAAGAAGGTCGCTGAAATCGTGAACTTTATCGACGGCAAACGCAGCGTGTTTGACCTCGTTAATGCAGTCTCGGCCGAATACAGTGAAACAAACTCTGAGCACGTGTTGAAGTTCCTGCGGGACCTAGAAAATCTCAAGCTTGTATCCTTCAAGTAGCAGGATACTCGTGACTAAACACACTTATATCACGACCCTTTTTTCTGTACTAGGCGCACAATCTGAAGAGAGAACCTGGAAATGGGCTGCATCGTTGAGATGTTCGAGAAACCTAAAC
>CAYPRE010000023.1:4579-11925 GCA_964413045.1 uncultured Candidatus Bathyarchaeia archaeon
CCGGCATAGGGTTCGTCGCGAACATTGCAGCATTGCATTTGATTCGGGAGTTGAAGGCCGTGAAATTTGCTGAGGTTCATTCTTCAGCCTTTCAAGACTTGGCCGTAACCACGGAAGAAGGTGGCATACGCTCGCCGCTCAATGAGCTTTACTACTGCAAGGCTCCTGACACTGGACAGGACATGGTGGTTTGGTACGGCAACACGCAGGCTTTGACTACTGCTGGGCAATATGAGCTTTGCGGCCGCATTCTGGACTTGGCTCAGGAATTAAGCTGTCGATACGTTATCACGCTCGGCGGGTTCCGCCAGGAGGAAGTGAAGAATCCTCCGCAGGTTTACTGTGCAGCTTCAGACCATGAAACAGTGGATGCGGCTCTGAAGCTTGGAACGAAGATAATGGTCGGTCAGATCTTTGGAATCGCAGGCTTGACTGTTGGTCTTGCCAGACTGAAGGGAGTGAAGAGTCTCTCCCTGCTGGTTGAGACTCTGGGAACTTATCCTGATGTGGAAGCGACGCGGTATGCTCTTCAATGCCTCAACAAGTTTTTAGGCATGAACATTGACCTTTCAAAACTCGACGTTTCTGCCGCAGAAATAAAGAAAATTCTAGAGTCTTTCGGTTTGGTGAAAACGGTTGCTGAAGAAAAGAAGAAAGGGGAGCAACAGTTTCGCTGGTTTATCTAGCTCTTGCCTTTGGATTCGCCTATGAAATTCACGAAGACTTTTTCAACACGTTCAGCCGCTGGACCGGAGCCCTCGACAATGCCTTTCTCGGTTACTTTGACTTTGTCCATAACCCAGATGAACCCTTTGTCCTCATACAGTTTTACCATGGTTGGAAAGACTTTTTCCAGGCGGTCTGCGAGGGCTTTCAGGTCAAAAGGTTTCTCGACACTTATTATCTGAGCGACAACGTGTCCGTTGAGAAAGACCCTGTGTAACAGTTTCCCTTCCTCGTCCTTGGCTTCAGCCAGGCATAGGCTTAGAGTGTCAGGGTTGACTCCGATGAGTGTGCCGCTGAACTTTTTTCCTGACGCAGTTACGGCAATGACATTCTTTTCGGCGAGGGCTGCGACTTCATTGAAGTATTTCCTTTGTATCACTGACATCATTTTACCTCGTACTACTGTAACGAAATTGCAGAACGACTATTTAAAAAACGTGGAACCGCAGAGTTATATCGAGCTCCTGCGTGTGAGAAATCTGCCAAACTCTAAACATTATCTTTGCATTAGCTAGAATTGCTGGCGGACGCCTCCTCAAAAAGAGTAGTTCCTGGTAAAGTGCTATGCGTTCGGACGGATGTTTCTATTACAACGGCTTTTTTACGTTAACTCGTCCACGTCGTTCGCCAAATATGTGAGGTCAAACGGTTTAGAGAGCGCAGCAGTCTTTAAGCTGACTATGAAGGATTGGACCTCTGCCACGTACTTTGAAAAGTTGGTCGTGCATTCTCGCATGAAATCAGCGTATTTGGAGTAGTCTTTGTGGAGTGAAACCATGACGATGTCTTTTCCCATGCCTTCGCCGTCAGACGAGAATACAATGTTAGGGTGTTCGTTGACCCATTTCGCCGCCAAGTCCAGCTGGTTTTTTATGTCTTGTTTGTCGTAGCTTTTGGCTTTTGCGAATGTTATTGCCAAGATTTCGTAGCCGATCTTGTTGAAGTTTGGAACGACCGTGTAGCTTCGGATGTACGGGTCTAAGAGTTTTCGGTTTCTGGTCACTGTTGGCTGAGATGTTCCCAGGGCCTTGGCAAGCTCCCTGTCACTTCTCCTTGAATTTCGAATCATTTCTCTCAAAAGTTTGATCATTTTTTCTTGTTTCATGCTTCTCGAAACCAGAGAGGACTTTGAAGCCTTTATCGTTTTCGGAAAACTATGGATGTAACCTGGTCATTGTTTCGTCTTGAGATCCTGTTCAAGCATGATCATGCTTTTGGGGGGCAAGTCACGTTGCAGCATGACGTTCGGACCTATGCAGCTGTCGTTTCCGACTTTTGTGCCCGGCATGAAGAGCGAGTTTATTCCCGTTTTAACGTTGTCGCCCAGTATTGTCCCAAGTTTTTTTCTGCCGCTGTCTACCAATTGCCCTTTAATCATCATTTTCACCGTTCCAGAGTCGAATCTGTAGTTTGCGGTGATTGTACCAGCTCCTAAGTTGCATTTTTCGCCCAGAATGCTGTCGCCGACGTACGACAGGTGGCCGACATGCACGTTGTCCATGATTATGCTGTTCTTAATCTCGCAGGCGTTGCCGATTCTGGATTTTCTGCCCACGCTCGTGCAGGGTCTGATGAAACAGTTTGGTCCTATGTCTGCTTGTTCGTCGATGAAGGCCGGTCCCTCTATGTAGGCTCCTGAGCGTATTCTGGCAGTCTCTGCCACTGTCACGGGGCCGATCAGGTGTGCGCCGTCTTCGATCAGTCCCGCAGGCTTGGGCTTCATTCTTTCAAGCGTCCACCGATTTGCTTCCAGCAGATCCCATGGTCTTCCAATGTCCAACCATTCGCTTGGGGGAATTTTGACTGCCGACACCTGTTTGCCCTCGTTCAAGAAAAGTGAGAGTGCGTCTGGAATTTCCCACTCGCCCCTGGATGAGGCAGCGGTCTGGCGTATTTTGTCGAATATTTCTGTTGAAAAAACGTAGATGCCCGCGTTAGCAAGGTTCGAGGGTGTCTCTTCGCGTTTGGGTTTCTCGATTATCTTCTTGACTTTTTTTTCGTCTTGGATTTCAACGATTCCGTAATTCTCAGGTTTTTCAACCGTGACCACTGCCATCGTTGCGGTCGGCTTGTCCTTTTGGTGTGATTCGATGACGCTCTTGACGGATTTGGCTGTGAAGAGCATGTCACCGTTCACGAGCAGGAAGTCTCCATGCATGTGCGGCTCAACGACGCTGACTGCGTTGCCTGTTCCCAGCATGGCTTTCTGTTCGGCGTACTCGAGTTTCAGTCCGAAGGCTTTTCCGTCGCCGAAGTACTGGCGGATCATGTCAGCCATGTAATGAACAACGATTATGGCTTCTTCGATGCCTGCGGTTTTCAGGGCGGTTAGGCAGTGTTCAAGTATGGGTTTTCCGCCGACCTTTATCATATGCTTTGGACGCGTCGCCGTTATGGGTTGAAGTCTCACACCTTCGCCGGCGGCCAAGATTGCAGCTTTCATTTTAGCCCACTTTTCCGACAAGTTCCTTGACTAGCAATAGGCCCTTTTCCGTTATCTTGTTTGCTGTTCTTAACGTTTCACCCTCAACCGTCAACCTTATCATAGGCTCGGTTCCTGACGCTCGGACTAGCATCCATCCCTCATCAAGCACAATTCTAATTCCATCAATGTTCGAGGTTTTTCCATGCCTTGGGAAGGCAGTCTCTAGATTCCTTTTCAGCTTTTCCATAACCTCAAGTTTGGACGAGTTCCTGCATGGTATGTTCTTCCTAACCGTCGGAAACTCGGGCGCTTTGGCGACGAATTCGGCCAGTTCCATTTGTTCGTCTTCAAGTGCCTGCAAGAGCAGGATTGACGAGAGTATCCCGTCTGGACAATAGTGGAATTGAGGGTGGATCCATGCACCGCACGGTTCGCCGCCGAAAACCGCTTTCTGCTTCTTCATTTCTTCCGCAAGATAAACGTCGCCGACTCTGGTCCTGATAACCTTTCCGCCTTTCTTCTTAACCATTCTTTCGACGCTCATCGACGCCTCAACGTTGGTCACGACGACTGCTCCACGCTTGTTTGTCACGTGCGCTGCATACGCTGCCAGAATCTGGTCGAAATCTGCAAATTTGCCTTTGCCGTCTATGAATGCTACTCTGTCCCCGTCGCCATCATAACCCAAGCCAATATCAGCCCGACTTTTTTTGACGATTTCCGCCAGCGGAGCAAGAGACTCTGCGTTTGGTTCTGGGCTTCTGGCAGGAAAGAACCCGTCAGCTTGTGCGTTCAAAGTCGAAACCCTGCATCCTAGGCTTTTCAAAATGCGTGGAGCGAGGGTGAAGGTGGCTCCGCATCCTGAGTCCAGCACGATGTGCCATTTTCTCCGTAATCTCACCTTCTTTGCTAGTGCTTCAGCGTACAGGTAGCTCTGCTCGGTCTGCTGAGAACTGCCCACTTCAGGCCATTCAGCCATTTTGAACTGTTTTTGACTGATTGTTCTTTCAATCTCGTTTTGGCTTTTCATCTCGTATGCCGTTCCCGTTGCGTCGAAGACTTTCAACCCGTTGTACTGCGGCGGATTGTGCGACGCGGTTATCATTATGCCTGCATCTGCCTTCAACTCTCTCGTCAAGTAAGCTAGAACCGGGGTCGGGAGGATGCCTAGTTGTTTCACGTTTGCTCCGTTTGACATGAGTCCCGCGACCAGCGCGTTCTCTAGCATCTGGCCTGAAGTTCTGGTGTCTCTTCCGACGGCGACTGTTTTGGCGTTGGCGCATGTTGTGACTGCCAATCCCACTTGAGCTGCGAGGGTCGGCGTGAGCTCAATGTTGGCCAGACCACGTACTCCTGAACTGCCGAACAGTCTGGGACTCAAGCTTTCCTGTCACCAAGACTTCTTTGAGGCAGTGAATGATTTATGCCTTTAAAATTCAGGGAACATCATGGGTTAGCATTCGTTGATTTTCTGGCGGGGCTCTAGCCGAGCAGTAGGCGTATGATATTCCAGACGAGGTCGCCCATGAATAATGCTACGATTAAACCTGCTGTGACGAAGATGAGGAAGGGCAGTCCGGGTGTGGCCCATACGCTGTCCTTGATCTTTCCAGCTTTGGTTGCTTCATCCAGTCTTTTGACAACGTCATCTCTGCCCTCATCCTTGGGTATCAACAACAGTTTTCGGCTAGATTCTTTTTCTGCGTTTTCAACGTCTTCAAGCGGGTAGATGTGCCATTTCTGTTTCATTGTGTCGACCGAAGTTTTGTACCCCGTAATCATAACTGCAATCCTCTTTCCAAGTGACGCATTTCCGTAAGCGTCGCCGAAAAGTTTGACGCCCGTTTTGAGGCGCCACGCGATGTTATACATGAGAATGACAATTGCCATGAACGCTGCTAGCAGTACTGAATTGTTGAAGACGCTTAGTGGGAAGAAGTTGGCGGAAATCGGCGAAATCTCCTTGGTTAAGGGCACCAATAGGTTGCTTGGGTAGAATGGCAGAATGAGTGCTATGGACATGAAGGCTTTTGCGTCTGCTCCTCCGAAGCCGCCTGCAAAGAAGACGACTAGTGCAAACGCGCTTGTTAAAGCAAAACATGTTCCGAAGAAAAGCAACTCTTGTTGGGAGAACCCGTTGATGTAGATTTCTAGAAAGGTCAGTGCGAGGCCAAATGGAGCCATGATCGCCCACACGCTGTTGGTGACTTCGCGGCTCTTGTAATCGCTGAAAGAGGCATAAAAGAGGAATGCGAGAGCAGCCGTTGTTTTGGTGAGTTCAAGCTCCGTTAGTATATCCACAGCGTTCACCGGGAATGACAGCGGATCGTTCTTGTCGATATTTAATTGTTTACAATTGAACGTAGTGTTGATGTGCTTTTTCGGCTGTGTGAAGAATCGGGAGGGGTCAGTGTTCTAGGGGGACGGTGCCTGCTTAGGCTCCAAGTCTAATGGTTGTCCGTCTTTTGGAACTATTCTGAAATAGTAGGTTGATCCAGCTGTCCAGTTGTAGCTTAGTGTTATCCTTACTGGTGATGCTCCTGCATTGACTGATACTGGCAGTTGGGTAATGGTTGTTTGATTGTTCATGTTTGAGGATGAAGTTCCGACGTAGACTTGCAGTATTTGAGTGTCGGAGGTTCCTTTGTTTCCGATGTCTATGTCTATGTTATTTGACCCTGTGCCATTGTAGAATCTAACGTTTGCGTCATACAACATTACGCCAGCCTGATGTCCTGCATTGCCCATGTAGGTCATTATCCAGGCATACGTTACCACTATCGCAGCAACGGCTATGACGACCAACAGCAATGTAGCAAGTATTGGCGATATAGCTTTCTTGGACCTTGACATTTTTTTAGTCAAACGTTTCACCTTTGTACTGTCTAAGAAGTTGCTCAGATTCCTATTTAACACATATGAACTTGGAATCTACACTTGCGGTAAGTGATCCTGAGTGATTCTGGCTTTGCGTCGTCACTGCAATTCATGGCGGATACTCACCAAGGGTCCACAGGCCTATGTGGTCGTAATTGTTGTAGATTGGCGTTTTCTCATCAAATGTTGCGACTGCACCGCATCAGACTATGCCAGTGGCACGTGGATCCAACAAGGGGATACTCACTTGAGAAATCGTTACCGACAGTCCTTTGGTTTCGGTCAAGGTCCACGTGGGCTGCTCCGAACACTATTTTATCTTTTCAGCTCCCTGAATTCGTGACACAATAGGCACTGACACCCTTTAGGTACAGGTCCAAGAAATAAGGATCAAATCCGATTACGTGAGTGCGCTCAATCACAAGGACACTATGGTTTCGCACTTTCGATGCCACACTCATCATCTCTGTTCTGTGCGAGATGAGACCAAAATCTGTTTGCCTAGTTTGTTTCCTGCTTCTCAGTAATGCCGATGAGTCCCCAAACACAACAAGCAGATTTCTGCAGCCTTTGAATGTGCGTTAAAAGAGTTGAAACGCCCCGCATATTACTTTCGTCTTAATTCAGAATGAGAATTGAAACGAATGGTATATTTTGACCGAAGGAACTGCTGCCTAATTGTCCGATGAGCGCAAGGTTAACGGGGGATGTTCCTGTAAACCTTGGAGGGGCTGGATTGAAGGGTTGTCCGGAAACTATCGCGTGGTCGGAGGCAAAGTAAACTGCCACTGGTACGTTATAGGACAAAATGACGGGAGTGTACGTGCTCGATATCCTTCCGGTTCCATTGACATTTACGATGTACCAGTAGGATCCTCGAACCTGTTGAGGTGTAGTCGGGAAAATTGAGAAGAACACTGAATTGGAAGACAGATTGATGTCCCTTTGTTGTTGATCAAGATCGGTGAGGATCACTCTGAAAACAATGTCTCCACCACCCGATGATACAAAATAGCCCGATGCACCGTTGGGAAATGGAGTTAGTTGATTGCCTCCCGTTACATTATAGTAGGTGAAGTTTTGGAAGTCCATCATGAGTGCACCTATGCCTTGGGTTGTTTGTGAAATAATGATGTTGTTTGCTGATATTATGGTCTGCTGCAAGGCCACTGTGTTTCCTCTGGCTGTTATTAGCCACGAGGAGAGACTGTAGTTCGAGTAGGAGTTCACACCGGTGGCTGTCAGGTTAACATTAAGCGTGAGTGTGCTTCCACCTTGAACGCTTGCATTCAGACTGGTGAAATTGTAGTTGGTCCAA
>CAYPRE010000024.1:0-4007 GCA_964413045.1 uncultured Candidatus Bathyarchaeia archaeon
CCGTGATTTCCAAGTGTAGCTCACCCATTCCACTGAGCAAGTACTCCCCACTTTCTTTGTTGATGGTGAACCGCAGGTTCGGGTCTTCAGTCGTCAGTTTATGCATTACCTTGTCGAAAAGTGGAAGGTCCTTAACGTCCGCAGGTTCCAAAGCGACCGTCACCACGGGGTCTGAAACATATTTCAGCCCTTCAAACGCTTGCGTGTCAGACCCTTCTTCTGCCACTGTCTCACCTACGTGGATAGACGGAAGACCTGATAACGCAGCTATGTTTCCCGCTGGAACCCTGTCAATTATGACTTTCTCTGCAGCCATGCTCATGTAAACTTGCTGAATCGTGCCTTTCTGTCGACTTGTGATGAGCTGAACGACCTTTCCCTTCTCAACCGTGCCGCTGAAAACACGTCCAATGGCAACGACTCCCCTGTTAGGGTCAACCTCAATCGTGGAAATACACATCAGCAACGGACCCTTAGGGTCAACTTTTGCCATAGACTTCCCGACTGGACTGGTCGGGTCACCTGGCCAGATCTGGACCTGCCTGTATGCTTGAGCCTGCAACGGGTTAGGAAGGTGCTCAACGAACATGTCCAGTATAGGATCATTGAGCGAGGCCTTCTTGCTCAGCGCATCAACTTTCCTGTCAATCTCATCATGTTCACCCGTGTACGCATCGATTATGTCGGCAAAACTCACGCCCTTAGCCTTCATATGAGGCAGGTTCAGTCCCCACTTATGAAGAGCCGAACCGAAAGCAACACTGCCGTTTTCCACCTTGCCCTGCCAATCTTTCTTGTGTTCAGCAGGTGCATACTTCTCGATGAGAGTGTTAACCCTGAGAATAATCTTTCCAAACCTGCGCTGAATCTCTTCAGGAGTCAATTTTATCTCTTTAATGAGCCTGTCAACCTTGTTAATGAAAAGAATAGGCTTGACTCTCTCCCGCAATGCCTGCATCAAAACCGTCTCAGTCTGAGTCATCGGGCCTTCAACAGCATCAACGACGACCAACGCACCGTCGACGGCACGCAGACTTCTAGTCACCGCCCCGCTGAAGTCGATGTGCCCAGGCGTATCGATGAGGTTAACGAGATACTCTTTACCGTTAAACTCGTGTGCCAAACTTATGTTCGAAGCAAAAACCGTCATCTGCCTCTTCTGCTCAAGCTCCCAAGAGTCGAGAGCAAGTTGCTGTCCCGCTCTCTGCTCACTGATTATGCCTGCAGCAGCCAGAAGACTGTCTGAAAGAGTCGTCTTACCGTGATCAACATGAGCAATGATGCTTGTGTTCCTGACCATCTCAGGAAAATTCATCAGTCTCTGAATTTCGTCAACCTGTCTGTACTTTACCATAACTAGGCCTTCTCTGCATTGACAAAGCTGTCTGCCGCATTACTAGGAACATGTCCATTTTTGGATTGTGACATTTCAGCTTTTCACTGCTTATAGATAAGCTACATGGAAATAAAAGAAGAGACGTATTAACTTTTTGTACTCTTATCTGGAGAAGCCATTTTCGGAAGTAGAACCCTTAATCGCGGAGAAAAACCGAGTTCTCAAGCAGGTCTACGTCATCAATGCGACAAGCTTGTCTGCCGTCTCCTTGTTCATGTAGAAGCCTTTTCTGGACAGGCGCTTAACACCGAAGAACACGAGAGCATCGTTAAGCATGACAGGTCTGGCAGCTTCTTCTAGGTTCTTGAACCTTACGAATGACACCTTCTGAGAACCACTGACGAAAGAATCGTACTTCTGTTTGGAATTCAGGACGGATTCTTCACCATTCTCATTCCACGCAGTTTCGGGGTCTCCGACTTTCCGTTCTATGAACTCCGCGAACCCCGCAACTCTGCCCACTGGTTTCGTGACGTAGAAAACTAATCGGCGTGTATCCTTGGGCGGAGCTGCTCCACGGAGCACGTATGCGTGGGCCTTCTTTCCTTCCTTCCGACGAAGCAGGAACCCCTGCCACCATCTGTCCTGAATCATCATGAAGAACGTGTTTTTCTCACTCACAGTGTCATCCTCACAACAAACCATGATTGAACGATTTTCAATTTAAGATTTGTTCAGCCCAAAGCCTCCAGAATGTTCCGATGAGTTTAAATTCAACCATATGTCCCCTTAGAGAGCAAAACATCACGAATCGACATAGAAAACCCTTTTCCCACATGGAAAAAAGGGCAGCATGTCGAACAGATGGTTCACATGTACATCGAAATAAAAACGTCAAAACAAGCGAACATCCCCAGCATTGCTGTTTCTTCATCCAAGGGCATGAATCTGAAAGTCTTTCCCAGAGAGTTCTAGTCAAAAAACTGCAAAGGACTCTTAGCAGAAGGGATTTTATTGAAGGATGCTGCAAGCCTGCACGTCAGAGAGGTTCTTGAATTTCTCCAAACCTCCAACAAAGGTTTAACGAGCCAAGAAGCCGACTTGCGACTTGCCAAATACGGTCCTAACATGCTTCTGGAGAAGAAGCGCACATCAATAGCCTACAAATTCTTGTCGCAACTAAAAGACTTGTTCGGCGTGCTCCTGATTTTCGCGAGCCTGCTCGCTGCGTTCGGGGGCATGATAGAGCTCAGCTTGATCATACTTGCAGTCGTACTCATCAACGCGGTCATGAGTCTCTTTCAGGAGTGGCGCGCAGAAAAAGCCATGGAAACCCTGAAAAGTTGGATGCCTGAATTCGCCAAAGTCATCCGCGACGGAGAACTCAAGAAGATACTGGTTAAGAACCTGGTTCCAGGGGACATAATAGTTCTTGAGGAGGGCGACCGCGTTCCTGCGGATGCTCGACTAATCGAGGCATATGACTTATGGACCAACAATGTTCCTCTCACGGGCGAGTCAGAACCTCAGCCTCGCACAACCGCGCCTGTGCCCGCACTGGATTCCTCGTACATTGACGTTCCCAACTTCGTTTTCATGAGTACAAGCGTCGCAAAGGGCCAGGGCAAAGCCGCTGTCGTTAGCACAGGCATGAAGACCAAGTTCGGCCAGATTGCAGGGTTGACTCAAGAAATAAGCGACGAGCCTAGTCCCCTTCAAAAGGAAATCGCGTACACCGCAAAATACGATTTCATCATAGCCATAACCGTAGGCATCCTCTTTTTCTTCGTAAGCATGGTCTGGCTTCACGTTGAATTCATCACGAGCATACTGTTCATGATAGGTGTCATGACCGCGTGCGTCCCCGAAGGGTTGCAGGTGACGGTGTCAAGCGCTTTGGCCATCAACATGCTCAAAATGGTCAAACAAAACGTCCTAATCAAAAAACTGTCAGCAGTCCAGACGCTTGGCAGCGTGACAGTGATCTGCACTGACAAGACTGGAACGATCACGACGGGCGAGATGACGGTTGAGAGATTATGGGTTCACGACAGAGTCATCAAAGTCTCAGGAGTCGGCTACAACCCCATTGGAGAATTCACGTGCGACGGCCAAGCTTTGAAAGAAGAAGAGTTCCTCGCGGCTGGAAAACTTCTCGAAATCTCTGCGTTGTGCAACAGCGCCAAGGTCGAAGCGCCCTCAGACAGAAACAAGGCTTGGAGCATAGTCGGAGACCCGACTGACGGCGCCTTGCTCGTGGCCGCATTGAAACACGGACTAAGCGTGAAGAGCCTGCTCGTTGAAAAACCCATGTTCCACGTGATAGCCTTCGACTCTGAAAGAAAAAGAATGACGACTCTTCACAGGTTCAATGGACACGAGTACGCGTTCACAAAGGGAGGACCACGCAGCATCCTTTCAGTCTGCGACAGAATACTCGCAGAAGACAAGACAGAAGAACTCACTCCACAGCATTTGGAGGAAGTTGAAACCAAGATCCGCGAATTTGCCGACCAGGGCTTACGCGTCATAGCAATCGCTTACAGAGAACTGCCTGAAAAATGTCCCTGCAACGACAAGGACGTCGAGAACGGCATGGTTCTCGCAGGTTTAGTAGGAATGAAAGACCCTCCCCGCCTCGAAGTCAAACATGCCGTGGCAGTGGCAAAAC
>CAYPRE010000024.1:4017-11255 GCA_964413045.1 uncultured Candidatus Bathyarchaeia archaeon
AGCTGGCATAAAAATAGCGATAATCACCGGAGACTACGGTCCAACGGCGCAAGCCATAGCCGCTGAAGTAGGCATAGTCGAGCCTGAAAAGTGCCGCATAATTCGCGGTGTCGACTTGGACAACCTTGGTGACGACCAGATCGCGGAAGAAGTCAAGAAACAAAACGTCATCTTTGCCAGAGTCACGCCGGAACAGAAGCTCCGCATCGTGAAGGCTCTCAAAGAACATAAAGAAATCGTGGCCGTGACTGGAGACGGAGCCAACGATGCTCCCTCATTGAAGGAGGCAGACATAGGCGTGGCCATGGGCGTCTCAGGAACAGACGTTGCAAGAGAAGCCGCTGACATGGTTCTTCTCGACGACAGCTTCGCATCAATCGTGAAAGCCGTAGAATCAGGTCGCACGATCTACGAGAACCTCAGAAAATTCATCGTCTACGTTTTTGCCCACAACTGGGCAGAACTCATACCGTTCGTCCTATACATTGTCCTGAACATTCCTTTGCCGCTTCTCGTGGTACAAGTCCTTGCCATAGACTTGGGCATAGAAGTCATTCCCTCGTTGGCTTTGAGTCGGGAACCGCCCGAGCCAGGCATAATGCTGGAGCAACCCAGAAGCATCAGCGAACGCCTGTTCAACACAAAAGTTTTCATCCGTTCATTCTACATAGGCTCCATAATCGCCACGGGCGCAGTGATCGGCTGCATAATGGCTTGGACAGCGGGCGGTTGGCAATACGGGACTTCTCTCACTAGCGATAGCATTGTTTACGTGAAGGGCACCACGATGATGTTCGCAGGCATAGTAGTCGCTCAGATGGGCAACGTGCTTGCAAGCAGGACAACCAAAGTTTCATTGTTCAAGACCAGCCTGAAAAGCAACAAGTGGATTTGGTTTGGCATACTCTCGCAACTCTCCATACTTTCCGCATTGGTGTATATTCCAGTGCTACAAGGATTCTTCGGCACGACTGCATTGGGCCCGATGGACTGGGCGTTCCTCGCGATCCTTCCATGCATCGTCGTGTTCGCGGAAGAAACCAGAAAATGGCTCAGCAGAAGATACACAAAATAGTCGCACCCGAACGTGCGCTTTGATCAAGTTTTTTATGAACGTGTCAGCACATTATCGTTGATGTCGGGCAGAGAGTTTTTCACGCGCCGCTACGCAGAGCTGGGCTGGAACTGTGAAGACGTAAGAATTTCACAAGCCGTCAGAATCAACACTATGAACGCCGAAAGAAAAGAAGTGGTAGAAAGACTTGAGCAGCGCGGAATTATGTTGGAAAAAATCGTTTTCCTGCAGGACGGGTATTGGGTTCGCAAGTCAACTTTCTCCGTGGGCGCAACGACGGAATACTTGCTGGGCCTTTACTCTGTTCAAGAAGCAGCGGCACAGATACCTGCTGAACTCTTCACAAAACTGGAGAACAAAGAAGTGCTGGATGCTTGTGCAGCGCCTGGCGGCAAAACAGTCCAGCTTGCCAACCTCATGTGCAACACGGGAGTCATAATCGCTCTTGACGTGGGAGAGCAGAGGCTTCGGGCCTTGGGAAACCAGCTTGAACGTTGCCGTGTCCAAAACACCATAGTCTACAAGCTGGACGCGCGAAAAGCAATGCGACTTCAGCAAAAATTCGACCGCATACTCTTGGACGTGCCCTGTTCAGGCAATTTTGCAGCTGACAAGAACTGGTTCCGCAGAAGAACTCTCGTGGACGTTAAGAGAAACGCGCTGATCCAAAGAAACCTGCTCGAAGAAGCCGCAAAGGTCTTGAAGAATGATGGAGAAATAGTATATTCAACGTGCTCTCTGGAGCCGGAAGAAGACGAGTTGAACATAGACTGGGCCATCAAAACTTTGAGCCTTGAGACCGAAGACATTGAATGCTGCGGACAGAAAGCATTAACGAACGTTTTCGGCAGAAACCTCGACAGCTCAGTCTCGAAAGCCAGAAGAATCTGGCCCGACAAAACACAAGGATTCTTCGTTGCCAAACTCAAAAGAAGAGACCACGCATGATCAAGCTTTTGGACGAATTCGTGAAACGATTCAGAACACGCATCATTCTAGACGAGACTCTTCTAGTTGAAAAAAGGAACAGATACTATGTCCTAAACGAGAATCTGAGAAGATACGTCTCCGGCGACTTTTTGTACGCGGGCACGTGCCTCGGAGAAAACAGGCATAAGGAATTCGTTCCCAGTTTTCATCTCTTAAACATGATTGCAGAAACAGGGGCAAGCAAGGTTTACGTCGACGAGAGAACAGAGTGGCTTTTCATCTGTGGACGAGACGTCTTCAAAAGAGGAGTAAAAAAGACAACGGGTACAGCAGGAAGAGGAGACTACACTCTTGTCATGAACCTGCGTGGCGAATGCTTGGGCTTCGGCCAGTTTCTGGTCGACTCTACCGAAGAAAGAGAGAGTGTCGCGGTGCAGAACCTTCTGGACTTAGGCGATTTTCTCAGAAGAGAAAGATAGCGTTGACAAGTCTGCTGACCAACCTCGCGCGCGCATTATGACTTGTTATCTTTTACAATTCTTTCAACATTGCTGAAAAGTGCTTCAAGCGCGCTAACAGAGTATTAACGGCTTTTGATGGGCTTTTGTAACAATTTTGCTGTAACAATCAGTAACAATCCACTTTTTTCTGCTTACCAAGTCGCGTGGAAACACCAACGCTAAATATGCTCTCTGACTTACGTGGTAAGAGGCAGGGGCCATTATGGCATTGATCAGAGAGGCCACTGAGCGCGACAACAACGCTCTTAATGAACTTCAAAAGAAATGTCCGGCGGGCACCAGCCTAGTTCTTGGTGTCGACAGTTCACCCGACTATTTTGCTCGCTCTAGACCATTCAGAGACTGGCACGTTTTTGTGGCAGTCGAGAATGACATCATAGTTGGGTCTGCGGCCTTTGCAGTCAACGATACTTATGTTGAAGGCACACAGATCAAAACTGCCTACGAATACGGTTTCGTCGTTGACCCTCTTCATAGACGAAAAGGAATTGCAGAAAAACTGCAAGGACACATCGAGCACACTGCACAAATGAACGATGTCGATCTGTTGCATCTGGACATAATCGAGGACAACATTCCCTCGCTAAGCTTGTTTTCCAAGATGGGATTCCAAAAAGTGAAAGACTGTACGACGATTTCTTTGATGCCGTACAAGAGTCAGAGAATTGCCGCCGACGGAAACATAAGGAGCATGGAAGAAGCTGACGTTGACGATGTGACCGATTTGATCAACGAGATGTACCGAGGCTACGACTTCTTTGCTCCTTTCGAACCCAAGGACTTTGTGGAGTATCTCGGGAGGATACCACACTTTGACTTTCACAACATCCTTGTTCTTGAAAACAATGGCATGCTTGAAGCCTGTTTGGGAGTCTGGGAGTACGATAAAGTCAGGAAATACATCGTGGAGAAACTGAACTGGAGGCTGAAAGCCCAGACAAGTCTGATAAGACTGATTGGCCTATTTACGAGAATGCCACACATCCCCAAGCCTGGTGAGCCACTTCTGAGCTACAACTTGGCAACTGTAGCTTACAGGAGACCTGAAAGTATGTGGGAATTGCTGAAGAAAACAGTTAACATTGCTCTCGAAAACAAGATCAACTTCATTCATGTGACGATAGACCCTTCATGCCCAATAACTACAATACTTTCGAAGTTCAGATTTCAGACTAGAATGAAGATGCATGTCTTAACCAAGCCTCTCAAACAAAAGAGGTTTCCACATTATAGTGAAAGGAAAATCTACGTTGATGTTTCTGAAATGTGAGAACACTTGAATTCGCGCGCGCTGTTCACGGTGGCCGTGGATACAAAACCGGACTCTTGTTATACGAACGCGTGGGACCTGCAAAATGGCAAGAGCTACACGTCAATCGACAAAGTGGGAATAGAATAGTTTTTGCAGACGCTTGAAAGAATAGTCGAGTGTAACATGTTGTAGTGCGCGCGCTGATTCTCAGAGTGGGAGTTTGTCGACTTTCTGTGGTGTCTTGGTGAGTGAAGCGTTTGGTGCCACTCTTATCTCGCGGGTGTATTGTATTTCACCATCTACACGACAGTGCGATTCGATCGTAATCTCTTCGCCGTATATGCTGTTGGCCGACGCTCCGGATCTGAGGAAAATTCTTTTTCCATAAACATTCTCGACGCGTGCATCTCTTTCTATCTCGATTTCCTCTGCCCTCAAATCGCCTCTGACTTCAGCATGTCGCCCAATCTCAATGGACCGCGCCCTTAATCCTTCAGCAGTATCGACTGACCCGCCGACTTCAACGTGTTCTTCAGCTGTTGCTTTCTTTGCTTCTAACGAGCCGCCGACTTCTATACTTCTAGCCGTTATTTCGCCGTTTGAAGAGATTTTTCCTCCGACCTCTAATGTTCGGGAAAGCTTCAGTGAACCGACTTCTGCCCTTCCACCTACCTCCAATTCGTTGCCCGTGGCAGTTCCAGTTATCTCAACTCTTCCCCCTACTTCGATCTCCGTGAATTCAAGGTCTCCTTCGGCTCTGAATGAACCGCCGACTTCTATCTCTTCACCCTTGCTGTTGCCCCGTATATTGACTGTTCCGCCGACTTCTATGCTTTCAAACTCCAACGGCCCTGCAGATTCGAAACTGCCGCCGACATCGATTTCCCGTATTTTGCCACCCGCGACTCTGACCGTTCCTCCGACGTCGAGCGTTTCTACGTCGACTGCACCGTCTGCCAAAACGGTTCCGCCTACGTCGATGCTCTTGGCCTTCAGCTTGCCCTTGGTCTCGAACGTGCCGCCGACATCGATTTCTTCCGCCTCCACGCTACCGTCAACGTTGAGGCTTCCGCCTACGTCGACGTTTTCAGCATGCAGGTCCCCGCTAACGTAAAGTTTGTCGTCTACATCAATGTCTTGGGCATTCATCTTGCCATAGACTTCCAGGCTGCCGTCTTCAACCTCGACGTTCTCTTTCACGTCCAAATCGCCATGAACTGTGACGTTTTCTTCTGCCTCGAGGCTTTCAGCGGTCACGTTGCATTCGAATTTGTCATGCCCTGCGCAGTGGATTGTGCCGTCAACTTTGATTGTCGGCGGAGTTCCCGTGCCCTTCACCACTGCGTGTTCGCCAACTTCCAAGTACCCATCAACATTACCCAACGTTACCGTGCTTCTTGCCGGAACAGACATTCTTTCACCCATTTCTTCAACACTCCTTACCCAATGCCCTTCATTCCTAAAAGGGAAACTCACAACTCGTGACTAGTCCAGCTCCGTTCATCGGAGGATCTGCATTCTCCTGAGCGTTGGACCTTCGAGAGATACGTTCTTCTGGTCAGCTTCGACCTCAAACGCTTTTGTTCCAGCTGCGGAGTCTGCTGAGCAGTTGGCCATCAACCTGACAAGTCTTCCTCTCAATCCATTGCTTACCAATCCTACGGAACTCAGTTTTGCTTCCTTATTTCTCGAGTTCAATCCAACTCTAATTTGACGTGCCATATCCATCACCTCATCGTTTTCTGAATACGACTAAGCCGATAGTCTCCTTAAAAGGCGACGCACCTACGGAAAACACTCCTTGTAGTCACAACTTGTGATGTTTCCCGCTGCTCAAAAGCCACAAACAACTTTTGCATAAATATCGAAGCAGGAAAACCGAAATGCCTACTCGCACTTTCTGACACGTAAGATAAAAAAGGTCTTATCAGACATTTTTCTAAACAGAATTAGCGAGTTCGCTTTTTTGACCAAAATAGGTAGACTTACGCGCGCGAGTCTAGGTAACTTCGAACACAAGGTTTTCTATACACACATCGTTTACGATGACTCGTACAACATAAGTGCTTGGTTGAAACTTGCCTAGGTTTATGGCTGTCAAACCGGCAGTTATGTTCTGTTCATTTTCCACACCAGTAAACAAACCACCGTTCCCACTGTCGTCAACATACACTAACAAGGTCACGGTGCTTGTCGCGTTCGCGAGCACAATCACATTATCATTAGACGAAAAACT
The DNA here is from genome assembly GCA_964413045.1 of uncultured Candidatus Bathyarchaeia archaeon. GTDB lineage: Archaea > Thermoproteota > Bathyarchaeia > Bathyarchaeales > Bathycorpusculaceae > JBGQMW01. Next base: position 10,032 of record CAYPRE010000024.1, read on the forward strand.
TTCAGTGGCGTTTTCGAACCCGCTCCATCCATCTGTGACCAAACTCATGGTGGAGAAATATTGCGCAAAAACAGTCAGGTTCTTAGCAAGCCCAGAGGGCGGGTGTCGCGCTGTCCCAGGGCCTGTCCTCCAATCTTGGCCAGCAGGTTTCGGGACCAAATAATCTCGAAATAGGTAGACTAAACCACTCACAACGACGACAGCAACCAGAATCAAGATCAATATCCTAGCTTTCATTCCAACCGAGCCAATAATGACAGTTTACACTATATAAAATTAACTCGGTTTTTCTCAAACAGACCATAAAAACTAGAATAGCACACTAGCCTGTTTAGAAACTAATCCGTTCGTCTGGTTATCTTGTGTTAGGAAGAAGCTTCGAGAATTACGTAAGTGCTTGGTTAACTAGAGTTGGGGTCTGTTCGTGCGTTTGGGTTTGGGGGTAAAGTTTTATCCCACACACACATTTCCTTTTGCTGAACAGCAATGTTTTATCGGGCTTTCGTGACTTACTAAGAATTGTGGGTTTAGTGTCAGAAAAGGGTGACATGTTACAGAGTCTCAGGGAAGATGTTCTGGGAGCTCTGCAGAGCAATCTACTGTGTTTGTTACATCACGGCAGCCGAGCAAAAGGAGAAGCAAGACCAGACAGTGACTGGGACTCGGTAATAATAACCAAGAAGATAAGTAAGGAAGTCATCACAAGTCTTCAGCGTGTCTTCCTCAAATATCCTCAATTCTCGCTTTATCTTCTCAGCCTCGACGAATTGAATACTATGCCAAGGGGTCACTGCTTGGAGTTTTTGTACGCCAAGCCTCTTTATGGCAGTTTGGACTTAGAATTGCCTACAAAAGAAGAGACAGTCAACTACGTTGCCTATAAACGCAGAGACACTCTTGACACAATCCGTCACATGCTCACTTTCCCCCATCCGACCGATAGAAAAACCAAACTTGTCTACTATTCTCTGAAAGATGCATACATCTGCCTATCTTACTTGGCGTTTTCAGAGGAAGGCAAGCTTCCTCTAACCAGAAAACAGACGATAGCCTTCTTCAGGAAAGAGAAGAAACACCGTCTGGGAATACGTCTCCTCGGAATTCTGGATAATTGGGATTCGCACAAAGAAGACGTTGCCAAGACACCCGACCCCTATCTTTTCCTCCTTGAGGAGTTTTTCAGAAAACTTCACGTCTAGTAGTTGTCAATTGCCCAAAGTTGGT
>CAYPRE010000024.1:11297-11612 GCA_964413045.1 uncultured Candidatus Bathyarchaeia archaeon
GCGCGCGCTTCGCCAAACTCCCGCCGATGCGAGTTATGCCGTTTCCTGAAGCAAGCGGATTATAGAAAGCAACCGTCGACCCTTCAGAGTCCTGTTTTAGAAAAAAAGAAGTGGGAGACTTTCGCGGTTTCCACGAGTGCACTCGCGCAAAGTTCCGCGTGGGCGTCATGTAAACTTCATGATCATGACTGAGGTTGGGCAACTGATGTTGCCTTTTTTTGTTGCTTGTCCATATGTCCTCTAAGGAGCGATGTGGCTATGCCAAATACTCCGACGATGAAAAGAATTATGCCACCCCACACCAACCCTATAGCT
>CAYPRE010000025.1:0-9215 GCA_964413045.1 uncultured Candidatus Bathyarchaeia archaeon
GTGTTCGTCCGAACCTCCACACCCGATTCCAATATGCACTTAGTTTCCTTGGTCAACACGTGCTTAGGCAACCTGTGCTCAGGAATGCCCTTCCTCAGCATGCCACCAAGCTCGGGCAACGCTTCAAAAACCGTCACCACATAGCCTTTGCGGCCAAGCTCATACGCACAACTCAGCCCTGCTGGGCCTGAACCGATGACTGCAACTTTCCCAAGAGATTTTGCCTGCTTCTCGCCTCGCCTGGTCTTGTGCATTTCTTCCCTGATTTCCTCGATCTCCTTCAGGACCTTCTCTTTGTCCAGCCCTGTTCTTTCAGGATGAAAGCAAACCAGCGTCGTCACGAGTGGAAGCGGAACATTCTTCACGATCTTGTGCAATGCCCTCTCGAAAGGTTTGCTGCCCCTTTCTTTGGCAGCCTTGCGCATGAGAAGAAAAATCTCTGGAAGCTTCAAGGCCTGTGGACACCGTTTCTGGCAACTGTAGCACCATGCGCACAGCCAAAGCTCATCCGAATCCAAAACAGCTTCAGGCTCGCACGCGATTCGTTCCAGAAGATTCCGCGGGTTGTAATCGCTTCCAAGCATGTCTGCCATGGAGCAACTCGCCGTGCAGATGCCGCATTCGAAGCAGTACTTGAGTTTTTCAGCGTCAAGAATTCTGTCCACAACTTCTTTGGTAGCAGCGGTTCCTGGAACTGTCACGCTTCTGGCCCCTCCAGAATATTGGCGGTTGGCCAACATATAAAAGTTTACAAACGTAAAGGTTTCTCATGGATATGCGACGCCGCGGATGAATCATGAATGCTTTTATACCGTAGCCCGCAAGAAAAGCCAGCGTAAGAGGCGAAAAACGTGAAGAACATCCGCGTTGCAATGTACGGCGTCGGCGCAGTCGGGGCACTCATCGCCAAACATCTTCTAGAAAAGAAAGGAATAGACATCGTCGCCGTCATAGACATAGACAAACAAAAAGTCGGCAAAGACCTAGCCGAAATCCTGACACTAAAAACAAAAACAGGAACAACTGTTACAGACGACGTTGAAGAGACATTAGCAAAAGCCAAGCCAGACATCGCAGTGCACGCAACTGCGTCCTACCTCAAACAGACCTATCCGCAAATAGCTGCGATAGTTAAACAAGGCGTCAACGTCGTATCGACATGCGAAGAACTCTCATATCCGTACATGTCTGAACCGGACCTCGCCCACAAACTCGGCGCCCTAGCAAAGAAACATGATGTGACTGTTCTGGGCACTGGAATAAACCCCGGCTTCCTCATGGACGCACTAGTAATCACGCTTACCGCGCCCTGCGAAAGAATAGACAAAATAGAAGTCACCAGAATAATGAACGCCGCCACCAGACGCGTGCCCTTCCAGAAAAAAATCGGCGCAGGTCTCACAGTCGAAGAATTTAAAGGCAAAATCAAGAACAAACAGATCACAGGCCACGTCGGCCTTGAACAGTCTATGACAATGGTAGCCAACGCATTAGCATGGAAACTCGACAAAACAATTGTACAACCCGCAGAACCAGTCATCGCAGAAAAACCTGCTGCAAGCAAAGACATAAAAGTCCCAGTCGGAAAAGTCGCAGGCCTAAAACAAAGAGCAAAAGGAATAATCAACAACAAAGAAGCCATAACCCTAGACTTCCAAGCCTACATAGGTGCTGAAGAAGAATACGACGCCATAACCATCCATGGCATTCCAACCATCAAACAGAGAATACAACCATGCGTACACGGAGACGCAGGAACAGTAGCCATGATAGTCAACGCAATCCCCAGAGTAATAAACGCCCCAGCCGGACTCCTAACAATGAAAGACCTCCCACTGCCACATGCAACACCGGAAAACATGCAAAAATACCTAAGAACAAGTTAACACACGCTGAAACATCAATCCTTATACAATCACACCCCTTTAGTACAAGCAGGAACACACACTTGACAAGTCACGCTGGCGTCCACAAAAAAGGAACCTTCTCACTAGCTGACTTAATCAAAAACATCAAAAGCCAACGAAACTTCAACAAGGCAGGCGCCATCGCCATATTCATCGGCGTCGTCCGAGGAGAAACAACCGAGGGAGAAAAAGTGCAGAAACTAGAACTCGAGGCATACGAAGAAAAAGCAAGCCAAATCCTCGCTGACATCTGTAAAGACCTAAAGAAGAAACCAGACATCACAGACGTGCAGATCCACCATATGCTCGGCAAATTCAAACAAGGAGAAGACCTCGTCTACGTCTCAGTCACGGGCTCCCACCGCGAAAACCTGTTTCCAGTCCTCCAAGAAGCCGTGAACAGATACAAGAAAGAAGCCCCAATCTTCAAAAAAGAACACGTCAAAACGAAAAAAGGAAAAAACCGTGCATACTGGAAAACAGAACAACGAGGTTCCGCATAGACCGTAGAAAAGCTTTGGTTCTGAAAAGTTATAAGCAAATGACGAAAAGTAATGTATGTGAGGATGTAGCGTTTGGAAAAGAGAAGTTATGCATGGTTTGAAAAGCGTCGCAAGACAAAAGCTTTGGACTTGGCTCAAGAGCAGATAACTAAGGCTCTTGACACCGTGACGCTTCTAAACCGAGCTACACAGAGCATCGCAGAGGGAAACAAGAAGGAAGCGTTACAACGGATCGAGAATCTGTTCAAGGCAGAAGAAGAAGTGGACGTGCTGCGAACCGAAGTCTTCAAGGAACTCTCCAAGGGAGCCGCATTGCTTTCCGATTACCGCGAAGACTTGTTGCACCTTGTAAAGAGACTTGACACGTTGGCCGACCACGTAAAGGACGCTGCCCGCTGCCTACAAATGCTTGCAGACGCCAAGATTCCCAAAGAATTCTGCGAAAACACTGTGCACATGACAAGTCTGCTCGTTGATTGTGCCCAAGCCTTGAGAGTCTGCATAGAAAAACTCAACGTTGCCCCCGCCGCGGCCATAGAAGGAGCAAAGAAAGTTGAAGAAATCGAGCATGACATCGATGAAATATACTTGAAAACCAAAGCCTCATTCATAAAGTTCGGAGAACAGGTGAACGCTGGAATCATGGTGATCTTCGACGATTTCATCGAGTTCATAGAACAAGCCGCAGACATGTGTGCAGACACCGCGGACTACATCGTAATACTCGCAAGCCGAGAGTAACCCCCCTTTTTGTGATAAAATGCTACTCGCCGGAAACATGTCCATAGACTGCGACTTGGTTGTCTTCGACAAGGACGGCACACTAATAGACCTGACCTCAGTGTTGTTGGCGCTGGCACAAGCACGCGGACAAGCCGTGGAGAACAAGGGCGGAAAAGAAGTCTCAGACCTATGGCAAAAGACAGTTGGCGTCGACCTTAGAAACAGAACGATTGATTACACGGGACCTTTGGCAACGGCTCCGAGACCCCAAGAAATCCTGATCGCAGCCACTGCCTTCTATTTGAAGGGTCACTCGTGGGAAAGCGCCCGACAAATGGCACAGGAAGCATACGACGTAGCTGACCAAAACATGAAACCGCCTTACGGCTCAGTGCTCCTAAACGGTGTTGAAGCGACTCTGAGGAAAATGAAAAGCCAGGGTCTGAAACTGGTCATAGCTTCAACCGACACCCACAGAAGAATCGTCCAATCCTTTCAAGCTCTAGAAATCGATTCGCTTTTCGACGCTTTCGTCGGCGACGATGACGTCATCAACGGCAAACCCCACCCAGACATGATAGCTGAAGCCACCAAGAAAACCGGCGTCCCCCCCGCGCAGACCGTTATGATCGGAGACTCAGTTTCAGACATGCAGATGGGAAAAAACGCGCATGTGAAAGCCTGCATAGGCGTGCTGACAGGGTCCACTGAGAAAGAGAAGCTCGCCCGATATGCAAACATTGTGATTCCTTCCGTCGCAGAAATAAGCGTCCTCTGAGAGGCCGACACTCGGCAAACGGAGAAACCGCAGATCACGCCTCATTTTGGTCTATATGCTTGAAATCCTTTTATGTCTCACGGTCATGGTCAATGCACTTGGAGAGCGTCCTTGAAAAACCGAGAACTGGTCAAAGCAGTCATCTTTGACCTGGGTGGAACCATCATCAAATCAGCTGAGCCTGCACAAATTTTTCACAGAATCCTTGAAACCCACGGAATCCACATTCAAACCGAAAAAATACGGACAGCCCATAGAAAAAACGAAACAGAACACGACCCTGAAACCATGGCACAGCAAGGCATTGAATATTGGAATAGATGGAACATGAGACTTCTGGAAACAATCGGCATAGATGAAAACCGCGAGCTATTAGCACGAAGAATCAATGAACAATGGTTCGACTACGCAGATCTCCAGGTTTTTCCAGATGCTGCCCAGATTCTGGAGGAATTGAAACGTAGAGGAGTGAAATTAGGGGTCGTGACCAATGCGCTGGCCGAAGAAATCGAGAAAATGTTCGAGAAACTGAACCTTAACAACACTTTTGACGTTGCAGTGGGATGTGACGCCTGCAAGAAAGCCAAACCGAGCAGAGAGATATTTTGCTATGCACTTGACAGATTGAAGGTGCGGCCTGAGAACGCTGTTTTTGTCGGTGATTCCGTGAAGTATGACTATGAGGGCGCCAAAGAAGTCGGAATGAAAACCGTGTTGATCAGCCGAGACGGTGATGCGCCCGTGGGCGTAGAATCAGTGACGAATCTGAATGAGATTCTGAAATATGTTGACTGAAAAACTGTACAAATTGCTTTGAGAAAAATTGTCAAAGAAAGAAAGGCGAGATACTCGCCTACGTGGTACTTCGTTTCCGATGTTTTCTAGTCTTTTGCTAGGGTTATCTCCATCGTGGAAACCGCGCGCGTATTGCTTTCGCCTTCTCGGGGTGGCATCTGTTCAGTCCCTATAGCGATCTTGCTGACTTTTAGGTCCTTGAGGAAGCGGCTTCTGGTTATCTCTGCGACGTCAACTGCTGTCGTGATTGCTTGACCGCGTGCTTTCAACGTTATTTCCTTCGCGTTTGATGCCGATAGACTTGTTATGATCGCTAGGACGTAGCTCATTGCTGGTTTCCTGCCAATGAAGACGATCTTGTTGTTTTCTGCCATTTTTTTCTCACTCCTTTTGTTTGTTGTGTGTAGCGTTGTTTCCTTGGAATCTTGTTGTATGGAACGCTACCGCGTCTAAATAATGTGGAACCGTCCTTTATAAACGCGGTGCAATCGGGACTATGGTAAGGTTCTGTTCCAGTTCCTCTATGCTGGTCTTCGTTAAGGCCTTGATCTGTTGAAGACCTTCCATTTCTCCATAGCCTACGAGGGTTATGGCCGTGCCTTCGCGTCCCATTCTGCCTGTTCGTCCGATCCTGTGGAAATATATCAACGCGTCCTCGGGCATGTCGTAGTTTATTATGTGGGTTATGCCTTCGATGTCTAAGCCTCGTGCTGCGACGTCGGTGGCTACTAGAAATCTTAGTCTTCCGTTTCTGAAAGCGTTGGTTACCTGGTCTCTCTGCGGTTGTGTGAACCCTGCGTGTAAAGCCTTTGCATCGTAGCCGTCTCGTCTCAGTCTGTCCGCTACTTTGCTAGTCTGTATGCGTGTCCTGCAGAAAATGATCGCTCTTGCTATGCTGTTCTCGTCGAGTATGCTGCACAAGCTTTCAAACTTGCTGTGCGGGTTGACGACCGTATAGTACTGGCTTATCTGCGTGAGGGCAATTTCGTCTTTGCTTACGAGTTTCATCACAGGATTCTTCAGGTATCTGTGACAGATGTTCTTGACTGACTGGTCAATCGTTGCAGAAAACAAGCTTGTCTGCCTGTTCACTGGAACTTTCGAGAGAATGTACTGAATGTCTTCTATGAAGCCCATGTCAAGCATTCTGTCAGCTTCATCAAGAACGACTATCTTCACGCGGTTAAGGTACAGTCTTCCCCTTTCAAACAGGTCTATAACGCGGCCAGGTGTTCCGACGACTATTTGAACGCCTCTTTCCAGAGCGAGCACCTGTCTCTGAACAGGCTCGCCCCCGTAAACGGCCAAGACTCTTATTCCCTTGTGCCTGCCGAAAAGCTTCAGCTGCTCTGCAACTTGCATCGCAAGTTCGCGAGTTGGCAGCAGAATGAGGCCCTGAACTGTGGGTTCCCCCGGGCTCAAGCGTTCAATCATAGGAACGCCGAAAGCCGCGGTTTTGCCCGTGCCCGTTTGGGCTTGTCCAATAACGTCCTTGCCTTCAAGTAACGGAAGTATTGCTTCAGCTTGAATCGGAAAAAGCTCCGTAAACCCGAGCTCCTCGATGCTCTTCATTACCTGTGGACTCAATGGCAAGTCTTTGAAATATCTCATTTGCATATGTTTTCATTTCTCCTGCCACAAAAGTTTGCATGCGATCTCCAAGAGCCTTTTAAAAAGCTTCTTTTATGTAAGCATGAATCATTGTGACAGGCCCACAGAAACGCATACTCCTATAAAAACGTTTGCTGCCATTTTCGCTTCTATTACAACAAAAATAATCAATAGGACGTCCCTTTTGCGGATCAGCGGCAGAGAACGGCAAATTTTTTATTCTCTTACCGAGTAGGTCACGTTGGTAGGCGTGTCATGATGGGGTTCGTTACTGTAGCTAACACAAAAGACTTGGAACAGGGCAGCATGAAAGGTATTGAGGCTGAAGGAAAAGAAATCTTGATCGCAAACGTTGACGGAACATATTATGCCATTGGAGACCGTTGCACGCACATGTCCTGCAACCTCTCAGGAGGCTCGCTCAAGGGCCAAAACGTGACTTGTCCTTGTCACATGTCGGTTTTTGACTTGAAGACTGGGAACGTTGTGAAGGGCCCAGCGAAGAAGCCGGAACCGGTTTTTCAGGTCAAGGTTGAAGGGGACCAAATCCTAGTCAACATATAGCCAAACCTGCGCAGAAAGGATTAGAACAGGTTTCTAGAGGCTTTCAATGAATCCTCTCGTTACTTCCTTTGCAGACTGCAGCAGTGGATGCTTCACTCTTGTGTTGTCCCCGAGTTTTCTAAGTCTGTGAATTCTGAAGTACATCGGCGGGTGCGGGTCGAAGCTTATCCATTCTTGAATTCGGTAGGAAGGCAGACGTTCGTAAAGCAGTCTTCTGAAGCCGATTTTTTCAAGAGCGTCTGCCAGAATCTGCGGATGCCCAATCACCGCAGCAGAGGTGAGGTCAGCTCGGGCCTCAAAGAACTTGGCGATGAAAAAAACAAGCGTCATAGCACCCCAGAAGTACACGAAGAAGAGCAGAGAAGTGAACAAGAATGGGACCAGCGGCAGCAGCACGTAGAACCTGAAGAGAAACTCTGCACCGAGCAAGCCGAACAATGCCAACGGGTCGCGTCCTTTCATGTGTCCAAATTCATGCCCCAACACGCTGAGAATCTCGTTCTCTTCAAGTTGAGCCAGAAGTCCCGTAGTAATAAGAACCACTCCGCGCTTTGGACTGGGCCCTGAAGCGGCCGCGTTGGGCATAAGCGTGTTGGAAATGACGATTCTAGGCATTGGAAAACCAAACTTGTCCGCTGTTTTTTCCACGAGCTCGTACACATTCACTTGCTTGGTTGCCAAGTTCTCAGGGCTGCATTTTATCCCGTACTTGCTGAATATTTTGCCAGTTGTCTGGCAGTCAATTTGTCCCCTTTGCCGAATGGTCTGCTCGTACACTTCCTTTTTTATGCTCATCAACTTTTCCTTGGGGAAGTCCTTCTCAAAAGCGTCCTTTTCTTCAAGCGGCAGCCTGTATTCCAGCAAGTGTACAGTTGGGTTGTCTTTGGTTATGCGCCAGTCAGCGGTTCTTTCAATCAGCTTGCTTGAGTAGAAAAGGATGACGGATTGTATCGCCAAAAGGACTATTGGGGCAATCCAGCCTATATAGATGAACAAGACAAGGCCGAAACCGATGAAGATAATGGAAAGAAACACTTGGGTTTCAAGAAGAAGTCTATTGATGGATTTCTTTTCTTTTCCCGTTACTTTCTCTGGAACGATTTCTTCTCCTTCTCTCCAAGCAAAATACAACGTGTTTTGTCTGACTTTTTCTTCGAAAAAGTCTACGGCAATGTCGATGTCTTCTTTTGCCTCGTCTACAGCGTCTTCTGTGACTGTTTCGGTTTCAGGCATTATGGTTACTCTCAAGGGAACACTACCCAAGATGTAGACTTTGAGACTTTGCGTCCCAGTTTTGTCCAAAACAGTGAAAGCCAGAGAGGATGTTCCTTCTGCCACATTCTTGGAAACGCGTGTGAATCTTGATTTCTGGGCTAACAAATATTTTTGGTAGATGAAATCCAGCAGGTTTTCAACGTAACCAGCAGGAATATCAGGATGTATCTCGTAGGTGACCGTCTTTTCAGACATTGTCTAGCCCCTGCCAAATTCTGCCGTTTCAGCCCTGAAGGGCTTGACCCAAGTTTGTTCTTGGCATTGCGTACGCCTCACTTATCTAGGCAGATAAGCATATTAAACTACTCGGATCAGCCAATCAAGGAAGTGCGGAGGCAGTTAATGTGGGCAAGGTTAACGTGGGAGACAAAGCGCCAGATTTCACCCTGCAGTCGCAGACGGGGGAGAACGTTACTCTCTCAAACTTCTTCGGCAAGAAAAATGTCGTTCTCTATTTCTATCCTGAGGACGAGTCACCAGGCTGCACGAAGGAAGCATGCAGTTTCAGGGATAACTATGAAGCTTTCAAAGATTTAGGTGCAGAAGTCATCGGAATGAATTCTGGAAGCGTCGAGTCCCACAAACAATTTGCACAGAAGCACAATTTGCCGTTCATCTTGCTCAGCGATACTGGAAACGGAGTGAGGAAACTGTACGGCGTCCCATCGACTCTAGGCATCATTCCTGGCAGAGTAACGTACATTATTGGGCAGCAAGGGACAGTTCGACACATTTTTTCATCCCAGTCCAAGCCTGAAAAGCACATCACAGAAGCAATAGCTGTGCTCAAGAGCTTGGAAAGCTAGAAACGGGATACAAGGTCGGACAGGCTGTCTATGCGAGGCCTAGATCTTGAACCTTGGTTATCCCCCAAGGAAACTCAGATTTTCGTCGTCTGCAATGCGAGCAACTTCAATTGTCTAAGCCTGTCTAGGGGGTCTTCATGAATTCTATGAATTCTTTGAGAGTTCGTTTTTCAAGCACGTAGTTCGTCTTTTTTTCGTTGCCTATGGTAGATTTTGGGGCAGAACCATAGTCGTGGCCGGGATACACCTCTGT
>CAYPRE010000025.1:9315-10703 GCA_964413045.1 uncultured Candidatus Bathyarchaeia archaeon
GATTTTTTGTGGGCAACGATTTTGGCGTTGAATCTCGATTTCAGGTTTTCATTGTCAGCCGTGTGGTCGCTGTGATGATGAGTGGCGATGATGTATTTTGCGTTTAGGCCTTGCGTCATAAGAGTCTGTGTTATAGCATCAGCATTGAAGCTTGGGTCCACGACTGCTGCTTCCTTTGTTGACTCATCCGCGATTATGTAGGAGAAGTTGTCGCCGCGATGTTTGATTTGCTTGAAATACATTGTGGTCAAGCCGTCATTCTTGTCTTGAATTAAAAAAGATTGCCATTTTGGCGTTCGAAATTCTGTCATTTGCGGATGTATTGCTCGGAAGAAAGATGTTCCATTCTCATTCCGAGTTGAGCCAGGAAGGTCATGTCTTCAACGCAGCCGATGCTCGCATCGATGTTACGGTGCACAGGGTGGAACCACATGTGTTTTGGAACCAAGTTGAATTGCAGCGGCATCTTTGTCGCAATTCCGTGTTCTCTGCTCAGTCCGCTGATGAGCATGTCCTTGACGCAGGCTAGACGCGTTGTTGTGTAACTCTTCAGCAGTTCTGAGGCTCCGAAGGCGCCGATACCATGCCAGAGCACGGCGTTCTCGGGTGATGCAAGAGAGTAAAGAGAGAACTGTGGCGATGAGGGGGTTTCTCTGTAATCGTAGCTTGTGAGCTTGTCTGCTTCGACTATGAAGTTGTCGTCTGCTTTTGCCACGCTTATGTCGCTTGGGTCTATCGCGTTTGGATAAAGCAGAGCCGTACGGTAATCCACTTTGATATTCTTCAGCTTGGCACCGTCAAAATAGATTCTTCCCCGTGCAGCACGTTTCGAACCATAGCCTTTTGCGGAATGAGGCACTGTTAGGAGAGTTGTAAGGTTTTTCATGCTCCTTCCCATGCACTTGTAAGCACATTCGATTGCTTCATAGCCTGCGTGAGTTCTCTTTATTATGTGGTGCAGAAGCCCTTCGGTGCTTTCCTTTTCTAGGACGGAGAGGGGCATACGCATTGAATAGATATGCAGGTTTATTCCGAAGGGTCCTGAAAGTTGTTGAAGTTGTTCATATTTCACGGCGTCGACCATGTCGATATAGCTGTTATTGCATGAAAGCAAATGCTTGGCTATGAGTTCTATTTCCTTTCCGCAGATTAATGAGCCCGCGTATTTTTTGGCGAAGTTCTGGTCTATGCTGAGGCTTTCTGTTTTGACGTGAGCACACGCGAAGGCACTTTGACCGCTGTTAACTATGGATTCTTTCAACGGGTTCATCGAGTATCTGTCAGCCTCGATCTCATCCGTGTTGAGAAGAAAGGGCACGATTCGTCCTTCAGGAGGCTTCTTAAGAAGCTCACAGATCGTGTTGGCATCTCTCACATCCGGAGTGTGC
>CAYPRE010000025.1:10713-11417 GCA_964413045.1 uncultured Candidatus Bathyarchaeia archaeon
CATCAACGTCTTTTGTGTCTGCAACGTGCAAACCGTAACTGTGGAAGTAGTTGCCGCAGACCTCTAGCAACCGCGCCGCGATTATACCCTGGACTTCTTCCACTGTCAGCTGGGGGTTGGAGTATTCAACTGAAGCTCTGAGAAAAAAGTGGTTGCCATCAAACGCGATATCTTGCCTATGATTATCCTTGAAGTAATAGAGATTAGCCTCGTAACTTCTGCCATCGGGGGCCGCAAGTTCACTCACTAAGGTTTCTACGCACGTCCAAGAATTCTTCAGGAAGTCTTCGACGATGATTCGACAGTTGTCCACAGACATGCAGACGTTCAACCTCTCTCCAGTGATTCAGCCCCTCGAATGCAGTTCATGGCCAAAGCGGTGCCATGATACATCCGTGCCACGCGAAACTCTTCAGTGAATCCATTCCCCTTAAGCATATCGACTATCGGCGTTTCCTTTGAAGGAAGGAAAAGCGACACCTGTAATCCGTTTAACCTATTGAGCATTGTCCTCAATAGACCTATAGCCAAATCATCCTGGTCTGGCGAACAGACAAAGGGTCCCAGCTCAGCCACGCCTCGGTAGACTTTGGCCACAACATACCCTGACACCATGTTCCCTTCGACTGCCATGAAGCACAGGTTGTCAGAATCCAAGAGAATTGGCTCAAGCAGTTTTATCCTGGACCCACCGAAGCAGGATT
>CAYPRE010000026.1:0-11411 GCA_964413045.1 uncultured Candidatus Bathyarchaeia archaeon
AGACAACTGACAGCGAAGGACTATTTCATCGGAGCGGGTGGATGGGGATATTTTCAAGTACCAGGACTTAATCCGCTTGTGGCCTACTCGAAAGCCTTCAATTTCGTCGAAGTGAACAACAGCTTCTATCATGTGCCATCAGTAGAAGCAGCAAAAAAATGGAGAAGAATTGTCCCCAAAGATTTCACGTTCAGCTTGAGAGTCCATCGGTCAATAACCCATGAACACAAACTTCGACCTGTCAAAGAAGCCTTCGAAACATTCGAAACAATGAAAAACCTCTGCTCAATTCTCCAAACGAATATGTTACACCTGCAAATTCCGAAATCGCTCAAACTAGACACAAGCTCACTGAAGACATTTCGTGACTTCTTTTCTTCCACTAATCTTGGCAGTCTCAGAATTGTCCTTGAAATCAGAGGGAGAGATACATTACGGCTCCCCCAGCAACTGCTGAACACTATGCAGGAATATGGCATGGTACATTGCGTTGACTTGTCAAAAGGCGAAGTACCAGCGTACGAGTCGGACATCCTTTACACGAGACTCTTCGGCAAAGGCAGACACAACATCTACCAGCCGACGGACGGAGAACTTGCAGAAATAGATCACAAAGCATCAAGTGGAAAATCGCAAAAGGTGGTCATGAGCTTCCACTATGTCCGAATGTACAAGGACGCTGCAAGGTTTAAAACATACAAGCAAACAGGAAAATCCCCAAAGGTCACAGGCTCAACAGGCTTGTCCTCACTGGAGGAAATCCTGCGAGAAGACGCGAGGTTTCCAACGGACAAACAAGAACTCGTGAAAGACCAAGGGTGGAAACTCCTAGACCTTACAGCAGAGGAAAGAGTTCATGCGCGTGACCTATTGGAGAAGCTTCCTGAAGGCGAGTATGGAAGTGTGGATGAAATAAGAGAAAAACTGCAGCATATGATGAGATGATTCAGTTGGTCTCAGACCGCAAAGTCTTCATTGGAACCTCTGGGTGGAGCTACAAAGAATGGGTCGGCCCATTCTACACCAAGACAGACAAGAGCATGCTTCGCGCCTACTCAAATGTATTCGGCACCGTTGAGATTGATTCGACCTTCTACCGGTATCCTTCAAAAGGCACCGCGATGGGTTGGGCAAGATATTCGCCAGATGACTTTGTGTACTCTGCAAAGCTTCCTGGATTGATAACTCATGAGAAAAAGCTGGACATGGCACAGGGAATTGAGGAAGACCTAACAAGATTCATTGAGTTTATGGAGCCTCTCTATCTGAGCGGGAAACTGGGATGCATATTGATTCAGCTTCCGCCAAGATTCAGTTTTAGCCCAGAAAAGCTTGAACAGTTCTTCAAAGTACTTCCCACTCACGTAAACTTCGCCGTTGAGTTTCGTCACAAGTCTTGGATGAGACAAGAAACCTGGGACCTACTGGAGAAATACAAAGTTGCATACACGAATGTTGATGAACCATTGCTTCCCCCCGAGGTTCATGTCACCTCAGGAATAGCCTATTTCCGATGGCACGGCAGAGGCTCAAAACCATGGTTCGATTATCGATACCCTATTGATGAACTCAAACCTTGGGTTCCGAAAGTGCAAGAAACAACAGCAAGAGTCGACAAAGTTTACGGTTACTTCAACAATCATTTTCATGGCTACGCAGTCGAAAATTGTCTGCAGGTCATGGAGATGCTGGGTGTCATGTCGCCTAAGCAGTCTGAAGCGAAGACGAAGATAGAGAGATATTTCCAGACTCTGGCGCAAGCCGAGAGTCCGTCACTCGTAAACTTCATTGAACCAAAAGGCACAGACTTTGAAAACTTGCTTCGCTATTTTGTTCCAGCTGGACGACTCAGAAGAGCAGAGGAGATCAAAGAGACTGAACTGATCGTAGAACGCGAAACTGATCAGCGTATTGAAGCCAAAGTGAAAGACTACCACATCGTTATCGATCTCGAAACTAAGACCATTATTCATGACTGCGCCGACTGGCCAAAGATCTCGGCCACGAAGAAACTGTGCAAACACGTTGCGAGACTGCTGCTATCGATCGACAGAAAGAAAGCCACGAAGATACTACAAAGGCTCTACAGAGAAAAAGACGAGTGGCACATGAAAAGCCAAGCTTAGGGTCTGGAGACCAAAAAACTAAAGTTCATATTTCTTCTGTTTTTCAGGGATAATTATTTCACCTGGTAAATCTCGCATGAACTCCGCAAAGAGTCCAGAGTTTTCTGTATGAACTGGGAAAACCTTCTGAGACCTAACCTGCATCAACATAGACCTCAGTTGCAGTGGCATTACATGACCTGAAACATGAACATGATACTGGGGCAAACCATAATGTCCAAGCCAGTTTGTAAGCTTTTCAAAATCAATCTCCATCTCTTCATTGAAAGGCTCTGACGCAGACAGTACATAACAGCTGCCTGCGTCTGGCCTTATTTCCACGAGTTCTTCCAAGTCGTAGAACGATAGAGCAAGGATTACCTTACACTGCTGCTTCGAAGCTTCGAACACGTCAATGATCTTGTCAGGATATTGTTGTAGAATCGAATTCTCCCATTTGTCATACCTTTTCTTCGATTTTCGAAAAACCAGAATATTGTCATCATTCAAGTCTGGAACTCTCAAACCCTCGTCAGCACGCAAGGCATTTATCAAGTAGGCTTGTTTGAGTGAAACGGCCAAACATCGACGGTTCTTCTTGGCGACCCTGTAGAAACTGTTCAGCCGGTCAACATCTGCATACGCGAACTCTGCAAGCATGATTCCCTGCGTCTGTGAAGCGATGTTATTGAGCTTAGTTTCAACTTCGCTCTCGGAAGACACAGATGCACCAGTCATATTGGTGGCTTCGGTCACGACAACGGTAGGCCTCGCTTCCGTGACTGCTTCCACGAAATCATTAGTCAATTGAGGCTTGGCGCCATGAACTCGAAAATCCCCAGTGTAGACCACGGCACCGCCTGATGTGTGAATCACAAATCCATATGCTCCAGGAATCGAATGGTCAACGTGAATTGGCTCGACCTCCAAGGAACCTATTCTGATCTTTTCCCCTGTCCTAAAAGATTTGAAGGAGATTCCTTCAACGTCAAATTCCAAGTCAGACCGGCGCATCTCGCCTAGAGCCCTTAGGATTGTCCGAGTTGTTTCTCCACAATAGACAGGGATCTGACGGTTTATGAAGGACAAATAAGCTGAATGGTCTAGATGGCCATGAGACAAGAACACTGCATCAACTTCTGGAGTGTTCTCGTCGAACCTGTACAACCCCTTGAGCTTCGGCAAAATCCCAAGTTCTTGCAAACTTTTCGCGCTTTTGGGCGAAAGGAATGGTGGCGCATAGAAAAGCTTCTTCATTCCGAATGACATTCCGAAATCAAAGAACACTTTTGTGTCTCTGTCATTGAGGAGAAGCTTGTTGCCACCGATTTCGTTGACGCCGCCATAAAAGGCTATATTCGTCACGTTCTTGACCACCTCTATTTCCTCTCCGGCTTATCCACATTCCTGCAGACGTTTGAGAGAATAAGCATCAAGTGTGGAAACGTGAACACACTGAACACTTTTGTGTATTTTGGCTTTCCAGCGTCCTTTATTGTCTTGACATGTCCTCCAGCCTTCAAGTATCCATGCAGGAAAGCTTTCGCCATCTGTTCCACACGGCTTTGCGCGACGAAAGGTGAAATGTCATGTCCCGCGTAGTACAAGAACTCGGCAATATCCCACGCCTTGTCGCCGTTATGGCTTGCCTGTTCGAAATCCGTCATGTAGACTTCACCTGTTCTTCCGACAATCATGTTTTCAGGTTTCGTATCTCCCAGAGCCATGTCCAAAGCGTGGACTTCAGCAATTAGTTCACCGACCCTTTCGATGATCTGAAGACATTCATGCGATTCATTCTCGTTCTTTGAGGAAACGGCTCTTCTTACGACCTTTCTGAGGTCTTCGCCTTCTATGTATTCCATGAAGATCAAACGTCTAGGCGGGCTTACATGGAGAAGTCGAGGAACATGCAAACCCTTCGAATACAGCAGCTGACTTGTTGTCCATTCTTTTTCAAGTCTTGACTTTCCGAGAACTGTGAAGCTCCGTGTTCCGACAGACCACAGTGTTAGAGGAAACCATTTGAAGTTAGACCAATCCCTGAACCTTTTGACCACCACCTTGACCTCTTTGCCTTTCACGCGAGTTGTAACCAGGAAAACGTCATTCAATATTCCTCCCAAGCTTTCGACTGCGACTTTTGCGTTCTTGTCTGCGGCCAATACTTCTTTCGCAAACGCTTGTATGTCGGTTCTGTTTGCCAACGGCACAAGGCCTGTGGCTGTTGGGACGTAAACGTAGTTTTCAGGGTCCTCAACCTGAGTGTTGGGGTGGACGTTCGGTGACAGCATCTTCTGCAGGGTGGGCAGCAAGTCCTTGTTTTGTGACAGAAAGGTCAGTATTTGTGGAAAAACGCCGAGGGCTGAAGCAAAAAGAGTTCTTTGCCCTGTTTTGAAAAGGTTTGTGAATCGAGCTTTTCGTCTGCGTACATGATCGACAAAGCCTTTGGAGAGTCTGACAAAGCCATTCGAGAAGTTGACTATTCCTTCTTGTTCCAGTTTTCCCAAAGCATCGATGTAACCGCAAAGCACTTTTTCCGTAGCTTCTTTTCCTCTGGTCTTAGTCAAGTTCGCCATATTGTACATCATGGGCGGGTAAAATCTGGCTCTTGTAAGTATGGCTTCGTGCATGAAATATTGAGGCTCCACATAGAACAAGTAGGAAAGTTCAGGAAAATCGAGAACAAGACTCTCCAGCATTTCCAATATCAAACGTTTTTTCAGCTTCACTTCTTGAAAACGCAGGTACTTCTCGTTCGAAAGAGGCACGTATGGGAAGATTAGCTCGCTCGCAAGAGCTTCGCCTACGAAGCCCCTGTCCACATCTCTTTCGAAAACCCATTCGTCAGCGGCCATGACTGAAAGACTACTATCATCGAGAATCTTCACGTAACTCATTAGTCTAGGTCTGAAATCATGAATGATCAGAAGGACTTGTATGACTCCCGCTTCAGACTTTGCCAAGTCTCCAGATTGGCAATGCATGCACGTAGCAGTGATTGGCGAAGATGCTGCGATATGCTTGCAGAAGCTCAGTATCTCCTCTTTTTTCCTGTTACGCAATTCTTCAGGGTCACGGGCCAATCTTTCACCATGAAGCGGGATAGTAGTTACGAATAGAATCTGCATCTTGACAAATATAGTTAATGTTATCACGAGCCGACCACCCAATTTAAAGACTTATGAAAAGAGAATCGACTGGACAGTAGAGAATGTTTTTGACATTAATTGAGAGTTCAAGTGAGGGAAGAGTCACTTTCGCTCTATTATTTTGATATACGCAAAAGCAGCAACCAGAGTGAAGAACAACGAAAATGCCACAACAGTCGCTATAGAATAATAGGAAAATGCAGGGTATCCAAGAAGGAATGACCTGATCATGTCTGAAGCACTAGTCAACGGGTTCAACTCCGCAAACGTCACCAGGATCCCTGGAAACTTGCCATCTCGTCCAAGATCCTGAATCAGAGACAAGGGATAGAACACGCTGCTACAGAAAAACATAGTGTAGTAGACCAGACCTCTGGCAGTGATGAATTTCTCCAAGCTTGTTGTTGACACCGCTATGGCAATGCTCAAACCCGAAATACCAATAGCTAACAAGAACAAAACGCCGAGAATCATTAGCAACTGGAGCACAGTGGGAAACCCGAGGAAAATGAAGCACGTCAACAATAGCGGTACCATGTAGACCATTCCCCTTAACCCTCCAGAAAGCACACGACCTATGGCCAATTCCATGCGAGTCATGGGTACAGAAAGCATGTAATGATGCACTTCCCTGCGGCGTTCCACGTTGATTTCTCTGCCGATCATAAAAGCTGAAGCAAACAAACCCGTAACTGCAAGCCCAGGGGCAAAAAAGCTGAAGTAATTTATGATATCGTGCCTGATAGCCTCGGACAGCATGGTGTTGTACACGACGGCCATGATGAATAAGTCAGCAAGATTCATGCTGATAAGGCCCACGAGCCACCATTTGTAACGGAGGAAGTTCCTGAAGTCATGTTCTATTATGTAGTAGATGTTTTTCAACCTACTGCCAGCCTCCCCCTTCTATGCGTCTCTCGTAGATGACGACACCGACAAAGGTGAACAGTGAAAAGAATGCCACGATACCAAGGAAGGGCATCAATGGGTTGTCTAACACTGGCAACGGTATAGCTGCTCCCCACCTGAACAGGTCTGCGGCGAAAGTAACGGGGTTAAAGCGCGCAAGACTCCCGTATGCCGGGTTAGATGCTTGAATGACCGCTAGAGGATACATCGCTGTGCTCAAACGCACGATTAATGCATCCAACACGCCCATGAATATGTCAAACCTGTCGCTGGATTTTATTACTACTGCAAGCGTAATGCTCATTCCTGAAACACCAAATGCGAAGAGGAACAGGGCAATCATTGAAATTAGAAAGTTGATCGGCTCAACCGTGCCTATGACATACAATGATACGGCTATCAGCGGTCCGACGTATATGAAAGCTCTCAAACCGCCACCGATGGACCTGCCCAGCACCAACTCTCGTCTGGATACTGGCAAACTAAGCAGATACTCAAATACTCCATGCTCTGCTTCTTCGTAAATGTCAAAACCGATGAATATAGCTGCTGAATATAGCGTCATCACTGAAAGCCCGGCGACGTAATACCTGAAATAGTCAACGCCCGGAATGTTTATCATTCGAGAAGCAATGAGCCCGAACAATGCTATTTGCGAAACGAACCAGATGGCACGCATTATTATTAAGAACTTGTATTGGAAGAAGAGGCGAACATCTCTCTCGATCACGAGGAGAAGTCTGTTCACCACTCCTATTCCTCGCTCTCTTGAGCTTCTTCTATGGTCAAGCCCGTATAATGCGCGAACACATCATCAAGACTGGGTTCACTCATATGTATGCTCGTGATAGGTACGTCTCTTTTCATCAAGAAGTTCATTATCTTGGGCACTACCTCTTCAACGCGGTTCAAGTGCACACGCAGGTCTGAGGGTTTTGGCTGTAGCACACTAACGACTTCATCGAAGCCTCTGAGTTCCTGAACAGTTTTCGCATCCGGTGTTTTTCCAAACTGAATGTCTATGATATCACCGCCGACAATGCTGTCCTTCAGTTTCTTCGGCGTGTCACAGACCAGCAGCTTGCCCTTATGCATGATCGCCACGCGCTGCGAAAGTATGTCAGCCTCGTAGAGCTCGTTCGTGGCGAGTATTATCGTGCTTCCTTCATCGCGAAGCTCGCGCAGCATGTTCCAAATCTTGTGCTTTCCGACGATGTCTATCTGAGCCGTGGGCTCATCGACAATGGCTATTTTAGGTCTCTGAATGAGCACTTTTGCCATTTCTACCCGTTTCCTCATGCCCCCCGAAAGTGCGTGAACATTTTTGCGGCGAGCGTCCCACATTTCAACCGCGTCCAAAACCAGCTTAACCCTCTTCTTGCGCTCAGACGTAGAGAGACCACAAACCTTAGCGTGCCAATTGACAACATCCCAAGGAGTGCTCACCCACAGCATCTTTGGTTCCTGAAAAGCTATTCCAAGTAAACTCCGCACCTTCTCAGGTTGTTTCCGTATGTCATACTTTCCAACGTAAGCTGTCCCTTCGGTGGGCTTTATGACGGTCGCTAACATGAGGATCGCAGTCGTCTTGCCCGCGCCGTTTGGTCCGAGAAGACCAAGAATCTCGCCTTCTTCCACTTCAAGGTTTAGATGATCAACGGCAAACTGCTGGCCGAATCTTTTTGTGAGATTCTCTATTCGAATTATGGGAGCCAATTTCACACCAGTCGAAGAAAAAATACAATGACTTTCCATCTAATTAAGATTGACGGATTCTCAACCACATGCTCCGCCATTTAGTCTAGAGTGACCTGCTTTCGCGGCGTTTCACTTCAATCCTAATTCTCTTCCTATCATAACCAAACACGCCGAACAAGGTTTCGCCTGCCGAAAACAGCATCTCAACATATTCTTTAACATCATCTGCTAACGTTAGGCCACCTTCCATTACCGTTTATCGTAACGTGCACTGGTTCTCTCTATCAGCTTCATGCTTCAAACTAGACTCAGAAAAGCCACCTTAATTGCCATGGCTTATGTTTTAATAGATTGTGAACGCTCCGTGTTGTTCGCGGATATCGGCATGAACATGCTACGCTCCACAGTATGTCTCTGAATGATCAAACGCTGAGACTGGTACTGGTAACCACACTTGCACTTGAAACCTGAAAACTCGTTTGAGCGCGGATTCACGATCAGCTCCATCTTAGAGAGAGGCGCGTTACACCCTGACTGCTGCCTATGACGCTTCCACAGAATAACTAGGTTATCCAACGTAAGGGGTTCAGACTTCTTAACTCTAGTCAAAAACCAGACACAATAGCCGCTGAACATGAACCACAATGCCCACATTATCAGGTCGATCATCTTGTGCGCCGCACCGTCAGGAGTTGTTGACGCTATGGATTCTGTCTTATTTAATCTGTGTGTCCAAAAACAGATGTACAATACGTGCAAGGAATCCGACCATGACCTGACACTGAACAAACACTCCCTTAAACTTGGTAGATCCTCATACGTGACGAGATTGTCAATCGAACCTGTCCGCAAGTGAAAACCATATAGGCTAAGTAATAGAATCTCCAATCTCTCACTAAACACTTTGGATGTTGGTGCATTGTGAAGCATGAGAGAATACTAGTCACATCTGCTTGGCCCTACGTCAACTATCTCCCGCACTTGGGGACCGTAATACACTTTCTAGGCGCTGACGTTGCGTCCCGATATTATAGAGCAGCCGGAAAACACGTGGTCATGGTCAGCGGTTCAGATGAGCACGGAACACCAACCGAGGTTGAAGCAGTGAGACTAGGTATACTTCCGAAGCAATTGAGCGACAAAAATCATGAAAGAGTCGTTGAATCTATCAAGAAATGGGGGTTTTCCTTTGACAACTACACTCGAACAGAAAACCCCGTGCACAAAGAGTTCGTCCAGGAACACCTGATGAAAATCTACAACAACGGCTACATCTTCTCGCAAGAAACTGAAATGCTCTATTGCCAAAATTGCAGCCGCTTTTTGCCGGACAGGTACGTGGAAGGAAAATGCCCCTACTGCGGTCATGAGGGAGTTCGGGGTGACCAGTGCGACGCGTGTGGAAGATTGTTAGAACCGACATCTCTCATAGAACCCTACTGTGCAATCTGCAAGAGTAAACCAACACTGAAGAAGACTACACACTGGTTTTTTAACTTGCCAAAGCTCTCTGAGAAGATAAAAAACTATCTCGAAAACAACAAGCAATTGTCAACCAGCACTAGAAACTTCAGCCTAAACCTTGTCAAGGAAGGACTGAAACCGCGTTCAGTCACGAGAGACGTCACTTGGGGAATTCAAGCGCCCTTTCCAAATGCCGAGAACAAACGAATCTACGTCTGGGTCGAGGCCGTTCTAGGCTACGTATCTGCAACAATCGAATACTTCAAAAAACTTGGAAAGCCCGACGAATGGAAGGAATACTGGCTCAGAAAAGATGCGAAAACTCTGTATTTCATCGGAAAAGACAACATTCCTTTTCACACGATCATCCTTCCAGCTCTTCTGTTGGCATCGGAAGACGACTATAACTTGCCTTGGAACGTGTCGGCAACAGACTTCATCCAGTTCAACGGATTGCCCTTCTCGAAAAGTCACAGAAGGGGAATATGGATAAACGAGACAACTGAACTATTCCCTGCAGACTACTGGCGCTTCTATCTAATGGCAACAAGACCAGAGACAAAGGATTCGGAATTCTCATGGCAACTTTTCATCGACAAAATCAACGCAGACTTGAACGATACCTTCGGGAACTTCGTCCACAGAACCTTAACTTTCATCAATACCCAGTTCGCTGGCCAAATTCCCGACGTTGAATTGGACACAGAAGCCGAACAGATGCTCCAGATACTGCAGAAAGAAGTAGATACGATGGCGAATGAAATTGAAGAAAGCAAATTGCAATCTGCGACTAACATTCTAATAGGGATAGGAAGGCGCGGGAACCAATACCTCAACGAAAAAGAACCTTGGAAGTTGATCAAAACTGACAAACCCAAAGCAGCCCGTATCTTCTGCGTAGCAGCGCGGTATGTCAAAGCTCTGGCAATAGTTTCCGCTCCCTTCATTCCTTTCTCAGCCGACGAAATCTGGAAGACCCTCAACCTTGGCAGAAACGTTCATGAACAGAAATGGAACGAAGCCTTGAAACCCTTCCCACAGTCTCACAGGATCAACAAACCGAAACCACTCTTCAAGAAAATAGACGCTACTAAGAAGGAAATCGAAGAGAAGCTAGAAAAGGTCAGAGAGCAGTTGGCTGAAACTTCCTGACTCACAAAGTGGCTGGATAAACTTGCACCTGAGAATTGATCTGCATGTTCATACGTTCCATTCCGCCGACTCATCAATTACTCCCCAGCAGCTCGTTTTTTACGCGAAAAAAGCTGGCCTAGACGGCGTGGCAGTCACTGACCATAGCAGGCTAAGTGGAGCACTTACGACTTCCCAACAGACGGATTTCTTCATCATTCCAGGAATGGAGATCGAAAGCTCGCAAGGACACGTGATCGCACTCAATTTGCAGGAATCAGTCCAGAAAGGATTGAGCGTTGATGAAACCGTGGACAGGATTCATGAAGCGAACGGCATTGCGGTGGCATGTCACCCTTTCGGTCTCTTGAAAGGAGGTCTAGGCAAGCATGTTACCGCAAAGTTTGACGCGGTTGAAGTAATCAACGCTTCGTGCTTGCCTTTCCGTCGTTCTGCTAGGCGAAGTGAGTCACTTGCACTTAGCATTGGAAAACCACGAGTTGCCGGCAGCGACGCCCACTATGGTCCGGAAATCGGCTATGCATACACGCAAATAGAGGCCCAACTCGACGTGGACGACATCATTAAAGCAATCAGTAATGGCCTGTGTCAACCATTCGGCAGAGCCATCCCATTTGACCTTAGGTTACGCAAAATATGGGCACAGTTCAGAACACAAGGATCGTTGGGAAAAGTATGAATCTAGATGTTTTCCATTTGGTAAAGGTCCAGATCTACTTCTAGCGTTCTCTCTGGCTTCACATAGGGTTCCATATTGAACAGATGAGGTGCTAACGTTCCCAAACCATTCGCAGGTCGAGATGAATTCACCCCTGTCATCACAAGCGTTACCCTAAGTTTGCCTTCCTGCTGCGGATTGACTCGGGCGCCCCAAATCACTTGCGCGTTGCAGTCCATCATGCCTGTCACGATTTCCCCAACGTGGTTTGCT
>CAYPRE010000027.1:0-11286 GCA_964413045.1 uncultured Candidatus Bathyarchaeia archaeon
CTCGCCTCGTCCAGAAACACCCAATCCGGGTGGTATCCTCTGAGCTTGTCCTTGCTGCAAGGTAACGCCACTATTCTGCCGCCCAATGGTTGTTTCAGCTTTATTATAGTACGCGTTGTTCCAGGTCGTTGAATCATCTCTCGCATGAGCTTGTTCGCGTTGATGGTTGAGTAGCAATAGTCGAACATAATCATGCTCTGCCGCTGCGTGCTGCTGATGATCAAACTCTCAACTTTAGGCCTGGTGAAAACGAGCCACAGGTTTTTTCTGCTGAGGACTAGGGATTTGCCCCAGCCACGGCCGCAGACGGCGACCTGCCTAGGGTTCATGTCTCGGAGTAGTTTCTGGTGTTCCGGTGCTTCTGCAAGCCATTTGTCTCCGCACATCAGGATGGCGAAGAACACTGGGTCTTCGACCAGTTTGCGGGTTACTTCTTCGTGGGCGAGCAATTGTCTTAGGGCTGTCGGGCTTTGAATCAGTTTATCAGAGACAGAAGAGACGAAGGAAATGTCTGTGCTTATCTTCTGTGCAAAGTCGCTCTCTTCCACGTTCTAAACTCCCTCATGAAGTGTCTGCAGGTTCGATTTCCGTATCTTTTTACGAAGTGTCCCAACGTCTCATCGTCAGATCCCAAGGTTTCGTCTTTCTGAACGAGAAGTTTGTTCAGGACAGTCGTATGATAAGCCAAGGCGTTCGCGGCGCGAATCTTCTCCGCCTTGGAAAGTTCAGGGTCATTCAGCATCTTTTTCAAGTCTGTGATTGTGTCCCATTCGATTTCGATGAGTATGTCCACGTTAGCGGGCCTTCTAGAGGTGCTTTCCAACTAAACTGGCTCTCCTAGATTAGTCTGATATGTTTCTTCCTCGGCTGAAAAAACACCTGTGGTGCCGTGGGTGTTCTGCAGTGTGGCTCTGGATGCAGCTTTGGCATAGTCATGTCGAGGCATTTAACGTGCTTCTTTGGGTCTATGTTTCCAATAACATGTCAACAAACAGCACCGTTGTCGCGTGAGAGTCTGGCTAAAGTGGAAATGTTGCAGAAAGCAGCGATCGTCACATACGTCATTGAGCTTGGCGTCTACGTTTATTTCAAAAACCGACGGAGCACGGGAAGCCCAGAAAATCATTCTACAAGCAACATCGACCATCGACATTGATCATGATGTTACAAGCGCTGGCTTCTGTTACACTTTGATGGTCATGACGTGTGCGCCTTCGCCGTCTGCGTAGTATCCGTGTACTGTGCGGGTGATTTCAAAGCCGAGTTTCTTGTACAGTGTGACTGCGGCGTCATTGGTTACTCTGACTTCCAAGTAGCATTGTTTTGCGCCGTAGTGGCGCATGCCTTCCATTGCCGCGGTTATGAGTGCCTTTCCCACGCCTTTGCGTCTGTGTTCAGGAATGACTGCTATTGAGACTACATGTCCTTTTTTCAATATGCCTGTCAGTCCGAAGTTTGAAAGGCCTACTTCGATGCGGCACATGATGTAGCCGGCCACATGCTCGTTTTCTTCAGCTACTATGAAGGTTTCTGGGAATCTGCGGTAGAGGTCGACGAAGAAGAGGTCGGTGTAGTTTTCTGGAAGACAAGTCTGGTTGATTTGTGTGACGCTGTTCAGGTCTTCTATGGTGAATTTGCGTAGTTTGTAGGTGTTCTGCACGGTTTTTGCCCCGTTGAGTCTTATTTGTAAATTATCCGTGACTTAAACGTGTTTCCCATCTAAGTTTTGGCGGAAACGATTTGTTCTTCAGTAGTCACGACTTCGGGCAATGTTAGACTTCCCAGGGGCAGTACCCAAACTTTAGCGTTGCTGCCTGCAGCATCGAAGGCTAGGCTCAGAGCATTGTTTACTGCTCTCGCCGTTTTGAGTTTGAAGACGCTTGCGGCATAATAGTCAGGCATCGAGGAGACCAAGATGATCCGAGCTTTCTGCAGTGCTTTAAGGTAGTAGTAGGCTTTCGACCCGCCGATGACGAAATTGCGTTTTATCTCTCTCTCGACGAGTTTCAAGTCGTTGTACTTGGACATCCAATCGTAGAAGTCTTGGTTTCCGTGACCCTCAGCCAATTCTGCGACGAGCACTATGACGCCGCCTCGTTTCACTACTTCTAAAGCGTTGTCCACGGCCTTGTAGGCTTGGAACAGGTTCAAGTCTAGAGGCTCGCCGCCCGCGCTTACCACGACGACATCAGCTCGTCTGTCTACTTTGACGCGGTACACTTCGTTGACAAGGCCAACTCCTTCGAGGAAAGCTTTTTCCAGGTTGCCTGCGAAGGCCTTTACGATTTCACGTTTACTGTTTGTGACGACGTTGAGTATGAAGTCGACTTTGGCCATTCGTGCCGCTTCCACCATGTCTTCGTTGACGGGGTTTCCATCCAAATTTCCAGCTTTGGCGTTGGCTTCCAAGAGCATTGTGTGATTGTGCTTTATGGTCTCTTCTCCTGCGACTCCTGGAAGCACACTTTTTCTTCCACCTCCGTAGCCTGCGAAATAGTGAAAGCATATGTCGCCTGTCAGTATGCGCACGTCGGCTTCGACGAAAGCCTTGTTGAGGAGGACCTTTGTTCCTTGCTTGGTCGTGCCCACATGGACTAGGTCTGAAGCACGGGGGTCGTGGCTTATCGTCTTAACGCGGTTCAGAAGGTCTTGGCCTAAGAGCTTAGCTGCTTCTTCAGGCGTGACTGCCCTGTGTATCCCACATGCAAAGATAATTGTTATATTCTCTTCTTTGACGCCGATCCCGCAGAGTTCATCAAGAATGACGGACACCATCAGAGAGCTTGGCGACGGTCTTGTGGCGTCGTCTACAACTATTGCGACTTTGCTTTCTGGCTTGGCAATTTCGCTGAAGCTTTTTGAGCCCAGTGGCTCTCTCAGAGCTCTTAGAAGCTCAGCTTGAGCATCTGAGACGCCTGGTTTCTCTTTGGGCTCTATTGAACCTAGAAAATTTCGAGTTGGAATTCTCGCACACACTTCTGATTTTCCGTAGGGAAGCCAGACGTCAACCATCTGCTGTCACTTGAATATTGAACACGACGATAGAACAATTTAAAGATTATCAGCAGGACGTCTTCGCTATGGTTGTGAAGGTGGCTGACCTCTTGGTCGCTCGAGGTTTGAAGCCGCAGAACATGCTTGGATAGCATAAGCTCTTTAAAACATGAGAGCGTTAGCTATGGTCGTGAGGTATTGACAATGTCCATTGGCAAGAGTCCTGGAAAGAACGAAGTCTTGTTTGTTTGGTTTAATCGTTACGCGGGTGTCACTCTTAAAACCCCTTCGAAAACGTTGGTGATAGACCCTGTGGACGTTAAGCCGCGTGATTTCAAGACCGTTGATGCAGTTTTGATTACTCATGAGCATTATGACCATCTGGACCAGTCGTTGATTTCAGAGTTATTCAAGCTTACCAAGTGCACCATTATTGCTGATCCCACTTCTCACAGGAGACTGCGGAACACGATACCCGCGGAAAAACTGCAGGAAGCGACTCCTGGCTCTGAGATCACGCTTGACAAGGTCGTCGTGAGAGTTGAGAAGAGCAATCATCCGCCTGCTGCGACGCCTGTCTGTTATGTAGTTACGAGTGAGGATGGACTGAAAGTTTTCCACACTGCAGACAGCCTTCCCTATTCTGACATGGTGGACATAGGAACGAGAGAAAAGCTTGATGTTGCATTCTGCACCGTGGGAATTGCTCCAGGTGCTTCACCAGAGTCAGGTGTTGAAATTGCTAGGTTGACGAGGCCCAAAGTGGCGGTTCCATACCACACGGGCTCAACGGCTGACCAGAAGAAGTTTGCTGAAGTGTTGAAGAACGAACTGCCAAAGATGACCTGCGTGGTTCCCGAAGTAGGCAAGATTTATCAAATTTCGAGAAGGGCGTGAAAAAATGCCGAGCGATTTGAAGAATGAAGGGATGAAAGTTGAGATATGCAAGATACTGAACAAGATCGGAGCTCTTAAGTTCGGAGCCTATAAGCTTTCAAGCGGAAAGATTACTCCGTACTACATTGACCTCCGAATAGTTCCCAGTTTTCCAGACGCTTTTCAGAAGGTATGTGCTTTCTGCATTGACTTCATAAAACAGGAAATAGGCGTTGGCGAGATAGATAGGATGGCAGGTATTCCAGTTGCGGGCATACCTTTTGCTTCCGTCATAGCTTACGGTTTGAAGAAACCTTTTCTCTACATTCAGAAGGGTGTGAACCTTCAAGGGAGGCAGAGAAAGATCGAGGGTGTCATCGCGCCTGGAGACAGGATTCTGTTGATTGATGATCTGATCACCACGGGGCTATCCTTGCAGAAGGCGACGAAGGCGGTCACGGCTGAAGGTGGCATTGTCACCGACGCTGTAGTTTTGCTGGATCGGCAGGAAGGTGGAAAGAAGAAGCTCGCTCAGCTGAACATAAAACTTCATGCGCTGCTGAACGTCGGTGAAACGGCTGAAACGTTGCATGAGTTGGGAAGCATAGACGAGGAACAGTTGAAGATGATTTTGAAACAAGTCAAGAAAGATTAAGACTAGAACCAGACGCGAGAGAAAGCTTATTCGTAGAAAATTAACTCTTGCTCTTCCACGATTCCGTGCAGCTTGTGCACTGCGTCGAAGACGTCTTGTTCTTTTTTGGCTCCAGTGCATACGAGTTTTCCGCTTGCGAACAAAAGTATGACCACCTTGGGCTCTTCCATGCGGTAGATGAGGCCTGGGAACTGTTCGGGTTCATACATGGTTTTTCCAAGAGAATATGCCGCTTTTTCTAGGTCAATCGTGCCGCCGAGGCTTGCAGAGGCTACGATGTTCTGGATTTTAAGTTCTGGTTTGCTGATGATTATGATGCCGCCCTTCTTGAGTTCTTTGACGACTTTCATGACCGCGAGGCGTGATTCTTTTTCTGATTTTGCGCCTGTGCATACCATTTTTCCAGAATTAAATATGAGCGTGGCAGTTTTCGGTCTTTTGAGCCTGTAGACTAATCCTGGAAACTGTTCTGGTCGGTATTCTACGCCCGGATAGTTCTTGACGACAGCGTTCAAGTCGACTTTCTGGTTTAGGGTGGCTGAGGCGACGACATTTTCGATTTTTATTATTGCTTTGCTTTTGGGCATTGGACATCGCTTCTGGCTGATGGAACGCTTAAATACCCTGTTATGTTTCTCAGATGTTGTTATATAATATATATATTTTTACGTCTAAGGCTTCGTTGCGTTGCTGCTCTCAGAATTGTCCGTTTGCGGCGTTTGTTCGTTTTGTTGCGATTGCTCTGTTGCGGGCTTTTTTCGCCGTATCATGGGGATTAGGAGTTCTATAAATATGAGTATGATGATGAGGGCGACTATCAAGTAAACACCTGAGGAGTTGCGCATGAAAAGTGCTAGGTGTCCGACCCATGGGATTCGGAAGATGACTTTGCCGACGACGTTCTCTGCAGGGATGGGTCCAGGGTCTGGTGAAGCGTTGCCGTCGCCTTTTGTTACGTAGTAGACTTTGTCGTCTATTGTTCTCTTTTCTATGGCTCTGTGGACTATCAGTTCGTCACCGTAGAGTTGATGGAAGACGATTATGGTTCCGTTGGGGTAGGGTGCAGCATATATGTCTGAGACGTTTACGCCTTCGACTAGGATAAGATCGCCTGTGTGGAGCGTTCTTGCGAATGGGTGGGACCATCCGTCGCATGTGGGAGGCGGCTGGAGGTGCATGCTTCCTGAAGCAACCGCGAGCATCGGGTAGTCTGTGTTCAGAATGATTCGTGAGCCGAACCAGAATCCGAGGACTACTATGACTATCAGGACGATCATTATGGCCGTTTGAAAATATTCATTCTTCCACAGCCGTTTGATTGTCGTTGGTTGTGTCGTCAACAATCTTCCTTCTCGGGGTTTTTGGAGAATATTGGACGGGACGCTTTAAAACTTAGCGCTTTTAGTGTGTTAAAAAGAAGGGGAGAGATTTTGACGGTTTTTGATCGTCTAGATTTTCTTCTTGCTTAGGACTTCGCGGAAAGAATGGTGACATTTCGGGCATTCATAGAGTGCGATTTCGAGCTGTATTCTCTTTCCTGATTTGTCGGGTCGGCCTGCCATGAACCATGTTTTCTTGGGTCGTGAGGCTTCTGTCCCACATTTTGGACATTTATGCATTTAGTTTCCTCCAATCATTTCGATGGTCCATGGTTTCTAATTATGATGGATAAATAACTTTCCATTGTCTGTGTCCGTTGGACCAAGATTTGGCTACGGGTACTGGTTTGTTGTTTTAGGTTTGCAAAATGCTTTTACCTTTGGCCATGTGCTTATGTGTGGCAACATCGGGGTCTAGGCTGTCGTGAACGATTCTTCTGGAAATGCTTTTGGTTTACTTGTTAAGCCTGTTCGTAGGTTGATTGAGCAGAGGGGGTTTTCGAAGCCGACTGAGCCGCAGGAGAAGATTATTCCTCTTGTTTTGGCTGGGAAGAATGTGCTTTTGATTTCGCCGACGGCTACAGGTAAGACCGAGGCTGCTTTCTTGCCTGTTTTGAGTGCGTTGTTGCAGCAGCAGGGTGAGCCTGGGATTAAGGTTTTGTACATTACGCCGTTGCGGGCTTTGAACAGGGATATGCTTGAGCGGTTTGAGTGGTGGTGCAATAATCTTGATATTAAGTTGGCTGTTCGGCATGGGGATACTGAGACTAAGGAACGGGTGAGGCAGTCGAGGAGTCCGCCTGATATTTTGATTACGACTCCTGAGACGTTGCAGGCTGTTCTTTCTGGTTGGATTATGCGTCAGCATTTGCAGCGTGTTCAATGGGTCATTATCGATGAGGTGCATGAGCTGGCTGACAGTAAGCGTGGGAGTCAGCTTGCTTTGGCGCTTGAGCGGCTTCGAAGCATGATTGGTAAGGATTTTCAGATGGTTGGTTTGTCTGCGACTATCGGTAGTCCGGATAAGGTTGCGAAGTTTCTTGTTGGCAATGGCCGCAGTGTTGAGGTTGTGCGGGTTCCCGTGGCGCGGATGATGAGGTTGAAGGTGCTTTTTCCCACGCCTGATGATGAAGACGTGCGGCTTGCGACGCAGCTCTATACGCATCCTGAGGTTGCGGCTAGATTGAGGATTATTCGTGACTATATTACTAGGCACAAGTCTGTACTTCTGTTTACTAATACGCGTGCTGTTTCTGAGGTTTTGGCGAGTAGGTTTAAGGTTTGGGATATTGATTTTCCCGTTTCTATTCATCATGGTTCTTTGGCTAAGCCTTCGCGTTTGGCTGCTGAGAAGGGTTTGAAGAGTGGCGAGTTGAAAGGTCTGGTTTGTACGAGTTCTTTGGAGTTGGGCATCGACGTGGGCCGTATTGATTTGGTTGTTCAGTACATGAGTCCACGTCAGGCAACGCGGCTTATTCAGCGGGTTGGCAGGAGCGGTCACAGCATTGGGCGGATGGCTGACGGGATTATTGTTGCTTTGGATTCTGATGATGCGCTCGAGGCTTTGGCTATTTGTAAGATGGCTTTGAGGGAGGATTTGGAGGAGGTTTTGGTTCCTGACAAGCCTTATGATGTTTTGTCTCATCAGATTGCGGGTTTGCTGATTAAGAACAGGCGTTTGGCGTTTACTGAGATTCGGGATTTGTTTGGGAGGGCTTTTCCTTATGCGGATTTGACTGTTGAGGATGTAGAGAAGGTTTTGCGGTATATGCATCAGCGGCTTCCTCGTTTGGCTTGGGTTTCTTTTGAGGATGGTGTTGTGCTTAAGCCGAGGCAGACTAAGGCTTTGTTCGAGTATTATTTTGATAATTTGTCGATGATTCCTGAGGAGAAGCAGTTTTTGGTGGTTGATGGGGCGACGGATTCGGCTGTTGGGGTTTTGGATGAGGCGTTTATGGCTGAGTTTGGGAAGCCTGGTACGAAGTTCATTATCAGGGGGTCGGCGTGGGTTATTGAGCATGTGGGTGAGGATAAGGTGCATGTTAAGCCGATTGATGATCCTAGTGGGGCTATTCCGAGCTGGATTGGGGAGGAGATTCCTGTTCCGTTTGCGGTTTCGCAGGAGGTCGGTGCGATTAGGGGTTTTGTTGAGGAGCAGATGAAGGCTGGTGTTTCGCTTGGGCAGATTGGTTCGAAGTTAAGTGGGGAGTATCCTGCTGAGAGTGATGTTGTTTTGCGGGCTTTGGCTGAGACGATTGAGCAGGTTAATGCTGGTTTTCCTGTTCCTTCGAACCGTCGAATTACTGTTGAGGATTGGGGCGAGTTCGTTTTGGTTCATGTGAACTTCGGTTCGCTTACGAACAGGGCTTTGGCTCAGTTGATGGGGCAGTTGATTTCTGAGAAGGCTGGTTTTACAGCCGTGGTTCAGCATGACCCTTACCGCATTTTTGTGCAGACGATGGGGTCTGTGAACGCTGAGGGTGTTGTGCGATTGTTCGGTGAGATGACGCGTTTGTCGGCTGAGTCTGTGAGGGCGAGTTTGACGTTGGCGACTGTGAAGACTGGGTTGTTCAAGAGGCGGATGATTCATGTTGCGCGACGGTTTGGGGCTTTGAAGAAGTGGGCTGATTTTAGCAGTGTGAGTTTGCAGAAGTTGGCGAAGAGTTTTGAGGGGACGCCGATTTATGAGGAAGCGTTGAAGGAGGTGTTTTCGAAGGATTTGGACGTGGAGAATCTTGTGAGGGTGTTGGGTCTGATTCGTGATGGTGAAGTTGAGGTTGTGCGGGTTGATACTGGCGGGGCTGCGACGCCTATTGCGCGTGTGGGGATTGAACGGATCAGCATGAAGACGGATTTGATTCCTCCTGAGCGGATGCGTGCTGTGCTTGTTGAGTCTGCGCGGGCGCGGTTGTTGAGTGAGACTGCTAGTTTTGTGTGTACTAATTGTTGGGGGTACGTGGAGATGTTGAGGATTAAGGATTTGCCTGACAGGCCGAAGTGTCCGAAGTGTGGTTCTTCTGCGGTCGGTTTGTTGAGGGTGGAGGAGGATCGGGTTTTGCCGTTGGTTGAGAAGGAGGGGCAGAAGTTGACGAGGCCTGAGGAGAAGTTGCGTGGGTATGCTGTGGAGGCGGCGAGGCTTATTGAGAAGTATGGGAAGCCTGCGGCTGTTGCGCTTTGTGCGAGGAGGGTTCGGGCGGATGATGTTCGAAGGGTGTTGGAGAAGGAGTCGAAGCTTTCGGACGGTTTTTACGAGCTTGTTCTGGAGGAAGAACGGAAGGCGATTAGCAAAAGGTTCTATTGAGCCTGCTGTTTTCTGGTTTTTCTGTTCAGATTTTGTGTCATGAGTGGTCTGCAACAAGTTTTAAGGGAAGGTCTGCCTATGTTTGCGTGAATGGTTCTGCTACGTGAGGAAACTGGGTTTGGAGATTACTAGGAAGAAGTTGCGGGAAGAGGTTCTGGAACGCGTTAAGTACATGAAAACATGCGTTTTGGCGCGTGAGGTCTGTTTGCTCGTGCGCACGAATCGTGCGGTGTTGGAGCCGAAGGATGTTCACGAGATCTGTATGTACATTAGTAAGCTGTGCAAGGAGGAAGGATGCGAGGAGCCGAGTGAGATATGTCGAAAAGCTGCTGAGCATATTGGTTCGGGTGAAGAGGAGAAATATCTTGAGTTGTGTGCTCAGAGTTGTTCGAAGTGTGGTGAGGCGCGGCAGCCTACGCCGAAGAATAAGGCGACATACGTTTCTTAGGCTGATAGAAAATGTTTAATGTAGTGCATGTTGCATTGTCTGTTAAATGTTGAAAACGGGTCTTATTGGGAGAGAATGAAGTGTTTTTGGCGCCGTTTGTTCCGAGTCCGCCTCAGGTTGTACGTCAGATGCTTTTGTTGGCGGATTTGCGGGCTGGTGAAGTGATTTTTGATTTGGGCGCTGGGGATGGGCGTACGGTGATTATGGCGGTTAAGGATTTTGGTGCGAGGGCGGTTGGGGTTGAGTTGCGGGAGGATTTGGTGAAGAAGACTTTGAGCATTGTGTATGAGCAGAGTCTTCAGGATCGGATTACGATTGTTAATGGTGACATGTTGGGTGTGGATTTGTCGTCGGCGGATGTTGTTTTTTTGTATTTGACGACGAGTGCTAATGAGAGGATTAAGCCGAAGCTGGAGCGTGAGCTTAAGCGGGGCGTGCGGGTTGTGTCGCATGATTATGAGGTTGTGGGATGGAAGCCTGCTAAGGTGGTTAATTATTGTGAGAATTTGTCGTTAGGGTTTCCGTCGCATACGCTTTATCTTTACAAGAAAGACTGACAGTCGGAGGCGGGGCTTGTGGCTGGTGTGGCTTTCAGGATGGATTACAGGGTTACTTGGGCTGACACGGATGCGGCTGGGGTTGTGCATTTTTCGAGATATTTCCTGTTTTTTGAACGGTGTGAGGAGGAGTTTTACGGGTCTTTGGGTTTCAGTTTCAGGGACATTGCTGGTGAGGGGTTGTGGTTTCCGCGGGTTGAAGCGTCTTGTCAGTACAGGAAGCCTTCGCGTTTTGGTGATGTTCTTGTAGTGGAGTTGAGCGTGCTGATGTTGAGGGAGAAGGCTGTTCGTTACGGGTTTAGTGTTCTTAACAAGGATTCGGGCGAATTGCTTGCTGAGGGGGTTTTGGTGGTTGTGGCGGCTGACAAGAAGACGGGCAGGGCGACGCAGTTGCCGCGGGTTGTTGCGGAGAAGCTTGAGCCGTTCAGTAAGTAGGTTTTATTAGTTCGTTTTTGTTGGTTTCTGGTCGTGTGTTAGGATGGAGTTTGTTCCGTGGCGGCGCATTGCGGCTTGGCGTTGTCTTTCGTGTGGGGATTGTTGTAAGCTGTACAGTGTGGTTATTAATTTTTATGAGTGGTTGAGGATTGTGAAGAGTTTTGGTGTTGAGTGTACGGCTTCGGGTGTGAGTAAGCTGTTTTTGGGTAGGCGGGGTGATGGGGCTTGTGCTTTTTTGGGTGGAGGTGGGGGAGGTTACTTGTGTCAGTTGCAGCATATGAAGCCGCGGGCTTGTCAGATTTGGCCGTTTAAAGTGTTGTCTCGGCCGGATTTTGGGTTTGCTGGTGAGGCTGAGTATTTTTTGGGTGAGAACAGGGTTTACGTGTATGCTGACCCGATGTGTAATGGGCTTAGGTTCGGGTCTCCGTCTGCGGAGTTCAGCAATTTTACGGTTCGAGAGTTTGTGGAGCTTGCTGCCGGGATAAGGAATCATCAGGTTAAATCGACTTCCAGTCTCAGGTTTAACATGTCTCCCTTCAGGGTATGACGCACGCTGCATGGTTTGTAGTGGGCAAGGGATCTGCGCGTCTGTGCTCTCAATTGACTAGTCAAAAAAAATTTTTGTTGACTAGTCAAACTGC
>CAYPRE010000028.1:0-1060 GCA_964413045.1 uncultured Candidatus Bathyarchaeia archaeon
TCGATTTCATCCCCCAAACCTTCTTCTCAGGCAATATTCGACTCGCACTTATTCAAGCGATGTTGGAGAAAAAGAGAACTGATCAGAATTCGATTCCGATTCTGCTAACGTCCGCGCGCTAGCTTGACACTGATACTCAACATGGCTTCGGCCCAGAAGTCACATCTATCTCGAGATTGCAAGAAGGAACTCGCCGCTTCTCAGTCAGACACTATGTGGGCGTGGGTAACATTTCAACATTAACTGCGGAAGTCAACGTGGTCATTCCGGACACTGGAACATACAGGTTCGCACTCACACTCCCATGAGGCCAGCCTTCAGACACGACAATTTGGAAAGTCTTCGACATCGTCGTTGATTCAAACGGCAGATTCACGGAACACGATGACGACTACAAAGAAGGAGGCGGCACAGCCAATGTGTTGTTTCCACCACAGATAAAGTACGCGCAACGAACCTTCGACACAACGGCTCATCCTGGGAAGGCGGACAATGTCTCACTTTTTCTCTATTAACTCGATCAAAACCCCATCAGGGTCTTCGATGAAGGCAATAAGCGGGCCGCCCACACCAAGCCTGTAAGGCTCATCGGTCACTGTAACCCCTTCCCTCCGTACCTTGGCTATAGTCTCATCCATGCTCTTAACATCAAACGCGATATGGTCAAAAACCCGATCCTCATAGTCAGCCTGAACAAACTTCTTCTGTTTCCTGAAAAACGTCAACTCGAGTCTCGCCCCCTTGCCCTCAGGATCCTGCATGAACGCGATCTCTGCATCATTCTGCGGTATCTCACGCCTACTCAGGAGTTTAAGCCCCAACAACCTGACATAAAAATCAATAGACCGGTCCATGTTACTCGTCCGAACGCTAGTATGACTAAACAATCAAACCACACCAAAACCATCCTGCTCTCCCATTATATAGAACCAACGGTCAAACATATTTCAACTCGCGCCAAAACCAGAAATCACCGACTATGTTTGGTCAATCCCCAAACCGAAGAAGCACCCCTTCAGACAGCCTGAAACAAGAACGGCCAGAAAAACAAGAAGTCAGA
>CAYPRE010000028.1:1117-5728 GCA_964413045.1 uncultured Candidatus Bathyarchaeia archaeon
GCAGAAAGCAAATCACCATGCACTTACCAGTTTTGCAGGAGCCTGCTACTCCACGACATAACGGAAAGCCATGTGTTCACCAGCTGTTTGACTCTTCCTGATTACGCGTAAAACGTCCCCGGGCTTGGCGCCTATGGCCTTGACACACGGGTCAACACTGCTTATCTGCGGAAGCTGGTACGGATGAACCCTAAACTTCGCCAGTAAAGCAGTCCTTTCCTCCTCTGTCAAAATCTCGTGTTTGGGCACAAGCTTATGCTGAAACAGGTCAAAAGCAGGAAAAGTTTTGGGCAACAACTCAATGTTCTTCTTCTTCGCACCCTGCTTAACCGCATGTGTGTACCGACCGTCAGTTACGATTATGCCTCTTTCCATCTCCGCATCCTTCATGGCCTTCGACAAACGGTTAATACTGTTTATCCCAACCGTTGTCTCGCCTGGAACACACCAAACCAAAGCCTTCTCTTTGTCTTGTGGAATGTTAACGATATAGCCAATGCCGTCCGTATGCTTCTCCTTCTTGATCAGCTTATAACCCCTAAGCTTAATCAGAACCTCAGCCTTACGCTCTTCAAGACTAACCTCTTTCTTGCTCAAACCCTATCCCCGAAACATTCGAAACCTACAACGCGTAGACCCTTAAACCTTACGCTCCAACACGCAATATCAGACTCTAAGCATGACGTTTTCCGCATACTTTCTCATACTCTCCGCAAACCCGGCGATACACTCGGGCGAATACGGCTCAACAGTATTCAACCCCCTGTCCAACGTGTCTCCTGCGACAAACTGCTGAAACGCAAACATCTTTGCACCCCTCACGAACTCGCCCATCTTGGTGACGTCCTCGGCGTCAACAAAACCAGGCACCACAGTCGCCCTGAACTCATAATCAACCTTCCCCGTCTTCAACATCTCAACAGTGCGCAAAAACTCGCTCATGTCCGCAGCTCCCAACCGCCCATACTTGCCCAGACTCGTCTTCACGTCCAAAGCCACAAAATCCACAAAAGGCAGACACTCCTCCACCATTCGCGGATTAAACCCGTTCGTGTCCAGCTTGACCATGAACCCCTTATCCTTCAGCTTCTTCAAGAATCGCGGTAGATCCTTGTGGATCGTCGGCTCCCCACCCGAAACGACAACAGAATCCACAAACGCCCTGCGCTCCTTGAGAATCTTCAAAGCCAGTTCCTCGTTCAAGAAAGGCGGTTTAGGGTCAACCACGATCCTCCAGTTGTGACAGAAGGGACAGCGCAAGTTGCATCCCGGCGCAAAAAGCACGGAAGCAACATGGTCGGGAAAGTCCACGAGACTTGTCTTCTGAATGCCGCTGAACTTCATTCGTTTATCACTCAGGCTACCACAGGAGGCATAACTGCTGACTTATCAAACGTCTTGCGAACAGCGAACTCTGCCTGTTTGCCATCGTTCCACTGGTCAACTGGTCGCAGATATCCCACGACCCGCGAATAAACCTCGCAGCTGGCGCCACAAGTTGGGCATTTCTTGTGTTCACCGTTCACGTAGCCATGCGTCGGACAGATGCTGAAAGTCGGGGTCAACGTGAAATATGGCAGGTGCGTGCTCCAAGCCACCTTCTTGATCAGTTCGGCAGCTGCCTTCCATGAGTGCAGTCTCTCGCCCAAGAAAATGTGGAATACCGTGCCGCCAGTGTATAGTGTCTGAAGTCTGTCCTGATGCTGCAGAGCCTCAAACAGGTCGCCCTCATAATCCACAGGCAACTGCGTAGAATTCGTGTAGAACGGTTCAGCCCCCACAGTCACACTGTTCTGGTTCGCGGGCACGATGTCAGGATACTTCTTCCTGTCGATCCTCGCCAGCCTATAACTCGTTCCCTCAGCCGGCGTAGCTTCAAGGTTGTAGATGCTGTCCGTCTCCTCTTGAAACTTCAGCAGCTTCCCACGCATGAACGTCAGCACACGTTGTGCAAACGCCGTGCCGTCGCCTGAAGCAATGTTCACGCCGAACAGGTTCAGAACCGCCTCGTTCATGCCCACGATGCCGATCGTCGAGAAATGATTCCTCCAGTAGTGCCCAGACTTTTCCTTCACGTTCCGCAGGTACCGTCTCGAATACGGGTACAACCCGTTCTCAGTGAAACTCTCCAAAACCTTCCGTTTAATCTCCAAACTGTCACGGGCAACCTCCATGAGGCTCTCCAAACGCTGCATGAAATCATCCTCGTCCGTGGCCAAATATCCCAGTCTCGGCATGTTAAGCGTGACCACACCGATCGAACCAGTCAATGGATTAGCGCCGAAGAAACCGCCGCCTCTCTTATGCAGTTCCCTGTTATCTATCCGCAGCCTGCAGCACATGCTGCGAACGTCTGAAGGTTTCATATCACTGTTGACAAAATTCGAAAAGTACGGGACACCATACTTGGCCGTAACCTCAAAAATCTTTTCACACACTGGCGACTCCCAATTGAAGTCCCGCGTAATGTTGTACGTGGGAATCGGAAAAGTGAACACTCTGCCCTTAGCGTCACCCTGACTCATGACCTCAGCAAAGGCCGAGTTGAACAGGTCCATCTCAGCCTGCAAATCGCCGTAAGCCAAATCAACAGTCTGCCCGTCCAGAGCAACCTGCTCATTCTTCATAAAGTCAGGAATCGTCAAGTCCAACGTGATGTTTGTGAACGGCGTCTGGAACCCCACACGTGTGGGCACGTTCATGTTGAAAAAGAACTCCTGCAGTCCCTGCACCACCTCCTTATAGCTCAATTGGTCGCGACGGATGAACGGTGCAAGGTACGTGTCAAACGTGCTGAAAGCCTGAGCTCCCGCTGCTTCGCCCTGAAGCGTGTAGAAAAAGTTCACGACCTGACCCAGTGCCGTCCTGAAATGTTTAGCAGGTCTGCTCTCAATCTTTCCAGGCACACCGCCGAAGCCTGACATCAACAGGTCTCTCAGGTCCCAGCCGACACAGTACGGGCCTAGTACGCCCAAATCATGAATGTGCATGTCTCCCGAAAAATGGGCATCCGCAATGTTCGGCGGATAAATTCGGGTGATCCAATACTTCGCGATAACCGTGGAGGACAGATAATTGTTAAGCCCCTGTAGCGAGTAGCTCATGTTAGAGTTTTCACGCACACGCCAATCCTCGATCTCCAAATATTGGTCTACAAGGTCTGCGTCGCTCAGAAGGGCAGCCAACTCTCTCTGGTCCTGGTGCTGCTTTCTGTACAGTATGTATGCCTTAGCCGTCCTGGCGTGACCGCCTTCAATGAGCGTCTTCTCAACAGAGTCCTGGATCTCCTCAACCGTGGGCACCCCGTCTTCCCCGAAGCGGGTCTTCAACTCAGCCAACACTTGATCGCTGACCCGTTTCGCTTGTTCGCGATCTTTCCCTCCAACGGCCCTAACGGCTTTCCAAACTGCGTTCGTTATACGATCTTGGTCAAACTGTTCTAACCTACCATCACGTTTCCTGACAAACTTCATGCTCTTACCTCTTTCAACACACGCGCAAAATCCTGCGGCTCCTCAAAACTCTTGTACACGGACGCGAACCTCACGTACGCAACGCGGTCAAGCTTCTTCAGATACTGCATCATCAAGTCACCAACTTCGCGGGAAGAAACTTCGTCCTTGCCTAACATAGTCAAATCCTGTCTTGCATGCTCCGCCAACTCATGGATCTGCTCCATCGACACGGGCCGTTTCTCACAAGCCTTCTGAAGACCTCGAACAATCTTGTTCAAGTCGAAACGTTCAGTCCTACCATCCTTCTTCCGCACCATCAGCTCAACGATCTCCACGTATTCATACGAGGTGAAACGCTTCCCACAGTCGCTGCATTCCTTCCGTCGCCTGACAGTGTTATCTGGTGAATCCCTCGTTTCGAGAGTCTTCAAGTTCTCAGACCCGCAATACGGACACTTCATAAAATCACAGCAGCGCCCATCACAAATCGATAGTGTTTTGTAGCTAAAAGAGACGCTGTATCTAGCGTTTTGTTATTTAAAGCCTTTCCACAACAATGTTGAAATGATGCCTAACGCATTGCAGAATAGGATGTGCTTTGTACACAAGATCAGGGACAATTGACTGCTGCAAAAATGCGTTTCTGGGCAAACCCGCCTCAGATCCGACCTTTGCAAAAACTGTTTAACACTTTCGCAAAGGAACCGCCCAGAATACCCAGCAGTCTTCACTCACCCACACTCCTTCTCAGCCTCAGAGACCTCTTTCTCTCTTCGAACAGACTGAACCCTGCCCTCTCGTACAATCTCCTCGCCGGAGTGTTCGTTTTCAGCACCGAAAGCTCCAGCCACGGTTTACCCATTCTTGCGGCCAGTCTGCCAGAATACTCCAGAATAGACTTGCCCGTTCCGAGCATTCGGTACTCTGGAGCGACGGCGAGACTGTTTATGTACAAGGCTTCGGGCTTCTCGTGCACGACTAAAATCCCCACAACTCGCTCCTTCAATTTTACAAAGAAACGTTTGCTTCTGAAGAAGATGATTTCGCACAACAGGACATAAGGTACAGCTACGAGCGGGGCTAAAGGACGCGGATTGCCAAAGAACAAATAGTTGGCTCCTTCACTTCTTCTGAAAAAATTGACCTCGTTTAGGTT
>CAYPRE010000028.1:5738-7331 GCA_964413045.1 uncultured Candidatus Bathyarchaeia archaeon
ATAGGAAATGCTGGATCGTTTTCACGTTTATTATTCTGAGACTCTTCTGAAAGACGCGCGAAATTTCGGCTGAACTTGCACTTGGCGCTGTCAAGTCTGGTCGCCAACGCGTGCCTCACTCAATTTGAACCTCGCGAATGCTGCGACGGTGAGAAGCAGCACGAGTGCAAGAGAAGAAAACACGCCCACGTAGCCCAGAAACGTGCCAAGTGTGAAACCGGAGACTATGGGTCCCAATGTTTGTCCTATGTCCATAAGAGTGCTTATGAACCCCATAGCGCCACCTACGACTTCAATCGGCACTAACTCGCTAACCAAGGCAGGAGTAACCGACGTCACGGTGGAAAAACCCAAACCGTAAATCATTGACAGAACGAGCAGAACAGGAAACTGCATGAAAAAAGGAACAGCAACCAACGGAACAGCACTGACAACGCAGCCCAGAATTATGGGCTTCCGTCTTCCTGCTCTATCAGAAAGCTTGCCCACAAGAGGTTTGGAAAGCATGACGGTGAAAACCAGACTGAACAAAATGATACTCTGAAAAACACCGCCCATATGTGCTACGTACGTCATATAAGTCACGAAAAAGGACTCCACGGCCCCATACGTGTAGTATTGACCGGCCTCAATCAAACTCACAACCAACACGCCTCTGGTCCTAGCAATCCTGACCCATCCGCTAACTACGTTTCTGAAGCTTACTCTGCCCGCACTATCGGGCTTAGGAGCATCTTTTCGTTTACGCAGGAAGGGCAGCGCAATCACTAGGGCTGATAAGCCAGCGAAGCCGACCGCAAGATAAACGCCGCTAAAGTTCGTGTAGTATTCCGGAGACAAGACAAAAGGGTTGGTGAGAACAAGTATTGAGCCGCCGACCAAGGGAGCAATGCTTCTTCCGATAGCCGTTACAGAAGAGAAGAGGGAAATACGCTCTCCTCGCCTCGATGGATAGGCTTCCGCTATGAGAGCTTGCGCAACAGGCACAAACATCCCCGTCGCAAAACCATGGTAGAACCTAACAAGGGCAAGTTGCCACCAGACGTCTACGATGAGATACAGAAACGGAGCTGTGGCAAAGATGACGCCTGAAATTAAGAGCATCTTTCTTCGTCCCAATATGTCTGAAAGCGAGCCTGCTGGCAAGCTGATCAATATCCCTGGAATAGTTGAAGCAGAATAGACGAGCCCCAGCCAAACATCAGGTGTCTTCAAGTAACCGGCAAAGTACTGGAGCACGCCGCTCTTTGACATCGTAGAGCTGAGAATTGCGAGAAATCCCATGATGCAGACTATCAAGAAGACGTTTCCCCTGACAGTCCTCATGCCGAGACCCATTATTGACGACCTTGGATATTGCTAACCCTTGAGGCTAATAAGAATTAGCGGCTGCTGTCTTTGCAGCTGTCTTGCTTCTACTGTTCCTGACTATCGAGCCGTGGCCTGGTGCCGAATTACAGGCCGCGGTTGAGCCCTTGATTGGAGACCGAAGCAGAGAAGAGCTGGAGATCACCTGCCCTGAAATGAGAATAGATGTCAGTGACAAGTACCTGCTCGATGTCTTGTTCCCGAAAAGGCCCTCCTATATGCACT
>CAYPRE010000028.1:7403-10364 GCA_964413045.1 uncultured Candidatus Bathyarchaeia archaeon
ATATATTCGAAGTTTCACAGACAAAGACGTTCTAGACATTGTCAACCTTTTGAATGAGCAGAGATATTGGTCTTACGAGTTCGTCCCCCTTACGGAGGGAAGAATGCGATCTTGGATTCAAGAAGCAAGGCTGAAGGTTCTGGTCGCCGAAGAAGGCAGCAGAATCGTGGGCACCGCGGCGTACAATGACGGACACTGGGGCGAAGAAGTTGACTGGTTAACCGTCCTCGGCTCCCAAAACCGCGAAGAAACAGAGGAGGCGCTTGTGAAAGAAGTCGAAAAATACGTTACGAAAAAGAAGGCCTTCATCGCGGTCGATGAGGGAAGCCCGCTCGTAAGGGACTGGGTTAGACGCGGATACAAGCCTGAAGGAAGCCTTTATCACATGGTGGCTGACCTAACAGCTGTCAAACCGATGCCCAAAATGTCTGACGCCGTCATAATCAGAAGTCTGAAGCAGGGAGAGGAAGCTGAATTCGTGAAAGCGGTTAACGCTGGATTTGGGTGGGAAAGACTCAAACAGGATGTTGTCCAAACATGGAAAACCGAGTCTCCGCACTTCAATGAAGAGTGGATACACGTGGCCGACTTCAAAGGCAGGATAGTCTCGGTCGTCGTTGCCAAACAGGATGATAGCTACAACAAGTCCTTCAACGGTCACCGCGGGTACTTGGGGCCAGCGACCACTCTTCTAGAACATCGCGGTAAGAACTTGGCCTCTGCACTAACTCAGAGAGCCATGAATTTCCTCTATCAGAAGGGAATGAACTGCGTTGTCCTCTACACTCAAGAACAAAACTTGCCCTCTGTGAGCATGCTTAAGAAGCTCGGCTTCAGAGTTGGTCACCGCTGGGTGTTCATGCGCAAGACCTTGCCCGACTGAAAACGGTGAGCGTCAAAAGCGGGATAAACGGCAGATTTTGGGCGTGTTGAAAAGTGGAAGTTACAGGGTTTTTCTTCGTTTTTCGTGAACTATGGTTGTTTCTGCATCAAGCTCTCTCACTCTTGCCTCGATGAATTCTGCGACTTTATCCTGACTGTACTTCTTCTCTTGCTTCTGCTTTTCAAGCTGCTCCCTTATAGTTTTCAGGACTTTTCCAACGTCGAACGGTTTGAGTATGTAAGCGTTCGCCCCTTTGTTCACAGCATCCACCGCGTTCTGCAATGTTGGATAACCTGTTAGGATCACTTTTCTTATTTTCGGCGTCGTATCTCTGATCTTCGTGAGGAGCTCTATGCCTTCCATGTCGGGCAGACGGATGTCGATTAGA
Organism: uncultured Candidatus Bathyarchaeia archaeon; assembly: GCA_964413045.1. Taxonomy (GTDB): domain Archaea; phylum Thermoproteota; class Bathyarchaeia; order Bathyarchaeales; family Bathycorpusculaceae; genus JBGQMW01. Next base: position 8,675 of record CAYPRE010000028.1, read on the forward strand.
GCAATGTTGTAGAATCTTTCCTTTGTTCGTTCTATCGCTTCTTTGGCCGTTCCGACAGATTCAACGTTGTATCCTTCGTCTTCAAGTATCGCGACCAGCACCTTCCTTATGTTATCATCATCATCGATTATGAGTATCTTGGGGGGTTCATCCAATCCAGTTCACCTCCTCACAAACTTGCCTTTTCACAATGTCAACGTATTCCACGATGTCAAGAGACTCAACGGGTTTAGAATTCAGCCCAAGCTCGCTTTGAAGATATTTTGTGATGAGTCTTCCGATTGTCTGTGCTCCTGGCCCAAAAATCCCTTCAAGGGCTTCCCTGAATTCCTTCAATTTTGTGGGAATGTTTTCCTTTCTTATGCCAAATGACTTCTCAAGGTGAAAGAATATTGCCTTCCTGGAAGAATCTCCGAGAGGACAGAGACCATCCTCGATTGCGGATAACAAGGCTTTGTCAAAGTTGTTTTCAACCATACGAGTCGCCAAGGCAAGCTAAGACTTATCTTGGATCAAACTCGACATGCTTTGATAAATCACTTGTGAACTGACGATATGAATTAAAGAACCGCTACTGTATTCAATGCGTGCCACAAGGGATGAAAAGATTAATCCTTCTGTTTCTTCCCTGAGTAGCTCTGTTCGGCCGTTTTGACGTAATCAACGAACTTGAACTCTTTCTTTGCTTCCCATTTCATCGTACCCACAGTAGATCCCATGTTTTCATGGAGCTTCTTCATTATCAGGACTTCCAAGAAGCGGGTTCCAGCCCCGAAAATTTTCTCCAATCCAGCGTCAAAATCCTCAAGACGGCATGGAATATCGTCTCTTGACAGCCTGAACTTGTTTTCGAGATGAAAGTAAATCGATTGTTTGGCAGATTCTCCCAGGGACGAAAACGCCGCATCGACCGCTTCGAGGAAGGCCTTCTGGAAGGCTTTCTCTGTCAACTCTAGGATACCTCTATAGGACCCGGCTCTAGGGAACGCTATAGAAGCTTCTTGTTAATAAATCCTTTATCAATTGCAAACTCTGATTAAACCGCCCTAGGAGCACTAACAGTGGACACCCACGCGATAATGCTCTTTTCGATTCAGCAATGATTTTCTTGAATTCGTCAGGCTTGACTTGTCACGTCAAGTACAGTTATGGTATGACAAAAAAAAGTCGGGTCTTTTTGGTTAATCAGTGTACTCTTATTCTATGCCCCATTTTTTGGTGACTTTTACTAGCAGAAAGATCACAAGTACGACGATTACGAAGGTTATTAGCGCCGTTAGGAAATGCCCATATGTGAAGCTTTGGCTGCTGATTTGAAACGATTCCGTCGCCAGATTTCCTAATCCAGGTATAGCAAGGCCGATTAAAGGCATTATGAAGTCCGAGACCAATGCAAGCACAAGTGCTCCTAAGTAGATGCCTATGATGAAAGCAGCGGCAAGACCCATGATTTTGTACTTTGACAGAAAATCCATGAATTCTGCCCACATACCTTTTGGCTGTGCTGCTGGTGGACTTGGCTTTGGTTCCAATAGCACGCGAATGCGTTTGAGTTCCTCTAGCATCTCATCTTCTTTGGTCAAAATATCGCCAGAGATTGTTCGTACTTTTTGTTTTATAAAGTTTTAGATGAGCTGACCGTATTCCTAGTTTAGGAATAGCGCTCTGTTGCAGAGTGCTAAGTGGGCCG
>CAYPRE010000029.1:0-10201 GCA_964413045.1 uncultured Candidatus Bathyarchaeia archaeon
AATGACGCTTGGATTCCAATTCCTGAGGAGATTCGAGAGCTGTATATTCAGGCTGGTCGTCCTCGTCCCCTATACCGCGCCAGAAGATTGGAGAGGCGTCTGGGGCTCAAGAAAGTGCGACTCTACTACAAACGTGAAGACTTGTCTCCGACAGGTTCTCACAAGGTCAACACTGCTCTCGCGCAAGCCTACTACGCTGCTAAGGAAGGAAAGAAGACGCTGGTTACCGAAACCGGTGCGGGGCAGTGGGGCAGTGCACTGTCTTATTCTGCCGCACTCATGGGGCTTGACTGCGTCGTGTTTTGGGTGCGTAACGTCTACGACTGGAAGACTGATCGACGGACACTGATTAAACTCTTGGGAGCAGAAGTGCATGCTTCCCCAAGCAAAGAAACAGATACCGGAAGAAAACTCTTGACGCAGAATCCAAACCATCCAGGCTCATTAGGTATTGCCGTGTCCGAGGGCTTGGAATACGCTGAAAACCATGATGGCAGCGTCTACTGTCTTGGCTCGGTTTTGAACCACGTTCTCATACATCAGTCAATCATCGGTCTTGAGACCATCAAACAGTTTGAACTAATCGATGATTCGCCCGACTTGATTGTTGGCTGTCTAGGAGGAGGCTCCAACTTCGGGGGTATAGCATTGCCCTTTGCTGGAGAGGTTCTGCAGAAAAAACGCAAGTGCGAGTTTCTTGCTTCCCAATCCGAAGCCGCGCCAAACCTGGTGAGCGGAGAATACCGCTATGACTTTGGTGATGTTGCGGAGCATACCCCTCTGCTGAAAATGTACACGCTCGGGCACAAGACCGAACTGAACCCCATAAGAGCAGACGGCTTGCGTTACCACGCAGCTGCACCCTTGATGAGCGCTCTTAGGCATCATAAGCTTCTGAGAGCCGTGTCCTATCCTGCAGACGAAAAGGCAATCTTCGAAGCGGCAAGGACTTTCATCCAAACAGAAGGTTGGCTAATCGCGCCAGAATCAGCCTACGCCGTTCGCGCAGGAATAGACGAAGCATTGAAAGCTGAAAAATCCAACCAAGGAAAAGTAATCTGCATGAACATAAGTGGGCATGGGTTCCTAGATTTGGAGGCCTACAAGGAAAAGCTTTCAATAGCTTGATGCTAGAATGGGTGGCCGTAGCGTCCAGTCAACGGGACGAAGGCCACTCCGCCGAGGTTCTCCTGCCTAGTTTTTCCGTTTAGTCCCTTGGTTATTTTCAGCAGGCTCTGGAACAGCGAAATGTTTCCAACCGGGATGAGCATTATCCCGCCCACCTTCAGCTGTTCAACCAGCGGTGGCGGCACACTTGGCGCAGCAGCCGTTACAAGCACTCTGTCATAAGGCGCCTTTTCGGGATAGCCCATTGAGCCGTCGGCCGATATGATTGTGACGCGGTCGCCGTAACCGTTGTTCATTATGTTCTTTCGAGCAAATTCTGCTAGACCCTGAACGGTTTCCAACGTGTAAACATGCCCCCACTCGCTGCGCGGCGCGGTCTTTGGCGCTATAAGCTCAGCTATGGTGGCCGCGTGCCATGCTGAACCTGCCCCAACTTCCAATACTTTGTGGCCGACTTCCAACTGCAGAGCTTCATTCATTATCGAAACCATGTGTCGCCTAGCCAGCAGCTTTATGCTGACTATGTGGCGCCGAAGCCGTCTGCCCAAAGCCGATCGGAAGAGGCGTATCTACTGCACTGTGAGCACGCATGTTCTCAGGTAGAAACTTGTCCCGCGGAACCTTACGCATAGTCTCAATGACTTTGGGAGACCGCAGGACACCTTCCCTGACCAAACTCTGAATGAGTTTTTCCCATTCATTACCTTCCACTTACAACACCACCAAAAATATTGGCAAAATCAGCTATTAACATCTTTGCATCTGAAAATAGTATGCAGAATACGGACGGCACCACTTATTGCACGGAAAACATGAAGCGATAATCCTATCGTGATATCAGGACACAACATTAAAAAAGAAATCCGCCTGTGAGTCGCCAGTCATTAGCAGACATTTTCATTTTGTCTGCATGGGTCAACCATTTAAACGCGCGGTCGCAATCTAATTCCAAAGAAACAAGAAGTAGAACGGCTTTGAGCAGCAAAGACAATTCTGGCTCAAGTGCAGAAGAACTCAGCAGAAAACTCGATCAGATACTTCGCCGGCTCGACCTTCTTGAAGAACTAATCCTGGATAAACCAGAATATGAGGGTCTTGCAGCATCTTTGCGGCTGACAAGAATGGGCATAGGCATGTACGGCGAACCTTTGAAGATAGCATCTCGACTGAAGAACGCTGAGAAATATCTGCATCAGAAGCCAATCGCGCAGGATGACATTTCAAGATGCATTGTCCAAGCTTTGGCAGTAAAGGGACCATTGAACATTTCAGCAATCACTAGACAAGTCGCATCGATGAGAGGAAAAGCAAGCAGACGCATCGTCCGCGACAGAGTCAAGAAATTGATCCAGCAAGGTGTCCTGTCATCATCAGCAGGGCAAGTTCCCACCTACGAGCTGATTGAGAAGGGCTGACCACCAGCGTGGTCACTTTTGCACAGAACACCTAACTACAGTGACCAGTCCACTAATAGTTTGGAGGCAGAAAAAATTGCAACTCGGATATCTGCGTAGCACGGGCAAAAAACACAACATGTTTTCTACATCCTACGACAAGAATCTTGGTTCGTCTAAGACTATCGCTTCAATTGCTTCCTACGAAACAGTTGAAAACAGTAACGACCAAGTCAAGACAAAAGTCATTTCAGCTCGGTTACACCTGAACACAACTTAATGACTAAGGAGGTGAAAACATGGATGACGAAGAAAAGAAACACGGAAAAATGGGGTCTGAAGAGCTGAAAGAGGTGCTTGGCGTCGTTTCTTCTGAGATCCCTTCAATGATAAAAAGCATACTGGCCTCGGTTTTCTCTGAAGAGGCTGGAAAAAGCATGGGTAAAGCTGCGGCAGCATACTACAAAGAACTGAAGAACGGTGGTCTGCCTGAACAAGTAGCCGTAAAAATGACCGAAGACTACATGAAGACCTTCACCAGTCTCGGTGACATGCTCAGAAGCTCTGGCAGAGGCAGAGGGAGTCATGACGAAGGAGACGACATAGGCAAGGAAATCGAGAAGAAGATCCACGAGAAGCTCAAGGAGAGAATGCATGAAGACGAGAAAGAGGAAGAAGGATAGAACTTCCTTTTCCTCATTTCATGGCAAGATGGTGAGAATGAGCGCGGCTTCGGTGGTCACGACAATGATAAAGTCATCCCCACACTTGGCCCGCCTGTCCTTGAGCCTTTTCTGGGTATACTTGACTTTGGGCCGAAGAGTGCACAAGATGAGGAAAGCCTTCGAGAAACAGCTCATATCGCAGGGCATGTCCAAAGAAGACGCAAAACGGTTGAGTGCATGCTTTGAAGGACTCAAGAACAGTATCACAGGCATGCTTAAACAAGGAATTGCAGGGAGCTTCAGACAACTACAGAGGTAAGTATATCTTTCAAAGCCCTCATTTGCGCAGAACCTTTTGATCACTCGGTAGATTGCCAAGCATATCGATTGCCCTGTTTTCTGAGGAAAGAAGTTGGGGTAACGGGTTGTGTTTGAGGAGGCAATGCCAATTTTCCAAGGCCCTTTTCGACTGAGTGAAAAGGCTGTTCTAGGGAGTTTATATCACTATCGAACCTGTCTATTTCACGGTTACGGATTTTGCCAAGTTTCTCGGCATGTCCGGGTTATATCCTCTTTCTACAGCCATGTAGTATGCTATGAGCTGCAATGGAACAATGAAAGGTATCGATGATAAGACTTCAGGTATGTCCTTCGGCACTTCGACGAAGTCGTCCGCCAATTTCTTGATTTCCTCGTCCCCCTCCTCTATGACCGCGATTATTGCGGCGCCTCTGGCCTTCATTTCCATTATGTTGCCGATCAACGTTTTATGCGTGTCATCCTTCGGGCACACGAACACAACGGGGAAACCAGGTTCCACTAGGCTTATTGGCCCGTGCTTGCTTTCTCCAGCTGGAAAAGCTATGGCAGGCGTGTAGGCTATTTCCATAAGCTTTAGTCTGCCTTCATAGGCGGTTGCTGTGCTGATGCCGCGGCCGAGGAAGAAGAAGGTCTTCCTGTCCTTGTATTTCTTAGCTATCTGTTTTGTTTTTTCTTCTTGAGTGTCTATTATGGTCTGAACGGTTTCTGGAATTCTGCATAGTCTTTCGGCGAGATAGTCCATCTCGTCCTGAGACACTTTGCCTCTCTTCTTCGCCAATCTTAGTGCCAGTTGTGCCATTACGGAGAGTTGCGACGTGAAGGTTTTTGTTGCGGCAACGCCTATTTCTGGACCTGACTGTTGGCCTATGTAAACCCGCGAAACACGGGTAAGCGTGGAGCCGATGGCATTTGTTAAGCCGAGAATTGTGGCTGCTCTCTGCCGCGCGGCGTTTACTGCGGCCAGAGTGTCAGCCGTTTCACCCGATTGGCTCACAGCTAGAATTGTACTGTCAATGTTGACCGATTTTCCATGTTGCTCGATAAATTCTGAGGCTATAACGGGGTAGGTGGGCAGAAACGCAAGCTTGGAGAACATGTAGGACGCCGCCAGACATGCATGGTAAGACGTTCCGCAGGCGACTAGATAGACTTCGCGGGCTCGGTCCAAGAAGGTGGCCATCAAATCCGCATAATGCTCCTGGACTCTCAATGTGTTTCGGAGGCACTCAGGCTGTTCATGAATCTCTTTGATCATGAAATGTGGGTAACCCTGCTTGACAGCCATCTCAGCCGTCCAAGAAATCACCTTAGGCTCGCGCACCACGGGTTTCGAGTCGACGATTTTCTTTATTTCCACGCCATGAGACGATAGTAGAACCATTTCGCCATCGTCCACTATTATTGCCTTGTTCGTCAATGGCAGGAAGGCTGGAATGTCCGAGGCAAAGTAGACCGAGTCTTCGTTGACGCCGACGACTAGGGGACTCTCATTCCTCGCGCAGACTATCTTGTCAGGTTCGAGCGTGGAGATCACAGCGATCGCGTATGAACCGTTCAGTTTTTTCAGGGCATCCAGCACAGCCTCTGCAAGGCTCAGAGAAGGGTTGTTCTTCTTGGCCTCCTCTATCAGGTGCGGAATCACTTCAGTGTCGGTTCTCGACTTGAACACATGACCACGGGTCTCGAGTTCCTGTTTCAATTCGGCGAAATTTTCGATTATGCCGTTGTGGACAACGGCTATTTGTCCGTTGCAGTCAACGTGCGGGTGAGCGTTAACCTGCAAAGGAGCGCCATGTGTAGCCCAACGCGTGTGACCGATACCCATGCTTCCGGGCAAGTCGTCGAGATTGTGCACATGGTGTACTTCGTCGATCTTTCCCTGGTCCTTCTTCATATAGAGTTTGCCCCCGTCCAGAGTTACCTCGCCGACCGAGTCGTATCCTCGATACTCAAGCCTTTTCAAGCCTGCATGTATTAGCGGCGCAGCTTTTCCCTGCTTAAGAATGCAACCGAATATTCCACACATCTCTAAGCCTCGTCAACGATTCTAAGGTAATCGCAATTGAAAGACTGTTTTTCTAATAAGCATTTTTGAGAGAAAATTCTCGGTTCTAAAAACAGTTTCGTTGCTTCTTCCATGCTTTTGAGCGGTTTTGGACGTAAAGGCAGTTGTTTCTTGGTAAGTATTAACAAAAAGTTTATAACGGTTTTTGCATGCACCTATAACGAGTTTTTTGGCAACCGAAAAGCTCCAATGGATGGAAGAATCATGGAGAAAAGACTCCTGCTTCAAGAAGAAAACAACACGCAGAAAGTCAAAGACATAGCCATACTTGGCGACCCAGAGAAACTCAAGCTCATACTGAATAGCCTAAGCTGGAAAATGTTGACAATGCTTTCAGAAAAGGAAATGTACCCTTTGGAAATAGCTCGAGAACTCGGCATTCACGAACAGAAAGCCTACTATCACATCAGAAAACTCCTCAAAGCAGGAGCCATAAAGATCGCCAGAGAAGAAGAAAAGAAGGGAGCAACAGCCAAATACTACGTAGCCTCTTCATCAGCATTCGGGATCGAGCTTCCACAAGAATACCGAACCATAAAGAAGCTTTCGCTTCTAAGCATGGAAGAGCAACTTCAGAAATTCTTTAAAGTCTTTTCTAGAAAGGACGGCACGTTCGACGGGAAAATTGTCGTAGGGAGTCCCACGCCACACGGACCTTTCAAAACGAGCGCCAGAGACGGCCACTACGCGTCACATTTGACCTTCTTTCTAGGTCAATTCATGAAGATGCCTGAAGACTTCGCGATAAAACTTGACGTGGACGTAAAAGCTGAGAAAGAAGAAAGTAACAATCTCATACTCGTAGGCGGACCTGGAACCAATCTTCTTGCACAGGAAGTGAACGAATTTCTGCCAATAAAATTCGACATGCAAGCCTCAGTGGAAGGTTTTCTTTTCGGCGGCTTGGTTTCAAAGAAAACTGGGCGCGTCTACACAGCAGACGCTGTGGGCGTGGTGGCAAAAATCGCTAATCCTTGGGACAAGACTAAACGGGTTATAGTGTTGGCAGGCAATAAAGCAGTGGGCACTAAAGCCTGCGTTTTGGCATTGACGAATTTCTGGGAGAAAACCCTTAAGGGATACGAGGGCGAGGAACCTTTTGCAAAAGTTATTCAAGGTTATGACTTGGACGGCGACGGAAAAGTCGACTCCACAGAGGTTCTGGAATAACTTGGGCTTGAAAGAACTGAGAGAAACCATCGTTGCAAGAGGACATCAGAACGTTCTTGCCACTCATCCAACAACTTTAGAGTTCACTAAAGAAACGACGCTGTCAAAAAAGGGCAACTGTATCATCGCCGTCTGTGCGAACAAGACCATGAAAGACTTGAGTCCCACTCTGAAGCAGGGTCTGCAGCGAGAACGAAGCAGCGTCTGTGTTCTAATAGAAACTGGAGAAACCATTGAGACCGTACACGCTTTTGGAAGTCTACGCCTGACTCTGTCACATCCAACTGACTTTGTAGTCAGGAAAGGTGACTACATGTGTAACAGAACTCTGGCAGTCCACGCTGATAAATCAGCCTGCGACTTGTCAAGAACGCTTGTGCAGAAACTGAAGAACCCACAACAAGAAGTGAAAATCACACTTATCGTCAAGGTCTAGCGAATCCTAGCATCCAGAACAACTTGGTGCTCATGAGGAGCAGTTTCACGCACGAATCTGGAAAAGAGGACAGCTTCAACATCTCTTCCTTGCCCCTTTATTGCTTCCGTGAAGGATTTCGTTGCATCCTCTAAGGAAACAGGAGTTTTAGTAAAAGTGTAGAAATGCACTATACCGCCAATAGATTTGATAGCTCGGCATGCAATGTCCACAAACTCAAACGCTTTCTCAGGCAGATTCATGATTACACGATCTGCAATGCCTGTGAGCTTTCCTTTAACTATTTGTCTGGCATCACCCAATATCGGGATTACTCTGCCGTCTACCCTGTTGGCTCTTACGTTTCTTTCAAGATACATTACTGCCTCGGGGTTCACGTCGACAGCATATATTTTGACGTTCTGGTGAGTCTTGGCTATCATTACTGCAAATGGTCCAACGCCGGAAAACATGTCCACAATTTTCTCTCCATCTTTGACGAGAGATGCTACTCTGGAGTGCTCAAACGATAATCTGGGCGAAAAATAGGTTTTGGCAACATCCACATAGAATTTGCAACCATATTCTCTGTGAACAGTCGTTGTCTTTCGTTCTCCTGCCACAAAGGTGTAGTCTCTCAGTCTGTAAGTTCCAGTGACGGCTCCTGCTTTTGCGAGAACTGTTCGGACGTTCTTGTTTGCTTTCAACAGTGCTTGGCCAATGACCTTTTTGTAAGGTTCAAGCTCTTTCGAAATCTCCACGATCCCTATGTCTCCGACAAAGTCTACTGCGTGAGGCAAATCTGCTAGCAGGTATAAGGGTACCTCGTTCTTGAGAAGTTCAGTCATGGAAGGCTGTGGTCTCTTTCTTTCTCCAAAAACACGGGTTGAAAGCTCAAAGTGAGATAGTTGGCTTCCTATTTTTTTCAAGCCACCTGTCAAGGGTGTAACGGAGATTGGGATGTAGACGTATGTTTCGTCTCTTTGAATGTCTAATTCTTTGTTTACGAGTTTGAGTCTTTTGGCTATGGATAACGCATCTTCTCCCTCATTTTTCGGAACCTTAAGACATGTGGATTGTGGCATCAAACCGCCAGTATTCAATCTTTCACTGCTACAATAATTGTGTAATACAGAGTCAGCTCATTATTGGACAGCACATACTGTTTTCTTGCATCAGCATCTGCTCCTTGAATGCATTGGTCAAGTTCTGTAGGTGAAACGTTGAAGTATTCTGCTTTGTCTTCCAGCAACGAACGGTACGCCTTTCTGTAAGAAATCGTTTTCATTCTGGAAACTTGGAATGCGCTTTTTTCGAGAAATTGCTTCATTTCTGAAGGTTTATGATATTTTGCGTGAACTTTAGAGATGGTGTTTTCCAGTATCTCGAGGAACTCTTTGTCATCGTTTTCGTGAATCGTCAAATCTCCGTAAATAACGATTCCGTTGTTCTTCAGTGTACGATGAAACCCGTCCAGAATCTCTTCAGTGGATGGAAAGTAGTGCATCGTGCTCATGCAGACTAAGGCGTCAAAGATATGCGGACTAAAGGGCAGGTGCTCAATGTCACCAAGAACTAGCGATAAGCTTCTCTTGAAACCTGTCATTTTCGCTTTTGCGAGTTTCAGCATCTCTTTTGATATGTCTATGCCGACAATGTGAAGTTTGGTCTTTTTCAGCAGAACCGTGGCATTTCTTCCGCTTCCGATGCCGACTTCGAGCACAAGTCCGTTCTTGCATGTTGCTATGGCGGAAGATAATTCTTTGACCACTTCCGCTCCGAAGCCTTTGGGGTTCTTCCATGTTCTGCTTTTCTGCGCGTCGTAGTCTTTGGCTCTTCTTGAATAGTATTTCTGTATGAATCTTTTGCGGGCAGTATTGTTCAATTTTATTTGGCCTCTTGAGCATCCTAGGAGGTTCAAGCATTCTGTCCTGTGTTTGTTCACGTTCAGTTGTTAGTTTCGACTTTGTAGACTCCGTTTAGTGAGCTGACTTTTGTCTTTGCAGCCGCGAAGATTTCAGCAACCCAGATGTTCGTTTGAAGGTGCTCAGTGAGTGTTGATGTCAAGTATGTGGATTTGCCTTTGGCGAGAGTTATATAGGGTATGAGTAGGTCTGCAAGATGCGTGTCGACTGTCGGTCTCGTAGAAATTTCAGCAAGCAGCTTTTCCGCGGCCTCCTTTCCGACGGCTTCACTTGGTTTTTTCAGTTCACCGATGGCGTCGGCACCGAGTATCACATTTGTATCCGTCTTGGTCCACAGCACAAGTGAGCTGCCTTTCTGTAATGGATTTGACATGTCATTTATCACTTGGATTTCTATGTTGTAACCTTTCATGCTAAGGCATTCTTCTGCTGCCTTGGCTTGTCGTTCAGCTACTTTTCTGTCTGCGAGAAACGTGCAGACGGAAATTCCTTCTGTTGTCGTTATTTTGCCGAAACGTTCTAGACTCAAAGGTTTCATCGTCTTGCAAGGTTCTATGGTTGTATTTACTTCCCCCATGCCCTTAGGATAGTAGCCGTACCTTTTTACTTGAAGGGTTACATTCAATCCCATGCGTTCGAGTGTGGGCAAGAGCACGAAACGCATGTAGTTGATCGTGGGTGAATGTGGGACATCCGTTCCGCCTTTGGTGACTTTTAATTCCACAGTCTTTTCGGCGTAGGCACAAATGGGTAAAACAGTCATCAAGAGCATAGAGATGCTTCCTGCTGTGCCAATTTCGGCTTCAAATTTTCCACTTTTCACTGCGCTCGGCTTGAACCAAATCTCGCGGGAATCAATCCGTGCTCCTTTGACTTCAGCGTCACAGAGCCTTGCAGCTGTCAACACTGCTTCCAGATGTTGAGGCTTGAGGCCTGGCTGAGGTCTGTTCTGTCTAATATTGAATACGTGGATTGGTTCGCCTTTGATCGTTGCTAGGGCGACTGCCAACCTTAGGATCGTGCCACTTCCGCTTTTCTGGCTTCCATCGATTTCGATCAAAACGTATCCTTCTCGCGTCCACGTCGGCTATTGAACAGTCAAAAACAATAATAAATGC
>CAYPRE010000030.1:0-2152 GCA_964413045.1 uncultured Candidatus Bathyarchaeia archaeon
GCGCGTTTCTGTCATAGAGCAGGCGAAATTTGGAACCTTATTCCAAAATCAGATGGCTTGGATGCTAAACGTGTAGCAATCGAAGAAGCAGGAAACTGCCCGTCAGGTCGTCTTGTGGTTTGGAACAAGAAAACAGAGGAGGCAATTGAACCAAAATTGGAAAAATCAATCGGGTTAATCGAAGACCCTCAGATGGAATGCAGCGGTCCGATTTGGGTGCGAGGAGGCATCCCTATTAGGTCTGCAGATGGAAAAACCTATGAAGTTCGCAATCGCGTAACTCTCTGTCGCTGCGGCAAGTCCTCCATCAAGCCATTTTGCGACAGCAGTCACTTCCCTGAGCGTCACTACGAAGAAATGATGACTCGTAAGTAAAATCAACATAATCCTGTATTTTGTAGCGCGCTAAAAAAATGAGAAAAATCCACGGATTCTTGGCGAGTTCTGTAATCATTTTTCCCCATTCCTTTACCTCTCGTTCGCTTTCCTCGCTTTCCACTCTTGCTATCCCCAAGCATGGCCACCATTTTTTCCCTGCTATCCTGACACGAAGTAACGAGTCAATAAATGCCTTCCAGCTTTGATTCCTGTCCCTGGAGAAACCTGCCTACGAGCTAAGTACTTCCAGTTGGGCACTCGCATCAGTAATGGCACTGAGTGTTCCTTTCTTTCCAATGCTCAGTTGTTTTTCGCCCCTGAATGTAGACATTCGTGCGTTTCTGACTTGAATGGTGTCTCCTATGGAGACGCAGTTTATTTGTTCGTTCCACAAGCACAGTTTGATCGTTCCAGTTTCGTCTGCTATCAAAGCGCTAGCCACGCTGGCGGAGTTACCAAACCTCGTGACGACAGGTTTCGGCCCTGAAATTTCCAGAATTTTAGCCTTCAGACTAACATTGCTCATTCCAGTTCGTAAATCCCTGATGGGACGAGATTGTGCCTTCCTGTATTTCTTGGCAAGATATCTGCGGATCATGTCGGTTTGCGTGAACTTCTTGATTGGATTGTTCTGTGCCGAGAGTGATTCCGTGGATATTGGAAATTGGGCAACAACTTCAGAACCCTTCAAGATCAGAAATGTAGCTCTGTCGTGTGTTTTGCCGCGACATTCGATTGAAAGACCTCCGCACGTAGACTTTTGATTTTCTCCTGCCGAGACTAACGCATGAAAGAACTCGTCAGGATCAACCTCATATTTTATTGAAAGAAATGCGAAATATTGGTCAGATGACGATACTCTGTTCCTCAAAGCTTTTCTACTCTTTTTTCTCTCGTGTTGTTATTGTATTAACTGTCCTTAGCCACTTTAAAGCTCTTCTAGAAGGCTTAAGAACTGGTCCTTCTTGTTAAAGTCTTTGTTCTTCTCTGCTTCTAATATTACCTGCTGCACCCAACTTCTCAGTTCAGAATAATATTCCACTTTAGGTAAGTGCCTTCTTTCTGCTCTGCTTGTCCAGCTCTGTGCAGGCTTGCTTATCTGCTTGTCCACTAATTCCATAGTTTTCACCTCATATTTTTCAGTAGAACGTCAGGAAAAACGACAAAATTAGTTCAAAGCCATTTTGTCGGAATTTTTCTCTAGAAAATTCTACGCACCAATACAGTGGACTTGGCTACATATTAAGGTATGCGCGGGTCTGCGCAAATCGAGTCAGATTGTGAAGCGGTTTTCCAGCAAAATGGCTCTTTGGCGACGATTGATCCGGACCTACCACAGATTATCTGGCGGAAGGAGTAGCTGCCGAAGTGAAGTAAAACATGTTTAAAAGCTGGTTGTCCCTTAGAAGAAGCAATGCATGGGTGAAAACATGTCTCAACTGCACTATGGAACAATCGTAAACTATCACATAGGCATCAGAACGCAAATGTCAAAGGAGTGCCTGATCCAGTTTGCGCATGCAAATTCCGTTTCTGAAACTGGCCAGCTTATCGGACGAAAAGTAGTTTGGAAGCAAGGTGATAACAAATTTATCGGAAAAATCGTGGCTTTGCACGGCAGGAAAGGCGTAGTCAGAGCCAGATTCCGAAAAGGAGTGCCTGGACAGGCTCTGGGAACAACCGTTGAATTAGTCGCATAAGACACGCTAGATTCAACCGTCCAATCACAACAGTGATTCTGTATACGAAAGCATCAACAAAACACACAAAGACG
>CAYPRE010000030.1:2162-3587 GCA_964413045.1 uncultured Candidatus Bathyarchaeia archaeon
GTCCTGGGTTTATTGCGAGATAGGAAGATGTCTTTTTAATGTGACGCCTTAACAATAGATTAATCGTTTCTAGAGGTAATCAGGGAGAAAACAGGCATGAGCAGAAAGTACTTTTGCGACAGATGTAGACGAGAACTTTCCGCGTCGGAAATGGTTCAGCTCTTGGGGTACGACCTCTGCAGAAGTTGCTGTAAGGAAGCCGTCAAGAACAAATAGCTTGCTTAGGCCGTGGGCCAGCTTCATCAGTGCATTCAGAGGCGCAGTACTATGTTTCCTGTCTTTGTTTCGAGAATTAGTTTTCCTGCTCCTGAACCTATTCGTCCCACATGCTGACCGTGCTCGTAATGTGCGTCAATCAATTCTGGAGTGCAAGTGATTTTTCCAAGCCGTGAGCTGGCTTCCACCGCGAGATCTTGCTCACCGCGCAGCTCTAGTTCTATGTTTCCGGTTTTTGTGCTGAACCAATTCTCACCCTTAGATAGAGACCCAGAAAACCTGTCCCCCCAGTTACTATCACAACCTTGCCTCTCAATGACACGCGGATCGCCTCCTTGCTCATAGATAGATTCAAAACTTATTTCTTATTCGCCCTAGCCTCGACCGAGTCTGCAGCGAACCTTTTCGAACTATATAACCAACCCCATTCTGGGCCAATTGTCAAGCGCGAAGCAACATCTGGTCTTTTCTAAGCATGGACCAAAGTATGATGAACGCAAATCCTTGGCCATGCTTTATGGGTAGGGTTAAGACTGAAGCGCAGCCAAGGTGAAGCGAGAAGACCGAAAACTTTAGAATCGACATTCTTTGAGTCAAATGAACCAAACCAAGGTATGTTCATCCAGCAAATTGCCTTGAAGATGTCAAAATACATGAGCTCAGAGCGTGTGCATTCCTCTTTGAGAGCCGAACACCGCCAAGGATTCTCGTGTCATGCGCCTTCTCCAATCAGTAGAGAGGCCACCACGGCAATTGCGAATATGACGACAATCTCCAGCAAAGTTATCCTCCAACGAACTCATGAACCTTCTAAACCGGTACCAATCTGACGTTTGAGTGATGCCTCTTTGACCTTGTTCCCTCGCTCCGGCTAGTTAGGACAACTGGACGACATGGTGGAGCTCCTGAATCTCAAACAACAAACCAAGGGTTCACCGGTGCTCGCTTAGGCTCACAAACTCGGTCCAGTAGCTCTTGTGCAATTGTCACGATGTCAGCCCCTCGGGCTCTAACGAACAAACCCGAAGCTTATAAGAACGTGCCAAGAGACAAGCAACGGAAGGTACTCTACAATGGAGATTGGTTTCCACTGAGTCCTTTTTCCCTCCTGCGATTAGAGTATATTGCAGGTTAACATAAACCTGTGCCATCGCATAACCTGCACAGCGCTCCCTGTGTCTGTAGAAAGCAGCGAAATCTGGTCGAACG
>CAYPRE010000030.1:3601-3987 GCA_964413045.1 uncultured Candidatus Bathyarchaeia archaeon
CATTATTGACAACTAAAATGTAAAAAGAGCCACTGCCAGCTACGAAAAATATGCCAAAAGGCTAAACTCAACCATGGACATACTTTTCTAACAAAGCCACAAACCTCGAACAGCCTCATTACTTTGCGACAGGGCCAAATTTATCGTGTGAGCAAGGGTTGCAGGTCAAGACGCATCAATAAGGAAACGTCGGAGCGAAGAGCATATGCGAAAATCCCGAGTTCCATTTTAGGAGATGGTTCACTGTTCGCCGATAACTTGTATGATTACGGTCCTCCTCCTCGGATGGACGTCTGTTTCCACAAACATCAAAGACTGCCATGTTCCGAGCTCGGTGCGGCCGTTCACGATTGGGACTGTCTTGTCTGGAGGCAGAAGTATCGATC
>CAYPRE010000030.1:4000-10057 GCA_964413045.1 uncultured Candidatus Bathyarchaeia archaeon
ATGCGCGTTTGATGCGTGTCCGTATTTCTGGTTGCGTGGGATGACCTGTTCTAGGAACTTTTTGATATCGCCAAGTAGTCCGTGCTCATTCTCGGTCAGGATGATCACGCCCGTTGCATGAGGAGCAAACACGTGTGCCAAGCCATTCTTCACGCCCGACTTCGCTACCGCTTCTTGAAGCTTGTCCGTTAGGTCGATGAATTCTATCTCTCCTTTGGTCGAGAACTCAAAACTGACATTGAGAATCTTGAAACCTGACACAGCCGTTCTCACTCCAACCATTTCGTCACTACTGTCTCGTCTATGCGTCTGCCTTCCTTGAAAAGCTTCTTCAAGGTCCAACCACATTGAACAAGGAAGTTTCTCGTGGATGCGAATAGCACGCTTGTCACCTGCAATACTCAGAAGGTCAAAACTTTCAAACCTTTTTTGTTGGGCCTCCTCGGTTTGGACGCGTATGATATCTTCGCCGATGCCAATATCCAAAACCTCGCTTGACCACTGCGTTTGCCGCGCCAACGTGCTCCCTGATAGCCCATCAAGCGGTTGATGTCAGAAGAAGCGACAACTTTCCTGTCCACCTCAGCCAACAGGAAAAGAGTCCTCACTCCTCTCCAGACGGGCAAGTATTCCAGAAAATCAGTCAATCTCAGTCTCTCAGAAAATCTTCTTGTCCCTGACTATCTGAGCCTTCTCCTCGGTGAGGAAATCAATAAGTTCCTCCAAATCGCCTAGGTCTTCCCGACCAGAAGTTCCCAGGACAACCTTGCGCTCGTCTTTGGTCACGAAATTCTTCACTGCCTTACCTGTTCTCATAGGTCGAGCTACAGCAAGCCGCACCGAAGAATCACAGTCTCAAACACGGGAACACTTGAATTCAGGTTCACTCAGGCGATGCTTCTGTATACGACGGGCAGTCAGTGACTGTCAAAAAGCCTCTGGTGATATGGCCAAACCTCACGTAATACTTCCCTCACCAACACCACGGACACGTAAATCACCCATCTGAACGTCAGAGAAATATGGGTCACTTAGCCTACAGTAAACAAAACAACTTGTACATGTCAATATAGAACGGCGAGAAAAAGGCCTCTCCAAACTCGCGGCGAGGACGGATTCTGCCGTGGTGAAAACACTCGCACGCGTTGTTCACCGTTGGAACCAGTATACGAAAGCATCCCCCGAAGTCACTCAGCCAACTATCTGCTGTTGTCAAGTAGCTTTGGAGCCGTTGGACATCCAAGCAGGCTGGCACAACGAAGTCTTCAAGACATCCGTTCAGACAAGTAGGCGTGGTGTTTCCAATCCCCAAAGAGAAGGGGGTGTCGGCCAAAATGAGGGGGCAAGTCTTGCTGCCTCAAGCTTAGCTGAGGGCTCGCCAAAAGCTCGAAGCAATCTCGAAGGCACTAGCAGAAGCTTCGTACGTAGATTTTCGTCGGTTTTTATATGAGGCGCTGGCCAAGTCCATGCCTTAGACCAGAACACCAAACAGAAACGCTCAAGAACGGCTTTGTTTCCTCTTCAGACAGGTTTTTGAGCTTCCTGATTTCTTATCCAGCTCACAAATCTCGTTGGTTTTCCGCCCAAGCCGAGTTCGAAGAAGAACAACCACAGGAACAGCCCTATTTGCGTGAAAAAACTGCATGCACAGTCAGAAACCTGAAAAAAGTTGGTCGGAAGCTCGTACTATAACCGAACGGTCTAACAGATTTTTTGAGGTTTGGTGCCAGGATGTTATTGGTTTTTTCATATTGTTGATTTAGAAATAACCGCTTTAATTGCTCTCACCAACTTGGTCTGATAGAGAAAGGCCACACAAGGTGTTCCACTTGGGAGAAGACTTCTTCGGGCACGACGTTCAAGTTCTTGAGAGAAACGTCAACGGGAGAAAGGTCAAAGTAGAGTGGGATTGGGCGAGCTTCAAGAACACCGAAGCCTTTCCAGTCGACGACAACTTAATCAACTGGGCCATCGGACAGGACCAAGCATTGAAAGAGTGCTTCCTGTGTCTAGACGAGTGGGTCCACAAGCTTAAGTGGCTGGAGAAGAAGAAGTGGTACGAAAACTGGAGCGGCCCAGACAAACCCAAAGCTGGAACAAAGACGGCCGTAAGTCCCGGCCCCTACCTGATGCTCTTGGGCGACCCTGGAACGGGGAAATCGCTCATCGGAAAAGCGTTAGCTGAAAAACTCACCGAGGTTTACGAGGAGAATGGAATAAAGCTCTTTGACGCCTTGTGCTGGAAGAACCCGACTCTGCCCAGTACCCCGAGAATTTCGATCCACAAGGCCTGTGAGGGCAAGAAGATCCAGCATAGAGAGCAGCTTAAAGAACTGAAGAGGAAGTTCGTGACGAAAGTCGGTTTTAAGGCGATTCAGGTTTTCATGATCATAATGGGCCTTTTTCTGATGTGCTTGGGTTTCTATTTCATGTACCAAGCCTGGCAATCCTGGGTTACGGCGGGAGAAGCACTGCAGCAGACGTACAACGGATTCGCTGACTTTCTGGTGCAAAGATTTGTGGGTCTCGTGCCCTTGACCTTCATTCCTGGCGGAAGCTTGGTCTTCTTCGGAGTGTTCATAGGATGGTTTGGGAAGCTAAGCGGTGCCGGAGGTTTGAAAGGAATAGGTGGTGCTCAACAGTCTGATGTTCCAAAAATGCTCGTGGACAACAGCTCGGGACACGCGCCGTTTATAGACGCGACAGGTCACAAGAGCGCCCAACTCTTCGGTTCGATAGCTTGGGATCCTTACCAAACGGGCGGTATGGGAACTCCTGAACATCAAAGAGTCAGCGCAGGAGATGTTCACGTCGCTTCCATGGGAATTCTCTACATGGACGAGATAAAAAATCTGGATGCGGACGAGGCTGTAACGCTGCTCACTGTGCTTGAGGATGGGCAATTGCCCATAACTCTAAGGGGAAGGTTCAACGGGGGCGACACAGCAGCGATGGTCGTATCAAGTGAGCCAGTGCCCGCAATCACTTTTCTTGTGGGTGCAGGAAACTTTGACAGTATCGGTCAGATTCACCCCGCTCTCATGGATAGGATCTACGGTTATGGCAAGGTCGTACGCATGAATAACGACATGCCGAGCACGCTGGAGAACAGACGGAAATACGTGCAATTCGTGGCTCAGGAGGTCAAAAGGTTCCACCTCCTCCCATTCAGTCGCGATGCATGCGAAGAGGTAACTGAGGAAGGCAGAAGGAGAAGCAACAAGAAAGACGCATTGTCAACAAGGTTCAGACCATTGATCTCTATAGTCAAGACGGCTGCAACTCTTGCGATGAACGAAGGCTCCCAGATCGTCGAGAGACGACATGTGCTCGAAGCAATTGGACAGCACTGCAAGACCATTCAGAGGCAAATGCTGGAGAATGAAATGAGTGAAAGAGGTAAACTCTTGGAGATAAAGCCGCAGGGAATAAAACTGGGCCAGATACATGGTTTGGCAGTAGTTCGGGACCCGTACAGCGGTGAAATGACTGGAAGCGTCTTGAACGTCAAGGCTCAGATGATCAAAAAAGAAGAGTTATCCAGAGACTATGCATTCAAAGGCTACTACAAAGTCACGGGTGTGGCAAAAGGGCAGAGCTACATCACAGACAGCATCGCAAAAGTCAGAAGCGTAATTCTCCAAAAATACGGAGAGGACATAGCGCAAGACTACTTGACGCACATCGATTTCTCACAGTCCTACGGGGTAGACGGACCTTCTGCAGGCGTGACAATGGCCATCCTTTTATGCTCGCTGATCGAGGGAAAACCAGTCAGACAAGATGTAGCGGTTACGGGCGAGATAAACTTGGGCGTCGACGATTCCATCCATGTCACGGCCGTGGGCGGAGTCTACGAGAAAATAAAAGCTGCGGAAGCTTGGGGCTTCAAGAAAGTCGTCATTCCAAAGAAAAACTTTGAGCACTCAATAGACGTCAACGACTACTCGATAGAGGTCGTGCCTGCCGCAACGCTGGAAGACTACCTGCGCGAATGTTTAGTCGAGAACCAGTTGCTCAAGGTTCCATTTCAAGCTTATAAGCGCAAAAAACCCTAGAAAAACTGGCCTAGAGAGCAAACAACTCAAAAGGCGTTGAGGCTCTTTCTAGGCTGGGAGAGCCATCGTCAGTGAAAGAAGAGGACAAGTTAGCCATCCGAAGATGGCGAAAAAGAGGGTTCTACAGCGAAAACGCCCTCGTTAAGCTGCTCAAAAAGAACGGATACAATTCAGTCAGAGTTCCCGTTAGCAACCCGAGCCTCAACCCGTTACCCGACATCATAGCCAGAAAAGGTTCAGACGTGTATGCGTTCGAAGTCAAGAACGCGAGGTACTACGCATACTTTCCTAAGCAGCAGATTGACAAACTTTTTAGGTTTCTGAATGAACTTATCCCGCTTGAGAACGAGCACAAGCACGCTGTATTGGCGGCGCATCTGGGCAAGAGATGGATCTTTAAATCGATGAGCTGGAAAGACTACGAGAAAGGCAAGCTTCCTGAGAAATCAAGAATCCTGAAGAGAGACAGGGGAAATTTTGCCGCAACATCCTGAGGTTGAAAGAATTGAAAGCTGTTAAACAGGCAATCTCAGCCGCGGCCTTGTGTAAGACGTATGAAGTATTCGATGGAGAACTGAAAGTTCTTGAAGATATTGGCTTCGAGCTTCTTGAAAGCGAATTCACGTCCATCAGCGGGGCCTCAGGTTCTGGAAAGACAACGCTTCTCAACATCATAGGCGGATTGGACAGGCCCACGAGTGGAAGAATACTCGTTTTTGATGAAGACCTTACAAACAAGAGCGAGGATTTTCTTGCAAGCTTCAGATGCAGCAATATCGGATTCGTTTTTCAATCTTACAACCTTGTTTCAACGTTGACCGTTGCTGAGAACGTTGCCTTTCCGATGGAATGGCTCAGAAAGCCTAAAGAAACCATTGAAAACCGAGTAGGGCAGCTATTGGAGATTATTGGCCTCCAGCAGAGGGCCGAACACTTTCCGTTTCAACTCAGCGGGGGCGAACAGCAGCGTGTGGCTTTTGCCCGAGCTCTAGCGAACGACCCGCCTCTGGTTTTGATAGACGAGCCCACGGGCAATCTGGATCCGAAGACGAGCTTGAGGATCATCCAGCTTCTTCAAAACCTTAAGAACAATGGCAAGACCATTGTGGTCGCGACACATGACCCACAGATCATTGATTTGACGGACAAAAGGTTCCGCCTCGAGAATGGAAAGCTGATGGAAGAAAATGGGTGAGTCACTTTTCTCGGTAAATGACCTGTTGCGTAGAAAGTCTCAGACGAGTTTATCGATCTTATGCTTAACCATGTGCGTTGGTGCGACAGTTTTCCTTCTTTTGTTTGCTGACAGGATAGGGTTCGGAATCTCACTTCACGTCGAGGGCAGCCTGACAGCTGGGCTTTCCTCGATCTTTTCGAATTTTCTGATTTTCATTGCCGTGCTGATTTTTGTGGCAGGCGCGGTTGTGGCCTCGTTCACCACGTTTGTGATGATGGCGCAGAGAGCTAGAGACATTGGTCTCATACGTGCGGCAGGCTGTCCAAACGATGTTGTTTTCGGTTACTTCTTCAACGAACTCCTCATAATAACGTTAGTCAGTTGCGTATTGGGCGCAGGTGTAGGAATTGTGGCTGATTTTGCTTCCGTCAGACTTCTTAGCGTGTTTGGACTGCAGGCCTCGCAGAAGACGCCAAATTTTTGGCTTGTCCCGTTGGTGTTCGTTCTATTCTTTGTCTTCGCGTTGCTTTTTGGGACAAAACCAATTTTGGACACGACCAGAGTGGACGCCGCAAAGGCAATGTCGCCGATTCACTATGCTGGTTTGGTTAAGGAATCAGCTTCAAGGGTGATTCCAGAATCGAACTTCGCTATGAGAATGGCTGTCAGAAACTTGTCTCGTTACAAATCAGTGACTTTCCGTGCCGTACTGTGCTTGGCCATAATCTTCGTTCTGCTGACTGTTGCAGTGGCAGGAGGAAAAATTGCAGAGCAGACCACTGAGGCTTGGGTCAAAGGAGCCACTGGAAGCAACATCGTCAT
>CAYPRE010000031.1:0-1093 GCA_964413045.1 uncultured Candidatus Bathyarchaeia archaeon
ATAAAAGACTTCCACCGCCAGAAAATCGCGGAGAGGGAGAAGGCGGAAGGCAAAAAGGCCGACTATCATACCGCGGTGCGCGACCTCTGGAGCTTGAGCAAGGGTAAAATCGTCGTTTCGGACCGTTACGTTTACTCCTCCTATGCCTATCAGGGAGCTGCTGGACTGGAGCTTGAATGGATTCAAAGGCTCAATGACCATGCGGCGCGTCCGGACCTGGCTGTTTTCGTGGATGTTGAGCCTGAGACCGTGATGAAGAGACTGAAGCGGAAGAAATCGGTGATGGAGAACTTGGAAACGCAGAAGAAAGTGCGCGACGCGTACCTCAAATTCGTCGAGGACGGCCAGCTCGTAAGACTCGATGGAAACAAGCCTAAGAGGGCCGTTGCCAGAGACCTTTTGAAGATGGTTCGAACTTTTCTTGAAGAATCTGCTAAGCCATCTTGAGGGATTTTAAGACTTTTTTGCCGAATGCTTCGTTAGTCTTCATGATGATAAACTCAGCAAGCTCTTCGGGCATGACATGCATCGAGCCCCTTTCGTGAAATAGCTGGACTTCCAAGAATTTCTGGTTAAAAGTGAACCTGAGCATGTAATAGTCAAACTTCAATGGTCTTCTTGCTTCGTTCTCAATTCTGTAAAAGCGCATTGCGCAGAGAACATCCAGAATCTGGAACGGAGTCTTATTCATTGTTTTCAGAATCTTGTCTTTTTCTTCATCATCTAAGTACGTGAAACCGTTGCCTTCCGCTACTCCAAGCTCGAAGACGGCCACACAATTCTTCATTGAGGGGCTGCCGAAATCTTCGAGTCTGACTGTCTCCTTGTTCAATCTGAACAGCAATTGCAGTAGGGTCTCTTGCACCTTCTTGCTGGAGACAGACGTCGCAAAATGCATTATCTTGTGCACACGTTGAGGGAATGCCTCATAGTATCCAAGCATCTGGGATTCCGTCTAGGCCTTTTTGGCTTTCTTCGTTTTTTCCAGGTTTTCCAGCAGTCCCGATAGCACGTTGGTCAGCTTCTGCAGTTCTTCCACGTTGTTTTCGTGTTGCATTCTGTCTTGGATTTCCCTCACTTTCGCGAGCAGCGT
>CAYPRE010000031.1:1103-10051 GCA_964413045.1 uncultured Candidatus Bathyarchaeia archaeon
CCTTCAAGGCTGTCAAACGCCGTTGAATTGGTGACTTTAGGTGGTTCTTCACCCTCTTTAACGATCACTACTTTCTTTTCGCATCTACCACACCAAAGATCCCCGTTCTTCAGCCTGAACAAAGGCGCTGAGCATGCGGGGCAAGCCAAGTCTGTCAATGTTGCGCCATGCAGCAGAAGGTCCGCCATGCGTTTCATGTATTGGTCGTCCTCTGGCTTTCGCGACAAGTTTTAAAACCTCAAAGTAAATAGGTAACAGAGCCTATATAACAAAGTTATCTCCAAGTTGTGCGTGGTGACAGAATGGTTAGAAAAAAGAAAGCTGAAGAATATGAAGGACGAATCAAACAAGCAATGGAAGTGCTTGGACTAGTCTCTGAAGATAACACAACACCCAGAAACATTAGACGAGCAGCAAAAGACTCAATGAGTGCGTTGCAAAACCCCGAGTTCACCCCAGCCGTAAGAGCGTCGAACGCAATATCGCTTCTTGACGACATTCTGCAAGACCCGAACATGCCACCGTATACGCGAGTAAAATTGTGGAACGTAATGAGCCTGCTTGAGGCCATAAAAGACTAAGCAAACGACAGCTCCTTTTAGAAGTGACGCATATGAAGGTTTTTCACTACACCGACGTAGAAGCCAAAGAGGCAGATGACGGAGCCAAGAAGCTGAAGGTAAGATGGGTCATAAACAAAGACATGGGTGCCCCAAATTTCGCCATGCGCGTCTTCGAGATGGAGCCAGGCGGCAGCAGTCCTTTTCACGTCCATGACTGGGAGCATGAAGTCTTTATCCTGGAAGGCGAAGGCGCCGTCGTCAGCAAAGACGGAGAGAGGAAGTTCAAGCCCGGCGACGTTATCTTCGTTGCTCCCAACGAGAAACACCAGTTCAAGAACAACGGCAAAAAACTGGTCAGGTTCATCTGCGTCGTGCCGACATGAGGAAATAGTCCGCGGCTTTTCTTAGTCTAATTCCTTCTCGCTAGGAATATATGCTAGTTACTACATCTAAGGATGGGTTTTCAGGGGAGAAGCCCTTTGAAATATGATGTAATAATTGTAGGAGCTGGGCCGGCAGGCATCTTCTCAGCTCTAGAGCTTACAGAAAAGAACAACTTGAAAGTTCTCATGCTGGACCGAGGACAAGACATCAACCAGCGCAAGTGTCCAGCAAACCGAGGGTTCGAATGCGTCAACTGCGACCCCTGCACAGTGCTGTCAGGCTGGGGAGGAGCTGGAGCCTTCAGTGACGGAAAACTCACTCTCTCAACTGAGGTGGGCGGCTGGCTGAACCAATACGTGTCCAACAATGAGCTTGAAGAGCTCATCAAATACTCAGACGGCATATACCTGAAGTTCGGAGCCACTCAGCACACTTACGGAGCAGAAGATGAGAGAACAGACGAGATTGAACGTAAAGCGTCTTTGGCAGGCTTGAAACTTATCAGACAACGAATCCGCCACATGGGCACGGAAAGATGCGCAGAAACTCTGCGCAAAATGAGACAGGAACTCAACGGCAAAGTCGACTTCAAACCAAGAACCGACGTGAAAGGACTAATAGTCAAGAACAACGTTATCGAAGGCGTCGAAACTGTTGACGGCGAAAAAATTCTCGGCAAATACGTCATCGTTGCCCCAGGCAGAAGCGGCGCTGAATGGCTTCAAGCAGAAGCCCAAGCCTTGGGTTTGAAGACATTGAACAACCCTGTTGACGTGGGCATAAGAGTCGAAGTCTTGGCTTCAGTCATGGAAGAGTTGACGAGCGTCCTCTACGAGCCCAAACTTATCTACTACTCAAAATCGTTCGATGACATGGTTCGCACGTTCTGCGTAGCTCCACACGGGCAGGTTATTACTGAATCGTATGATGGAGTGTTGACTGTTAATGGCCAGAGCTACGCTGAGAAGAAGACGGAGAACACAAACTTTGCCATTCTTGTGAGCACATCCTTCACTGAGCCTTTCAAGGAGCCTATCGCCTACGGAAAATACGTTGCTAGGCTTGGAAACTTGCTGAGTGGCGGCGTCATCGTGCAACGTTTGGGCGACTTGGAATCAGGAAGAAGGTCAACGCCCGAAAGAATGGCGAGAAGCGTTGTGACTCCGACTTTGAAGAACGCGACGCCGGGCGACTTGAGCTTCGTACTTCCTTACAGGTACCTTGCAGACATCCGCGAAATGCTCCAGGCCCTCGACAAGCTCAATCCAGGTATCAATTCAAGAGACACCCTGCTCTACGGCATCGAAGTGAAATTCTCCTCCTCAAGGCTTCAACTGAGCAACAGTCTGGAAACGCGTATCCATAATCTTTTCACGATCGGCGACGGTGCAGGCGTGACAAGAGGCTTAATCCAAGCTTCAGCCTCGGGCGTGATCGTGTCACGGGAAATAACCAAGAGAGAAAAGAAGGCCTAACGCGAATGTCCATAGTAGACGAAATAAAATGTTCACACTGCGGGGCCCCAATCGCCTTCCAACCAGGCGAGATACTGGCCACATGTAAATACTGCGGTTTCACCATCGTCATAGAAACTGGACAAACATTCACTTACGAACATTCAATATTGCTCAACAAGTACGACCAAACACAAATCGAGGAACCCATAAGAAACTGGATGCGAGGAGGCTTCCTGAAACCCGGTGATCTAGCCAAGAAAGCCAAGTTGATGGAGAAGGACCTGACCTACCTGCCGTTCTGGGTCGTGTCAGTTGAAGCAACAAGCACTTACAAGGGCGTGTTTGAACGCATAACCCCCGCCGTTGTCAAAGAAGGAAAAATTGCGAAAGAATACGAATGGCTTGTCCTTGCCAGGAAAGCCTCCGAGTTTCCGACAAGAGAATACAACGTGCCCTTGGAAGGCAAGATCCCCTTCGATTTCAGGAAGGTTGAAGCTTTCGCGCATGTTCTCAACAGCGAAATCGACAAGATGGAAGCAGAAGAACAGGCGAGACAGGAAATCGACGAAAACCACCGTTTCTTGGCGCAGCAAGAAATAGACAAGGTCGTCGACTTCAAGACAGAAATAAAAATTGAAGAAACCGTTTACCTGCACGCGCCCATCTGGTTCACAAAATACGAGTACAAGGGAAAGACCTACAGCCTCATCATTGACGGCGCAACTGGAACCGCAATCAAAGGAGACATACCATCAACGGGCTTCGGAATACTCTGATCAAACTTTAAAAGCAACCGCATAATAATGCAATGAATGCGAGGACTAACATGACAATTGAACGTAAAACCCTAGGTTTTGGCGTTGGGGCTCTTGCCGTGGTAGTCGCTTCCATGGGCGTAGCGGCCATAGTCTACGGAACGGGTATTATGAGCTTTAACCCGTACCACATTCTAGCTTGGCTGTTCGGTCCGCTTGGCGTCTACACCGTTGTCTACTCGCTTGCAATCGCCACAGACTCAACCTACTATTTAGTCTGGGGCACAATCATGCTTGCTGTCACTGTAGTGTCGGGGTTCTACGACCGGATGTCAATCTTCCTTGTCATAGGTGTACTGCTGATAGTTCTCGTCATCATAGGACTCGTCGGATATTGGAGGAGTAAGAAATGAGTGGAAAAGACTATTTGGGAAAAGTTCGTGGAGAAAGATCTCTCCTTGAAAGGATAGCAGGATACATTCCAGGGTACCGAGGATACAAAGAAAAAGAACTGAGACGCGAAAGCGACCGACTCGTAAGAACCGATGCTGTGAACAGGCTTAAAGCCGCGAAGAACACGGTCAGACGAAACTTCGCAAACCCTACAGTCGTGCAGAAACTTTCAGGCGAAGACGCATACAGATTTGACGCACTCACTTCTCGCCTTGACAGAGTAACTCAACGCATAGACCGAGCCGTCGCGGGTTACGCGGGAATGTTCGACACAGTTAAGGTGAAAGAAGACAAGCTTGACGCCGTCACACAACACGACCTGAGTCTCATAGAAAAAGCTGATTCGATAAAGACCGACTGCGAAAACGTGAACAAAATGCAGCCTGAAAACACGGATTGGGGAACAGCCATGGACAACCTCATCTCTAAAGTCGAGGAACTTGACGGTCTCATCGACCAAAGGTCAGAGATTCTGCGAGGATTAGCAGGATGACCATCACCTACAACTGCCAAACAAAATCCAGAACGGAAGCATTATCATTGAACAGCGGCTTTCGGAAGGAGTAGTCAGAAGGAGGTGAAAGTGAATGCCAAAAGTCATTGAATGGGTCGGAGCACGAGAAGAAGACATGGTCTGGAAATACCCAAACGAGGAGATCGCATGGGGAGACAACCTCGTCGTTCACGAGTATGAAGCTGCCGTCTTCTTCAGAGACGGGAAAGCATACGACGTGTTCAGGGCAGGACGCCACGTGATTTCAACCGCAAACGTGCCATTGCTTACAAAGATATTCTCGAAAATCGCAGGGTTCGACAAAGTGCCCTTCAGGTCCATGCTAGTGTTCGTCTCGCTTAAGCAGTTCCAAGGAAAATTCGGAGCCCAAGGACAGACTAAAGAACTCGCACCCCTCAAATTCTTCGGAGGCTTCTGGTTCAGAGTGGAAGAACCTAACCTCTTCGTCAACGAAGTCGTGGGAGGACAAGGCGCTTACACGACAGACGGTCTGCAAAACTTCCTCAGGGGCTACTTCAACGAAAGATTGATTGACACACTCAGCCAATACTCACTCCAAGACGTGTACGGCAAACTGGACGAAACAAGCCTACTCTCAAAGAATGTACTCTTCGACGCATTCCACAGAATCGGACTAGAACTCATCGAAGTAAAATTCGAAGGACTCGACACCACACCAGAATGGAGAGACAGACTCTTCTACATAAAAACCGGCGTGGGCGCATCAGAAGTCCTAAGAATGGAAACAGTTCAAAAATCAACCGAAAACCTCTCCAAGAGCCAAGGAGGAGGAGCCGCCATCGGAGCAGGAGCAGTCATACTTCCACAGATGTTCCAGCAGCAGCCACAAGCCCAAGCACAGCCGATGGTTATATGTCCCAAATGCGGCTATCAAAACCCACAAACCGCAAAGTTCTGCAACAACTGCGGTGGACCAATGCAGCCAACTGCGCAGGGAATGATAAACTGTCCCAAATGCGGAACATCAAACACGGCAGGCACCAAATTCTGCGCGAACTGCGGAACCCCACTGCAAGCCACCGTTAAATGTCCAAAATGCCAAACCGAAGTCCCAGCAGGAACAAAATTCTGCCCCAACTGCGGAGCCAAAATCAAATAATCACCCTTTCCCCATTTTCTACATCCTAACGCGGAAGAAACCGTTTACCAAGTTTTCTGCAACATTTTTATTCGCATACGGTCTATGCTAAGCAAGAAGAGACCCTGGATGAGCGAGGAAATAATCGGCCACGGGACATGGTACGACAAGATGGCCGAAAAAATAGTCGCCCGAGAACAGAAACTCAACAGAAGCCTAAACACGGTCAGAACTGAAATGGGCATAGCCGCCTCAGGCTTCCCCCACATAGGCAACCTGAGCGACGCCGCAAGGTCCTACGCTGTGACTTTGGCGTTGAAGGAACAAGACGTCAACTCTGAACTCATCGCGTTCGCCGACGACAAAGACGGCTTACGAAAAGTTCCTGCTGGACTGCCTGCTTCTTTGGAAAAACACTTAGGCCAACCCGTCACAGACATTCCTGACCTTTTCGGGTGCCACAAAAGCTACGGCGAACACATGACATTGCTGCTCAAAGACGCCCTAGACAAGTGCGGTCTGCAGTACAAGTTCATTTCGGGCGCAGAAGTGTACCGCACGGGTCTGTTCAATGAAGAAATCAAAACTATCCTGATAAACGCCAAGAGAATCGGTGAAATCGTTAAGGAAGAAGTCGGGCAGGAAAAGTTTCTAGAAGCTTTACCCTACTTTGCCGTTTGCGAAAAATGTGGTCGAATCTACACGACGAAGGCCTATGAATTCTTGCCAAAAGAGAATATGGTTCT
Source organism: uncultured Candidatus Bathyarchaeia archaeon (assembly GCA_964413045.1). GTDB lineage: Archaea > Thermoproteota > Bathyarchaeia > Bathyarchaeales > Bathycorpusculaceae > JBGQMW01. Next base: position 7,075 of record CAYPRE010000031.1, read on the forward strand.
TTACAGATGTGAGGGTATGGAAGTCAAAGGCCGCTGGCTTGAAGGCTGCGGTCACCAAGGCGAAGTCGACTACAGAAAGGGCTTGGGAAAACTGAGTTGGAAGGGCGAGTTTGCCGTGCGCTGGAAAGCTTTGGACATACGTTTCGAAGCTTTTGGCAAAGAAGTAGCCGATTCCGTGCGTGTGAATGACCGTATATGTCGAGAGATACTCAATTGGGAGCCTCCCGTTCACGCCAAGTACGAGCTGTTCCTCGACAAGAGCGGCAAACGGCTTTCGAAGAGCGCTGGCAACGTTTTTACCCCGCAAACCTGGTTCACCTATGGTTCTCCCCAATCGCTCATGCTGCTGATGCTGAAAAGGTTCGTGGGCACCCGCGCTCTCGACGTCATGGACATTCCAATCTACATGGACGAACTCGACAGGCTCGAAGACGCATACTTTGGAAAAGTGCAAGCAAAGAATGAACGAGAACAAGCAAAACTTCGAGGCTTGTACAGTTACTGCTACGCGATGAAAGTTCCCACAAAACTCAGCGTCCACGTGCCCTACAACCTGCTTGCATTCTTGGCAAAAGTCGCGCCTAAAGGCTGCGAAGAACAATACATAGCAGAGAAGCTTCAGAACAGCGGCTACTTGAAACAGGGCCAAACCTTCGACGAGTCACTGAAAAAAAGAGTGGAATACGCGTTCAACTGGATAAGAGACTTCGAAGAGATAAAAGAAACCGCTGTAACGCTCGTTGACGAAGAGAAACAAGCAGTGGCCGAACTCATCGAAACACTAAAGGTCGAGAACGAAGCGGACAAGATACAGAACGCCGTGTTCAACACTGCCAAGAAACGCAACCTGCAACCGGCTAGACTCTTCAAAATCGTTTACACGATCCTCTTGGGCGCACCCCAAGGACCGAGACTGGGCCCCTACATACTTGCCATGGGCAAACAGAACGTCATAAACGCGTTAGAACGGGCAACAAAGAACTAAGCATAACACGGCAAGCTTCGCCTACATAGAAGGCTTTTATGCTTTTCACAGGTAGAGATTGCCTTCAAGGTCGAACAGAATGGACAAGGAGATTGTAGACTACGCTCTTGACTATGCGATGGCCAAGAAAACAGAGTATGTCGAAGTCAGAGCGCACAATCAGCAGCAGGACCGGCTTCTTCTAAGAAACGGTGTCCTGGAAGCTTATGTGTCATCAGTTGACACAGGTTTCGGCGTACGCATCTTAGCTGATGGCGGAATCGGGTTTGCCTCGACGAACAAATGGTCAAAAGAAGAAGCACGAGAAATAGTCAACCTCGCGTTCAAGTACGCCAAGTCTGCGGACCGAAAAGAAAAGCTGGTGTTCGCAGAAGAAAAAGGCGTCAAAACAGAATGGGCTGTTGAACAGAAGAAAAAAGTCCAGAATGTCCCGCCCGAAGACAGAATCTCAGTTTTCGTGGACATTCACAAGACTCTGGCCACGTGCGGAGTCAAAGTCGCCGCGACCATGGCTCAGTGCAGTGTAGACTTGGCCACGAAATATTTTGTTAATTCGGAGGGTTCGAGGATTTCATCCTTCGTTCCCAAGATAGGTGCCTACTTCTTCATCACCGTGGCTGAGCAGGGCAAGACCGAGCAGGCTTATGAACAGTTTGGTTACAGCGGAGGATGGGAAGCCTTCAACGGGTGGGACGTCCCTGCACGTATGGTTCACGACGCCAAAGTGCTGAAAGCCGTCATCACGAAGGCCAAAGTAGTCAAGCCGGGAGACATGGACCTCATCTGCGGCTCCGAAGTCACAGGAATAGCCGCACATGAATCCTGCGGTCACCCCATGGAAGCTGACAGGATCCTCGGCCGAGAGATGAGTCAAGCCGGCAGGTCATTCATCTACAAGGGAGGTCCCTACTGGGTCGGTAAGAAGATCGGAAGCGAAGCAGTGACCGTCGTGGACGACCCCACGGTGGAGCACAGTTACGGTTATTACAGGTACGATGACGAAGGCGTGAAAGCCCGACGCAGGCACCTGTACAAGAAAGGAATCATAAACGAGTTCTTGCACAACAGGGAATCTGCCGCCAAGCTTAACACGAAGAGCAACGGCTCCAGCAGAAGCGTCAACTACGACCGAGAAGCCATCGTGCGCATGGCCAACACTTTCGTCTTGCCAGGCGAGTTGTCAGAAGAGGAACTGATAGAAGATGTCACTCACGGAGTCTACATGAAATCTTTCACCGAATGGAATATCGACGACAAGAGGTTTAACCAACGATACGTGGGAAGAGAAGGGGTCGGTTGCTCGGCCCGTGATAGAGACTACTACGCTCAAGTTCTGGACGGCCGTTGACGCGGTTTCGAAGAAAGTGGAGTTTGACGCGGCCACATGCGGAAAGGGCGACCCGATGCAAGGCGTTCCAGTGTACACGGGTGGTCCATGCATCAGGCTTAGGGGAGTGTACGTGAAATGAAAGATGCGCTGAACAGGACCGAAGAAATAGTCGCGAAGGCCAAGAAGCTCGGCGCCGAAGAGGTCGTCGCTAAAACCACACTGGGCAAATACAGGCAAGTGCGCTTCAGCAACAACCAAGTCGACATCACCGTCGCCTGGAACGACTACGTTACCGACGTCGTTCTGGCATGGAAGAAAAGAGTCGTTGCCACGCAAATACGCAACTTCCAAGAAGTAGACCCTAGTCTCAAGAACCTGCTGAAACTGGCAAGAGTGTCCAAGGAAAACCCGAGTTTCGGCGGCTTTGCAAAGGGCAAATTCCGCTACGCAAAAAGCAAGGCTGACAGGAAGCTTGCAGACCTGGAGAAACCTTCAGAATACGTTCTGGAAGCGATAAGCGCAGCAGAGAAAGAAGCAGGCACCAAAGTCGAAAGCGGAGGCATACTCTTCACCAAGTACGAAGACACGTATCTTGCCTCCTCTGGCGGACCAGTCGGAACAGACGCAAGGTCAGCCGTTGAGCTTTCGATAAGGGCTTTCGC
>CAYPRE010000032.1:0-9833 GCA_964413045.1 uncultured Candidatus Bathyarchaeia archaeon
AAGGCAAGATACAGGAAGTCCTTGAGTTGCCACATGCCCTCGAGAAGCCTAACAAAATATGTGTCATTGCTTCGGGCGAGTTGGCAATGAAATCAAGAAATGCAAAGGCGGACAGAGTAATCGAGAGGAGCGAGCTTGAAGCGCTTGGAGGCAAGAAACAGGAGATGCGAAAGCTCGCCAACGGGTACGACGTCTTTATCGCTGAAGCCCCCTTAATGCCTATGGTGGGCAAGATCTTAGGTCCTGTTCTGGGTCCAAGGGGAAAAATGCCAATACCTGTTCCACCCACAGTGGATATTTCAAACTTGATGTTGAAACATCGCAAGACCATTATTCTGAGACTGCGTAACCAGCCGACAATCCAAAATCGTGTCGCAATGGAGAACATGAAGGACGAAGAGATAGCCGAGAATATTCAGGCCGTCTTCAGACTTCTTGAAGGAAAACTTAAAAAAGGAACGAAAAACATCAGATTTGCCTACATAAAAACAGCTATGGGCACCCCTGTGAAAATTAAACCATAACAAAGAGGAAAACCTGATGCCATCTCAACAGATTCTGCAAGAGAAAATCAAAGAAGTGGACGAAATAGCACAGCTGATCAACGAACACAAAGTCTTGGCAATTGCCAGCCTGAAGAAGGTCAGAGCAGCTCAACTTCAAGAATTCAAGAAGAATCTGGCCGACAAAGTTTTCATGAGAGTGATAAAAAACACCCTGATGAAGATGGCCATAGAAAAATGCAAAGATAAACAGGACCTGAAGATACTCGAAGAACACCTCCAAGGGTCCAACATCTACATATTTACAGACCTGAACCCGTTCAAGCTTGCCCTGGCCTTGGAAAAGGGCAAAGTTAAGACCACCGCCAAATCGGGCGATATTGCCGCGTTCGACGTTGTAGTCCCCGCCGGCAACACTGGACAACCTCCAGGCCCAGTAATCAGCCAACTGAACGCTGCAGGGTTGCCGACAAGGATCGAGTCTGGGAGCGTTTGGATAAGCAAAGACACTTTGGTCGTCAAGAAAGGCGAAGCAATCGCTGAGAGACTCGCCAGTGTTCTATCCAAGCTGGGAATAAAACCTGTAGAATCAGGTCTGGCAATGAGCTATGCCTTTGATGAAGGCCTTGTGATAACTCAAGAACAACTCAAGATAGACATAGAAGGCACCAAACAGACCGTCGTAAGAGCTTATACAGACTCTTTCGCTTTGTCCCTAAGCATCGCCTATCCGACTACTGAAAGTACACCCACTCTGGTACAAGTTGCTCACAGAGAAGCGTATGCTCTCTCGATGAGCGCAGCAATACCCACGAAAGAGACTATCGAAGATCTGGTAAGGAAAGCACATGCCGAAATGTTAAGTTTAAGTAGTAGATTGCCCACCTTAGAGGAAAAGACCGTGCCGACCGAAAAAAGTTAAAATAGTTGATTTGAGAGGTGAAAAAGCATGGAATACATTTACGCTGCAATGCTTCTTCATAAAGCTGGCAAGGAAATCAATGAAGCAAACCTTACGCAGGTCATGACAGCAGCAGGTGCAAACGTCGATGCGATAAGAGTCAAAGCGTTAGTAGCCTCCTTGGCAGAAGTTAAAATTGACGAAGCAATCAAATCCGCTTCAACTATGATGGCTGCACCAGCAGCGGCACCAGCAGCAACCGCGCCAGCAGCAGAAGCAAAGCCTAAAGAAGACGAGAAGAAGAAGAAAGAAGACGAAAAACAGAAAGAAGAAGCAGCACTCGAAGGTCTGGGCGCATTATTCGGCTGAGACCCCCGAAATTCTTTCCTTTTCTGTCAAATATTCCTTTGTTGTTTATTTTTCCTGTTTCTCAGTTGTTTCCAGAGTATGAGAGGTATCCATCCGCAGATGATCATCAGAGTGCCTGGAAAAGCTCGCACACTGGAGGTCAAGATGAAAGCTTCAAAGATGAAGAACGATACCGTGATCGCCAAGATGGAGAACAACGCAAAAGTTCTGCCATACTTCTTGTAACTTTGAATGGCTAAGAGTCCTGCAAAGAAGAAATCGCCCAGACCCAGACTCATCATCAAGAGACCGTTCCCCGTAATGATCATCGGCAGCAGCGGGGCTGAGACCAAAACGGGCAGGCTCAGGCTTCTCGCGGCGTTAGCAGCCTCAACCATCGTCCCGGTTATTAACACTAGAACAATGTCCATCGCGGTGATTAATATGCCGAAAACTGCCGTGGTCTTCCACGTGAACAAGCTTGCCAAGTACAGAGTAATTAGTATGGCGAAAATGACACCAGCAATGTTGCCCAAATAGTAGACCCAGATGTAACTATCCCTGAAAAATGCGTACAACAGAACAAAAACTGCAGGAGCGATAGCGCCCACATACCAGCGGTTTCCCGAAAGAACATACCCGAATATGAACAGTAGCATAGAATAAGAAAACAGAAAAAGAATCATCAAAACTAAGCTCATCTGTCTGACAACCACGATCAGGCTAATCATGATCGCCATCATGCCCACGAGCAAGACCGCGTCTCGAACACGGAATTCCCTTTCCTCCATGACAGTTTTCAATCTACCCTCAACTTTTCCATTCAAAAACACGGAAGCCACGGTGACAGAAAACAGAAGCAGGGGCATCGTGAAATCAAAATTGACTTTGTTGTTGAAATAGCCATCATACGAAGTATAGACCAGCAGCAAATCGTTAGTGTCGTACAGGCTTACGTCAATAAAACGGAGCTTCGTTTCGCCCACACCTATTACTCGAAAGGTCAGTCTGAGAAGGGTTCCGTTACCGTTTATCGCGGCCGAAGGAGACGTTAAATTCACTGAAGCGTAGACGTTACCAGCGGCGTTGTTTACCGTGAAAACCAGCGTCGTTGTGTTTCCAGTGGAATTCAGCAGGTCTCCCTGCGCGACTTCAGTACACTGCACCAACGTTGCGTCATATCCGAGCGTCATGTTGAAACCGTGCAGAGAAGTTGCGTTATAAGCAGTGACGTTTAGATGCAGGTTCTCGCCTGGAACGCTTGAATAATTCATAGTTACAAGCGGCCTGACTGCAAGAGTAATCTCGCTGGCTGTGCTCTTGTCATCCAGTGAGTAAGCGGGCTTGATGAATGGAAAAACAAGGAAGACGATTGTCATCAGCATGATTGCTACGAGAATTGTACTTCTATTGGCCCTTACCGCGTTGGAACCCAGATTTCTAGTGAAAAAGTTCATCGTATCGAACGCGCCGCTTGATGATTAAACATATAGCCGCACAATAATGCTGCGAAGATTTATTTCTTTACCTTCCAAAAGCAGGTCCTGAACGCATTTTTGGCTGAGCAGCACTTGTTTTAAATTCGTCGATGAACATGACGAGTCATTTCGTTTGACGAAAATCCTGCCTGCTCTGACCTCTTCTTCGTGTAACGCTTCTTCGGAAAAAGACAGATTTCAACCCTTCAATTCGGCAACGACCTTCAAAGTCGCCAGTGATGCGAGGATTGCTTCCTCGGTTCTAACGGTCTCTGTGCCTTGATTTGGGATTGTGTTGACCACGAAGTCCGCAATGTCGTCTAAGCGTATTCCTTCGTGCTGAGCTATTTCTGTCAGGCCTTGAGTTGGAGCGCCAAATGCTACAAGGATAGAGCCAGCTTTTTCCCACTTCGCTGCAATCTTTTCAGCTATTTCATAGAGCGGTGAACCATATTTAGACGTGGCAATCACTAGCCCGAAGCTTCTTTTTCCCAAGATGCTGCCCAAGGAATGTTTTTCGACAGAGACTGAGTAGCCCCAATATGATGGAACTTCTTCTCTTGTGGCCTGCTCAATCTCTGCGCGTTCGGCAACTCTTACTATTCTTGCCGTAACTCTTGTTCTTTCAACTGCTCGATTGTCCTGCAGAAAGGCGGGGTTTTCGACGCCAATGTCCACGAGTGCACCGTCACCTGTTCTGGATAGCACTACTCCTTCACGGTACTCGCCGACGCTCAGACCTTTCAGTCGTGCGTTCAGGGGGTGATGTGGAGTGCGTAACGGTGGGAGTATCCCTGCATACTGCAGTTCTGGTTCAAGTTTGAAGAGTCTTTTTCGAAGATATTGCGGGGTTTCCATGTAGGTGAGCAGGAGGGCAATCAAATCTGACTCTGCTTTTTGATGGGCATGCGGATTGTCTGGGTAGATGATGATTTCGTCGACGGTGAAAATGGCTGCTGCTCTTCCAATCAGGCCTATCTTGGACGTCTTCTCCCGTAGGTGAGGCGTGTCTGAGACAACAGATGCGGGTACTGCTATGCAGAGCTTTCTCTTTATCAAGCGTGTGCCCCTAAGTCCTATTCTGGCAATACAAGTATCTCACGTTCTGTTTAAAAGCTAAAAGCGTTATATGGGATTCAAACTTGAGGAGCGATTGCAGATGCCAAAACCATCAGTTTTGGACAGCCTCGAAGAAATCAAGAAAATCGATAGGAGCAACATGCTTTCCTTCTGCACGGAAGCCTCGAAGCACTATGGCGAAGCTGCAAGACTGGCCGAACATGTCAGAGTCGGATTCTCGAAGCCGGAAACGATCATAATCGCGGGGATGGGTGGTTCTGCCATCGGCGGAGAACTCTTGAAGGACTGGACGCGGGACAGAATAGACGTGCCGATTGAAGTCTGCAGGGAATATTCACTGCCAGCATATGCTAATGAGCAAAGTCTGGTTTTTGTTTCAAGCTATTCAGGAGAAACCGAGGAAACCCTCAGCGCTCTGCTCGACGCACTTAGAAAAAGATGCATGATTGTGTGCATAAGCTCAGGCGGAAAACTCGAAGATTTCGCAGAGAAACTTGGGATTATACATCTGCGCGTTCCTGGAGGGATGGCTCCACGCGCTACTCTTCCGTACATGTTTATGCCTATGCCTGTGATCTTGCAGAGACTCGGCTTGGTTTCAAGGGTTGAGAATGAAATCTCTGAGACCGTCAAAACCTTGAAGCGGGTTAGTGCTGAGAATTTACCTGAAAAGAAGGTCGCGAGCAACTTTTCAAAGACGTTGGCGTCGAATATTTATGAAACTGTGCCTGCAATATATGGTTTTGGGATTTTCAGGGCAGCCGCGCAACGTTTCAAAACGCAGGTGAACGAGAACAGCAAGAACCCTGCGAAATGGGAGTATTTCCCTGAGCTCAATCACAATGAAATCGTAGGTTGGGAAGCAGCGAAGACTTTCGCCAAGTGGTTTTCCGTGATCTTCATTCGCGACGTACATGAGCCTGTTGAAATCCGTCAAAGAATTGAGATTACAAAAGAAATAATGCGTCGGGAGAAGCTGAGATTGTTCGAGGTTCAAGCTATCGGCAAGAGCAGCTTGGCAAGGATGGCATCAGTCATCTGCACGGGAGATTTCACAAGTGTTTACCTGGCTGTCCTGCGAGGTATAGATCCTACACCTGTGAAAACGATAACCTTCTTGAAAGAGAGGCTGAAACGAAGCGGAATCAAAGAAAGGACGATACGCGAGCTGCAGAAGTTAGTCTAACAGCCAGTTGGCTTTGACTCAAACTTCTTCGTTGACGAAGTCATTGAACATTTTTTCAGCCAATTCGAGAGGCATCAGTTGAGGGGGGTGTTTAAAACCGTATGCGCAAATGGGAAGCAGAGCTCCTTTTTCTTTTCTTTCCAGCGCTATTTTGGTGGCTCTTACTACGTCGAAGAGGACTGACCCTGCATTGGGTGCATCGGTTGTTGATAGTTTCAGGTCTATCTGCATGGGTACGTTGCAGAAGTGTACTCCTTTGATCCAGAAGTAGCTGTCGCGTCTGTTCTGAAGAAAATCCACGTAGTCTGTGGAGCCTGCGACGACGGCTGCTTCATATGGCAATGCGGCCTCAATGGATTTTGTTTTGACTGTCCGTTTGAGGTCTTTTGTGCGACCTAGTGTGTCTAGGGATTCTGTGCCTCCGCCAACGTCAAGCTGGTATGTTTCGATGATGTGCACTCCGTTCATCGATAACAACTGCAACAGCGTCTTGTGCAGGGTAGTGGAGCCAACTTGGTCGATCAGGTCGTCGCCTACGAGTGGCAATTCTGCTGTTTCGAAACGATTCATCCATGTGGAATCGCTGGCGATAAAATTAGGCGTTGCGTTCACGTAGGCACAGCCTGAAATGAGAGCTTGCTCGGCGTAGTATTGCGAGGCTTTCGTCGCTCCGCTTGGAAGTAGGTTAATGAGTATCTCTGCGTCGCTTTCCTTCAGAACCATGGCAACATTTGCCTCAGGATGGTTGCTTATTCGAATAACGTCTTTTGTGTATTCGCCCACTCCGTCTAGGACAGGGCCTTTGTGCACTGCCACGTTAGAAAGCGGAACGTCTGCTAGTTTGGGAGTGTTGTTAGGCTGAGAGAGAATAGCCTCAGAAAGGTCCTTGCCGACTTTGCGCTCATCTATGTCAAAAGCCGCAACTATTCCTATGTCTTCGGCACGGTAACCTCCTAGGACATTGTTGCGCAGGCCTACTAATTCTCTTTCTTCACGGTTGCTGTAATACTGTAAACCTTGGACTAGAGCTGAAGCGCAGTTTCCAACGCCAACTATGGCAACTTTGATTTTTGGCAAAGATGACACCTGTTCGGCAAATCATATTTGGACGGTTCCTTAAAAAATGCTCCGCCCTGCTTTCTGAGAAACGGAGACCATCAGGGGAGCAGTTTTCTGCTTATCTCTTCCGCTGAACGTTCTAGTAAGATTAATGTCTTTGAGATGTTTTATCTAGACGAGGCTGAGCAAGATGGCAAGGGAAAACGTCGCATCTGACAAGTTTGCGATCATCAACGAGTTGGCACGTCGACGCGGGTTCTTCTGGCAATCATACGAGATCTATGGAGGAGTGAGTGGTTTTGTGACTTATGGTGCTCTGGGTACCCGTTTGAAGCAGAACATCGAGAAGAAACTCCGAGAGCTTTTCGTAAACAAGCTGGGAGTAATTGAGATTGAATCGCCAATTATTGCTCCTGCGGAAGTCTTTGAGGCGTCGGGTCACGTCACAAGTTTCAAAGAACCCATGGTTGAATGCTTGAAGTGCAAGAAGCGGTTCCGCGCAGACCATCTTCTACGAGAATCTGCAAAAATGAGTGAAGCAGAGGTGGAGAAACTCAGTCTGGAACAACTTAAGGAAGCTATAGACAAGCATAAGATACGGTGCCCAGAATGCGAGGGCGAGTTCGGTGAACCCAAGCGTTTTCTGACGATGTTTCAAACAACGATAGGGCCGTATTCGGATGCCGTGGGTTATGGAAGACCAGAAGCGGCTCAAGGAATATTCGTAGAGTTCAACCGTCTTCATGACCTAGCCCGTGAGAAACTCCCGTTCGGCGCCATGCAGATTGGCCATGCGTTAAGGAACGAAATCTCGCCCAGGCAGGGGCTGATCAGACTGAGAGAATTCACGATTGCGGATGTAGAATTCTTTTTTGACCCAGAAGAACCAAACTGCTGGCTGCTCAGTGAGGTCGAGCATGAGACGTTGAGGTTTCTGCTTGCGGAGAACAAGTTGAAAGGCTCAGAAGAGATTGTCGAGACAACGGTTAAAGAAGCACTCAAGAGAGGGATAGTAAAGTCCGAATGGCAGATAGCTTTCATGGCTTTAGCCAAGAGACTATTGATTGATCTGGGCATTCCATCTGAGAAGCAACGCTTCATCGAAAAACTTCCTTGGGAAAGAGCCCACTACTCTGCTCAAAGCTTCGACCAGGAAGTGTACGTTGAACGCTGGGGATGGGTCGAAGTTTCTGGCCATGCCTACAGGTCCGACTATGATTTGAAGAGTCATATGAAGGCCAGCGGTGCAGATATGGGGGTTTTCAAAGAATACGAGAAGCCAATCGAGAAAGAACAGTTAACCATAAAACCTGCAATGGCCAAGCTTGGACCGATGTTCAAGGGAGAGGCCGCAAAAGTTGCAGACATGTTGTCGAAAACTGACCCTAAGGAACTGAGGGCAGCGTTTGCGAAAGACGGTTTCTGTATTCTCGCAGGACACAAAATCCTTCCTGAACACGTGGAGATCTCCAGCCAGAAGAAAGTGGAAAGTGGTAGACATTTCATTCCGCATGTTGTTGAACCCAGTTTCGGTTCTGATCGTCTTCTTTACGTAGCCCTTGAGTATGCCTATTGTGTCAAGGAAGACAGGGCTGTGTTGAGTTTTCCGCGGGACATTTCGCCCGTGCAGATTGGAATTTATCCTCTCATGGGTAAAGATGGTCTTAGAGAGAAGGCTCGAGACATACATAGAATGCTAGCTGACGATGGTTTTCTTGCCGAATATGATGAAGCAGGGTCTATTGGCAGGAGATATGCACGAGCAGATGAAGTGGGAGTACAATTGGGCGTGACTGTGGATTACGACACGCTCAAAGACGACACAGTGACTATACGTGACCGCGATTCATGGAAACAAGTCAGATGCTCTGTTGAAGAAATGCGAGAGCGATTATACAAGTATTTCCACGGAAAAATCGATTTTGAAGAGTTAGGCAAGGCCATCTAGGCTTTTCGGTTTCGCTAGGTTTTTTAATGCTACAGCACATGTACTGCTGAGAAGGAGTATTCTGTTCTGCGGATGGGAAAGAATTGGTGCTTCCAGCTGAAACTGAAGAACGCGTGAAACGAAGGGCATTGAACGTTTGTCAAGACCATCTTAGGAAAGTCCTAGACTTGACTAGGAAAATTCCACAGATCGTCGATTGTTTTAGCAAGAACGACAAGAGCCGAGCGAGACAGCTTTTCAACGAAATTCGTGGCGGCGAAGACGAGGTTGACACAGCCAGACGACTAGTCTCGGTGGAACTCGCAGAGATAGGTGCTATCCTGCTCAGCAGAGAAGACTTCCTAAGGTTCACAAACCTGACAAGTGAAATTGCCGATTTTTCCGAAGGCATCGCTTTTCGGCTGGTAGAAATACTTGAGCACAGTTGGAACGTGCCCAACGACATAAAGAAAGATCTGTTGAAACTTTCAGAAGCCGCATTTGACACGGTGCTGAAGCTCAGGGAAACAGTAATGGTGCTCAACTATGGCTCGGCAAAAACGATGGAAAGAGCCAAGGACGTTGAGCTTGCTGAACGCAACGTTGATGCAATCTATCGCCAATTGGAGATAAAGTTATTGAGCAGCAAGATGGATTTTCCAGCACTGATACTCCTCAGAGACGTTCTGCAACTGCTGGAGGACTCTGCTGACAAAGCTGAAGATGCAGCTGACGCCGTGCGAATATTATCGTTCATGATGTAAAAGGCGAAAGAACCAGATGCCCAAGAGAAAGGTCGGCGTAGAATTCATCGAAAACTTTCTTGTCGTGTGGAACACAGAAGAAGGGTCAGAACTCTACAGAAATGGCTTCTACGGAAAACCTTTAGGCATCGCCAAACCCAAGATTCCCCAGTTCAATGCACCCCTAATATTAGATCTGATGGAAGGATTGTATCTTCTGGAAGAAGGGTTGGTGAACGTTTACGAGGGCGTCAAGAAGAAGAAAATCGGAGTCAGAAAGCTGCGTCAAATGGCTGAGAAATTATACGAGGAATTCGACGAGAAGTATACGGTCTACCGAGACCTGCGGGAAAATGACCTCGTCGTGACTCCTGGCATAAAATTCGGATGCGATTTTGCAGTCTACAAATACGGCCCCGGTATGGAGCATGCGCCTTACATGGTTTCAGTCAAACCAGCCGAATCAAGCTTGACGGCTACTGAGATCGTGAAAGCTGGAAGACTTGCCACAACGGTTCGAAAAAGGTTCATAATAGCGGTGCCAGACTCGGAGCATGGTAAAGCGAAGTATGTCATCTTCAAATGGTTTAAAGCTTAGAATAGCACGC
>CAYPRE010000033.1:0-9763 GCA_964413045.1 uncultured Candidatus Bathyarchaeia archaeon
ATCTACATGTTTTTCATTCAGCGCCTTCATCAAGGGCTTCGTTAGGAAGAGATCCAGTATCAACGCAGGTACTATATAGAAAGGAATGAACGTTTCATTGATCTGAATTGGGAACTCAAACATGTTATTCAAGACGAATGAGACCATGAATGACGCAATAAAAATCAAGGAAATGACCGTAATCAATGATCTCTTGATTCCCAGTAATGAAGCGGCGCTTTTGCTGAACTCTCTGCGCTTTCCTAAGCCAGCAAGAAGTTCTCCTACTACAGAGAAGAGAGCTATGGCCAATAGGGCCAACAGCGCCGTTCCACTGTAGAATGCTAGTGAACCATACCCTAGGATGAAAATGAAGACATATCTCAGTGCATGATGCATGACGTCAAAGGGAGCTCTTCCGTTACAGAGAGGATAGAGGGAGTAAAGCATAAGGATCAAGACTCCTGTAATTATTACAGAAGATGAAAGTCCTATGAGAAGAGGAATCGACGAGGCTAAAGCTATCGTTGAGTAGATTCTCATTTTCTTTGAAGCATTTCTACCTTCTGCGAACAATACTGCAAAAAGTTTCGAAGCCCCAGCAAACACGAATACCAGAGGGTTCATCGTCGGTTTTGCCGAAACTAAGTATCCGAAGAACACCGTCAATAGAACATGCATGATGGATGACATGTAATAGAGGAGTCTTGTCCAAAGATTGGACGAACTTGCCATCGCTGTATGAAGTCGCCCCTCATTCTTCATTGCCCTAGAACCTCACTGAGTCGCGTTTCGGGAATTCTTTGTTTTCCTGTAGTGTGAGCTACACCCGTCAAATCAGTCATCCTCGCCAAGCGCGCATGCAGCTGGAAGATGTTAGATTTCCAAGCTGGAGACTATTCAGATAAACGACTATGAAGCCGATAACGATTTCGATCCGCACGTTCAAGGGTATCAGTTGCGCGTAGATCAACATGCTATTGATGCTCTTATGACCTCGCGCTGATTGGTCGTTTGTGAGCGAATTCCATACAAAAAGAGGGAGAGGCTATTTGGGTTCTTGATCCGCTATCTTTGTAGGTTGCCCAAATCTACTAAACTTAGCAAGCACTGCTTTCACTGTGTTGAAGACAAGCACTGCATCCTGTGGATAGATCTTCGGGTCTCTCGTAGTGTCTATCAGTTTCATGAGCTCAAAGATTGAGAAGGTTTCATCCTGGACTACTGTTGCAAGGTCTTCTACTCCACTTGTCTTTGCAAAGATCTCCAACAGGTCTTTGGCCCTAGGACTGAGCTTATCAAGTTCTATTTGAGTCATTCAGATCCCTTCTTGCCTCTGGGTTGGGACTCTCTGGTTGCTTCCTTTGTTCCTTCCTTAGCAATGCTGATTCCTGCTTTTGCGGCTATGGCCAGTTTGGCTGTTTCAGATATTGGCAGTTTTCTTAGAAGGTCGCTGATGTCTATTCCCTGATTTTGCAATGCAATGAGCATGGCTCCAAGGTCTGCTCCCATCTCTGCACTCACGGGAATGCCAAGGATACTGCTCTCTCCGCTTGTGACCAAATTGATCTTTGCAACTTTCAGACCTTCGCCAAGTGCAGCAAACTGTGCCTGCTTGATAGCTAGGTTTGCTCTGATGATTTCCAAGGATAAACCTGCTTCGTTGTATTGTTTGAGGGCCAGTGCTTTCTTTTCAGTTCCTTCTGCTTCTGCAAAGAGTTTCTGTTTATTGACATCTGCTTCTGCAAAACCTGTCAGCTTTGTGACCTGAGCTGTTCCTTCTCCTCTTCTTATGTTGGATTGAGCGTCACCTTCTGCCTTGACTATTACAGCCTGCTTCTCAATCTCAGCCGTGCCTACAGTTAATACTCTGTTAGCCTCAACAGTCTGTTTGTTTGCCTCTTGAGTAGCCAAAGCAATGTTTTGCTGCTTCTCCTGATCGCTTTGCCCAATAGCCTGATCCTTCTGAATCTGCCTGATCCTGTACGCCTCTTCTGCCTGAGCCCTCTGTGTCTCTTTTTCCTGATTAGTGATTGCCTCAACTATGGCTGCGTTCTTCTCATAGTCTGCCAACTGCTTCCTCGTCTCCGTCTCGATCAGTTTTGCTTGTCTAGCCTCAATGTCCTTGATAACGGTGTAGCCTTCAATGTCTCTGAAGTAGATTACTTCCAGACCTGCAATCTTGATTCCCCATTCAGTCTTCAGGATTGGAGCCACTTCGTCCTTCACTGTCTGGCTGAATTTAGCTCTGTCCTTCATAATGTTGACAACATCCATCTTCATAGAAGAGTTTCTGGCAACAGCTTCAATCAGGTCCTTGACGTCAGCCTGTATCGCAGGAAAACCTGTTGTTTCTTCAGTTTCCACCTTACCCAGCTTCTCTGCGGCAAGGTCAGGATTCTCTATGTTCAACCAACACCTGGCATCCCCAGCAAACTTTGCCATGTCAATGTCTCTCATAGGAATATTCGGAATCACGAGCTTAATGTTCTCCAGTGGCAGGATCGATCTTTGCATTATGTAAGGAACAAACCAATAGGCAGCTCTCTGTCCTTCCCTAGAACAATAGACTTTTCTGCCTCTCCTTCTTACGACAATGTGAGCTTCATGTGCCTTGACGACAGTGTAGCTTCTTGAAATGACGAAAATCACAATGACTGCAACTAAGAATGCTATGCCTACAAGCATTGCTATCGTTCCTAAATCGAAACCCACCTCATTCTTCCTCCTTGTTATAGCGTAACAAATCAAGCATACCAGGGATTTAAAGTTTAATGAAACAAGTATCTGCTGCCGCTGCATGCTATACTCTATTTCCTTTTTCCAAACAGCATCATTTTGTCGTGGTTGCGGACGAAGTCAAAGCCAGTTTCAATCAGCTTCTTCGCCTCGTCCACATTGCTAGCTACTGCTCAGCAGTATTCATCTCCTTCAGACTTTACTGGCGGAACGTAGAAAAGCGTATTGCTGATGCTCTTATGACCGCGCGCGTTATAAACAGTAACATTAATAGATTTAATGTTTAGAATTAACGCGCTTGAAACGAGGGAGAAACACAATGAGCCACTACGAATTATACGTCTCACAATCTAACGTCTTCAGCGGCTACCAGAAACCGTTTGAAAAAGCAGACTACATAATCATCGGCGTGCCCTTCGACGTCACGAGCACCTACCGCACGGGCGCCAGGTTCGGCCCAAACGCCATCCGCCAAGCAAGTCTAAACATTGAAACCTACAGTTTCCGCACAGGCATAGACATCGAAGACCTCCGCCTGCACGACCTCGGCGATCTGCACATAGCAACCGACACAAAGAAGACCCTTGAAATGCTCGAACTCGTCACCAAAGACATCCTGAAAGCAGGAAAAACACCCGTAACCATCGGGGGAGAACACACGATAACACTCGGAACAGCAAAAAGCCTCCAAAATCTGGTTCAGAAAACAGCGATCGTAAGCTTTGACGCCCATTTGGACCTCAGAAACGAATTTCAAGGGCTGAAACTGTCACACACCACGTTCATGCGCAGAATAAACGAAGAAGCAAAACCCGCACGAATAATCGAAGTTGGCACCAGAGCAGTCTGCAAAGAAGAACTCGCATACGCCAAGAAAGCAGACATAAAATACTACACGACCCGCGAAATCAGAAAACAAGGTGCAGCCGCAATCGCAGGCCAGCTGAAGAAGGAACTGGCGAATTACAGGCACGTTTACGTTTCAGTAGACATGGATATTCTCGACCCAGCATATGTCCCAGCAGCACAAAACCCAGAACCAGACGGGCTCGAAACCCACACACTACTGGAAATACTCGCGGCCATCTGCGACAAACGAACAGTCGGCTTCGACGTACTAGAAGTCGCTCCGAACTACGACCAAGGAACCTCAGCAATCCAAGCAGCAAAAGTCATCTTCGAAATTCTTTGCAACGTAGAAAAATCAAGAAAATCATAATCCCAAAACAGCACCTACTCAATTCGTCACGCTCGAAGAAGCAGGCACAATAGCCCTCCCTAAATTCTCACTATTTATAGAACAGCCGCCAACAACATACAACAATACTGGAGGCTCAGCGTGACAACAGAAGACTATTACGATGAAAAGTCAACGACCTACGACGCACTATTCAACATGCTCTACTACAGAATCTACGACACAATCACCTGGAAATACATCGAACCCTATCTTCCAAAAAGCCTCGGCGCAGTCGTTCTTGACGCTGCAGGAGGCACAGGCCGATGGACAACGCGCATGGCACAAACAGGCTGCAAAGTCGTTCTGATCGACAATTCAGAAGGCATGCTGAAAGCAGCGGCAGAAAAAACAAAAACCGAAGGGCTCCAAGACAGAATCACCATTAAAAAGGCTGATATCACAAAAACAGATTATCCAGACGAGGCCTTTGACTTAGTACTATGCGAGCACGCTCTATTTCTCTTCAAGAACCCAACTATCCTCCTGAAAGAGTTTAGACGTATCTTGAAAAAACAAGCAACACTGATAATCTCAGCACAAAACAGGTACTTCATGTCTTTGTCTTCAATTTCCGGCAAGCCGAGCCCTGACAACTTGGAAAGAGCCTATGAGCTGATGCTTAACAGGGAACATCACTGTTTGAGCGAAAACGGGCAAGTCAACGTCTACACGTGGACTCCAGATGAATTTAGAACAATGCTGCAGGAAACAGGTTTTCAGGTTGAGAAAATAATAGGCAAAGTCGTCACTATGCCTCTTCGAATAAGAAAGGAAACCTACGCGCGGAGCGATTACCCTCAGGACTTGTATGACAAGATACTTGAGTTCGAACTTGCCATGTGTGAGAGACCAGATGCCCTTGGACTTGCAGGACATTTTCAAGCAATAGCTCGCAAGACTTGAAGTTTGCGCACTGTAAACCTTTTAGCTCTCAGACCTTGTCAGCTTCGCGATAAAAAAGCCGTTGCAACGATCAGTGTGTGGATAGAGTCTACGACACGTTTCAAGTCCCCTCAAACCAGGCGACCCCAAGCTCGGCGTTATTTCTACTACCGAAAAATCTGAGTGCCACTTCAGCAACCGCTCAATAAGCATTTCATTCTCCTCAACAGTAACGCTGCACGTCGAATACACCAGCGTACCTCCCGACTTAACGTGCTCGACGCAACTGGTCAACAACTGCCACTGAATATCCGCCATCCTCTGAACCGAACGCGACGACAACCTCCACTTAGCCGATGGCAGCTTTCCAAAAGTGCCCGTACCCGTGCAGGGCGGGTCCAAAACCACAACATCCGCTTCCACCGTCAACGGCAAAGAAACACGTCCATCAGCAACAATCGGCTCGGCTACCGTGACACGCATCCGGTCAACCTCACCCTTCCACACGATCATCCTCCGCCTAGAATAGTCCAATGAAACAATTCTCCCACAGTTATCCATCAGCTGCGCCAGATACGTCGTTTTGGCTCCAGGCGCTGCACACACGTCAAGAACAGTCATCCCTTTCTTCGGGTCTGCCGCCTCCACAGCATAACAACTGGCCATATCCTGGATGAAGAAGCGTCCTTCGCGAAAACCGTCAACGCTTACCAACGGCTTCTTGGATCCGCAGACTCTGTATGTGTTCCTGAGCGGTGAGATCTCTTCTACTTCAACTCCCTCTTCGGCCAAGCCTTTCAATATGACTTCTTCCCTTGCAATGAGAGTGTTCAATCTTATGTAGGCTGGGGGAGGATGCAAATCCGCGTGCAAAAGCGCTAAGGCCTTACTCCTACCGAAAAGCCTGAAACAATACTTCACGTACCAGCTTGGATGAAACGTTTGCAACCCAACCCGTTCCTCATCGCTGGCTCCCTCGAACACGATTTTAGGAGACTGGCTAAGCAAAACACCCAAGAAAGACTCAACCTCAACAAGGGTCTGCCAACCCAGAATCGACCGGGCCAACTTCACTATTGTCTCAGCTTCCTCAAGATTAACGTCAGACCAGTTCCTAGACACCCTCGTCTGGTACACGTACAGTCGCAAGAACGCCTGACCCCCGACCGAAACCTCACTCAACACGTCTGACGAAACGATGCTTTCCAAGAACTTATCTATAAGATTCCGTCGCCGCACAGTCTCGTAGACAAGATGATGGGCAAGCCGAAGCGAGTCAGAATCAGACACACCTAACTGTTTGGCTGTTTTTGCCATGGCTGTGGGCTCACTAAGTCCGCGTGTTTCCATCCAACTCAACGTTTCTATAGCAAGCATCCAACTCTCTCTAAGCACAATCTCCACTCAATCCGGTCAGCATCAAGAATATGAAATCACACTTAAAGCGGTTTTCTGTTTAACCATCCGGACCTAGCTCTTACCGCCTCGTTCATCAGTGTTTCCGTCCCCTCAGAGGCATTGAATTCTCCGCTACCCCTGCGCCGCTGAACATCATTGCCGCCGTTGCGAATTCAGGGATACTCAGTGCGTGGCAAGCAATACTTGTTCTAGAAACAAGTTTTCTGGAACAGCTCCTACAAATTCGGTTTTTTCATTCACCACAACTTTCGGAACGCCCATGACACCATATCTGATGGCCAACTGCGGAAATTCATTCGCATCGATGACTTCAGCTTTTATCAAGTCATTCTCCACTGCAAACTGATAAGCAGTGGTTGCAGCTGCAGAGCAATGAGGACATGTTAAGGTTACGAACACCTGAATGTGAACAGGAACGCTGATCTCCCTGACCTTCTGTTTGGTCTCATCCGAAAGGTCTGTCTTGCCGCCAGACGCAAGCAGTATCGCGTCAATCAAAGTTCTGAACTCGTACCCAAAAGGAAAGCCATAGAACCTGATTCCGTAATCTTTCTGTCCCATAATGACCAGCGCAGGAATTTTCTCAATCCCAAAACTCCTTGCCTTCTCAGCATCTGCCACAAAGTCATAGACTTCCACTCTTATCTTGTCGCTGAGAGACGATACTTCTTTGATTAACTGTCTTATTTCAGAGCAGTATTGGCACTCAAGTTCCTGTGTGAACATCACGATTTTCACCTGATTAGCAAGTTTCTCCTTAAACTCGTCAATCAGTTGCTGTTTATGTTCATCGGGAACTAAGCCTGTCTTCTCCATTCTTTCACCTTAACCTAATTCTTCAGCTTCTCCAAAACCAATTATGGGCAGACCTTTTCACTAGTTCCATCCTTCCAATCTTCTCAGATATTAGCTTTGTCAACTCTCTCCCACTCGTGTCAATATCTCGAGCATCATCACGTGATCCTCTTTCGAAGTTGCCACACATTTTTCCTCCTTAATCTCGCACAGTTTCGTCCACGTTTCGCATGGTTTTGGGCGAAAAATATTTGAGAATGGCTTGGATAAAGTCTTTTGTTCCAAAATGAGACTTGATAGAGCTGATGATTGTTGGCAAAAATTCACGCAGCTGCAAAACTTGTAAAAGATTTCAGAATAGATGTCGATGATAGCAGAAAACACGCGGTCTGCCTAGATCTTCAGCCGAATGATGGAACTGATATGGGCCCTTCTGCTCTTGAACTTGCGTTGATGAGCTACGTTGGGTGCTACTTGACCATATTCGCGCTTACGGCAAAGAAGATGAGGATCACGTTGAAAGACATGGAAGTCAGAACCGAAGCAGTGAAGTCCGAAGTCGTGGGAACGATAACTGAAACAAAAACGGATATCTACATCAAGGCTGACGCTCCAGAGGACAGAATCCAAAAAGCTCACGAACTCACGCTCAAGAGTTGCCCCGTTGGAATACTGTTCGAGAAAGCAGGCGTCAAGATGAAGTACGCAATGACCATTGAAAAGTAACTGTAGGCGTTATCTTCTTGTTAACAACTCAAATGGACTTTAGAATGTAGCATTAGCTTGGGAATGGGCAGTTCTTTGTTGGACAACCGCCGGAGTACTCTGGTTCCAGAGTGACAAAGCTTCCTTTTTCTGTTTTTATCTCGCCGATGTACAGTACCTGTTCGGGCTTGCTTCCGTACCTAAAGACGGTCACACCTTTGCATTTCAACTTCCAAGCCAGTTCATAGATTCCTCTGACATCTTCAACTGTGGCCTGACGTGGAAGGTTCACAGTCTTTGACACGGCGTTATCAGTATACTTCTGGAAAATAGCCTGCATTCTAACATGCCACTCCGGTTTGATGTCCAAGGCCGTGACGAATAATCTCTTTACATCATCAGGAACGCCGTCAATCTGTTGTACAGAGCCCGTTCTTGCTATTTCTTCGAACAACCTAGCACTGTAGAAACCCCGTTCTTTTGCCATCATCTCAAACAATGGGTTAGTCTCGAAAAGCCTCGTGCCTGCTAATACGTTTCTGATGAAGGAGATAGCGAATATAGGCTCGATTCCTGATGAACCGCCCGCGATAATGCTTATGGTTCCCGTTGGCGCCACGGTGGTTACTGTCGAGTTGCGCATTGCGGAATACTTGCTCTTCCAGATGCTTCTCTCGAAATTTGGGAAAGAACCTCTCTTTTCGCCGAGTTCCACAGACTTCTTGTGCCCTTCTGCTTGGATGAAACTCATGACTTTGTCCCCGATTCCTAAGGCGTCCTCAGAGTCGTACGGGATTCCGAGTCTTATGAGCATGTCAGCAAACCCCATGACGCCCAGACCGATTTTTCTGTTGGCGTGAGTTATCTGTTCAATCTCTTTCAAAGGATACTTGTTGGCATCTATAACATTGTCAAGAAAGTGAACAGCATTATGGATGATTTCTCTTAGTTTTTCCCAGTTTATTCTTCCATCTTCCACCATTTTTGACAAATTGATGGAACCCAGATTGCACGACTCATATGGAAGCAATGGCTGCTCCCCACAAGGGTTCGTTGACTCTATTCTTCCGACGAGAGGGGTGGGGTTATGCCTGTTTACCTCGTCTATAAAAATCACTCCTGGGTCACCGCTCATCCACGCGGACTTCGCCATTAGGTCCCATATTTCTTTGGCAGCAAGCTTCTTGGTCTTTTGCTTGCTGCGAGGATTCACAAGCCAATATTCGCCGCTTTCCTCAACGGCTTTCATGAATTCATCGGATACTGCCACGGAAATATTGAAGTTTGAAAGAAATCCAGGCTGCTGTTTCGACGTGATGAATTCCAGCACGTCAGGATGATCTACTCTCAACACTGCCATCATGGCGCCTCTGCGTTTTCCTCCGGCTTTTATGATTTCAGTTCCCGTGTCGAAAATACGCATGAAGCTAACAGGGCCCGAGGCAACACCTTTCGTGGACCTTACAATGTCACCCTTCGGCCGTAGCCTCGAGAAGTCGAATCCGACACCGCCACCGCTTTGTTCGATCAATGCCATATTCTTTGCTGAGGTGAATATGCCTTCCAGTGAATCATCAACGGGCAGTACAAAGCAAGCAGAAAGTTGGCCAAGCTGGGTTCCCGCGTTGAACAGGGTCGGCGTATTAGGGATGAATTCAAGGTGTGACATCATCCTATGAAAGACTTTTTCACTTTCGTCGGCATTTTCGCCGTACTTGCTGTCACACGCTGCTACCGCTTTTGCAACACGTCTGAAAAGCCCAGCAGGCGATTCGATGATTCTCTCATTTTCATCTCTCAACAAGTATCTTTGCCGTAGAACTTCAAGGGCATTAACTGTCAGCTTCGGTTCTTCAACGCTGAGTTTTTCCCGTAGCTCCCTTATCTCACGCTTCTTCTTTCTATAGGTTTCATACTCCTCCGCAACTCTCGCATGCCCTTTCTTTTTGAGAATCTCAATGACTAGGTCTTGGGCATCTTCAACTGAAGGGGATTTTGTCTTGA
>CAYPRE010000034.1:0-9650 GCA_964413045.1 uncultured Candidatus Bathyarchaeia archaeon
ATTGTGGAAAAGAAGTCACCTACGGCGTGATTGCTCAAAAAGAGGGTTTGGGAGCCGAAGATATAGCCGACGTGTACGGCCGCATCTATGCCGGCTTGGTCGCAGCATTAGAGACTCTGGGGATCAATGCGGACTTTAACGAAGGAGACACAAAGACTTGTTCGAATCTGACAGTTGACGGCAAGAAAATTTCTGGAAGTGCTCAATGCCACAAGGCGGGCGTTGTTCTCCAGCATGGCACAGTCCTCGTCAAGGTTGATTTGGAGAGGATGTTTTCGGTGATTCGTGTTCCTTGGGCAAAGACTTGTATGGAAGTTGTGAACGTGGCGAAACGAAAGATCACCTCCATAACGGAGGAGCTAGAACGGGAAATCACGTCGGCGGAAATAGAGAACGCGCTGACCAAGGGTTTTCAAAGCGCACTGGGTGGAAAACTCGAAAATGGCAAGTTGACCTCGTACGAATCTCAACTAGCCGAGAAACTCTTCGCGAAGTATTCCAGTCACGAGTGGATGTTCAACGGCAAAAACGCATCCTAGACAATTCTTTCATGTTCATGAAATAGCTTGTCACTGATGTTGTTTGATTCTGCTCGTCACGATATTCAGGAGCTGCAATAGACATTCAGAGTCTTGGCCAGGAGTTTGAAGTCTCGGTCGTTCATCCATTCAGTCTTTAAGTATCGGCAGATCCTCTCATCGTTCAATCCCAGCCTCTTTGCTTCCTGCACGGCGTGGCGATAGGCTTCGAGTTCTGTGGGCCTTTCCGTATAGCCGTAGTGGATGTCGAAAAGCTCCTTGCCTTCCATGAACTGTCTCACGTGGACTAATTCATGGATCAGGTCGAGGTACACGTCCGTTCTGTCTCCTGTGTTCAGGTATCTGGAGTTTACCATGAGGTTTCCGTTTGCACAGTTGACCCACATGTAACCTCCGACCCACGTGAACTCGACCTTGAGGTTATTGAGCACACGTTCAGTCTTTTCTCCAAAGATTTCTCTGACGGCTTCAACTTTCTCGAAGCCCCTGAAATATTCAATGAACGCGTGTGTTTGCGTTCTTGTGCGCAAGAGTTTGTCGATGCGTAGCTTTGTTAGAAGGCGAAATGCTCTCAGCATCAAGAGCTCACGCCAGTCGATCATCCATGAATTCCCTCGTCGTTTTCGAGTGTTCATAAGCGTTGGATTCTGCTAGTGTTTTTCTCTTCGCCATTTGACGCCTTGCGCCGTGTCTTCGATTATGATGCCCATGGCCTTTAGTTGTTCCCGCAACTTGTCGGCGACTTTCCAGTCTTTTGCCTTTCTTGCTTCTTCCCTCATGCGTATGAGTTCTTCTGCTTCTTTTGACAGTTTCTCTTCCTCACGGGTCTCTCCTATGACGCCCAGAACACTGTCGAATCTTAGGACCACTTCGCGGATTTCTTTTGCTTCTTGCTTGTCGACTTGGTTCTTGTCCATGAGGTTGTTGACTTCTCTGATGAAGTCGAACAAGGCGGCTAAGGCGACGCTTATGTTCAAGTTGTCGTCTATAGCAGCTTCGAAGTCGTTTTGAACGCGGTTAATGAGGGCTTTAAGTTCATCGCCCCCGCTCGCAGCATCTGCATTCAAGAGTCGCCGAACAAAGTTCTCGAGATGTTCTAACGTGCTTTTTGCGGCTTCTAGTCCTTCAAGTGTGAAGTTGAGTTGCTGGCGATAATGTGTGGACAGCATGAGGTAACGGATAGCTTTTGGGTAATGTCCTTTCGCCGTTAGGTCTTTGACGGTGTAGTAGTTTCCTAGCCTTTTGGCCATTTTTTTGCCTTCGACTAGGAGATGTTCATTGTGCATCCAGTAGTTAACGAATTTTTTTCCCGTTGCGGCTTCGCTCTGGGCGATTTCGTTTTCGTGGTGTGGAAAAAGGTTGTCGACGCCTCCGCAGTGGATGTCTAGCGTTTCGCCCAAGTATTTTATGGACATGGCTGAGCATTCGATGTGCCATCCAGGTCTTCCTCTGCCCAGCTCTGTGTCCCAGTAAACGTCGCCGTCTGATTCGTCCCATGCCTTCCACAGGGCGAAGTCTTGGGCTTCTTCCTTCGCGTACTCGTCTACTTTCACTCTTGCGCCTGGTTTAAGGTCGGCCACTTTGATTTTGGCGAGTTTGCCGTAGTCCTTGAATTTTGAGATGTCATAGTAGATTGAGCCGTCTTCACCTCTGTATGCGTAGCCTTTATCGATGAGTTTTCTGATGAGCGCTACCATTTCAGAAACGTGCTCTGTGGCTCGAGGATACACTGTGGCTTTTTCGATGTTCAACGTTTCGATGTCGTCGAAGAAGGCTTTGATGTATCTTTCAGTGACTTCTTTGAGCGGAACTCGTTGGTTTCTGGCAGCTTTTATTGTTCTGTCGTCAACGTCTGTCAGGTTCATTATTTGGGTTACTTTGAAGCCTCGGTATTCGAGCCATCTTTTTAGAAGGTCCTCGAAAATGAAGGCGCGGAAATTGCCTATGTGTGCAACGTCGTAGACAGTGGGACCACACGTGTACATTTTGACTTTTCCTTTTTCGAGTGGCACAAACCTCTCTTTCTGGCGGGACAGCGTGTTGAAGAAGTGAATGTTTTCCTGCGTTTTCATGTTTTTCCGATAGGATAAGCATGAGAGAATATTTAAGGATTATATTCTGGTTCGGGACTGTGCTACGAACGCGGGCTTACCACGTGACATATCATGTTCAATTCGTGTCGGATGTCGTCCTCTGAACTTTTCTACTGTTTGATTTGCTATCTAGAAGACTATGTTCCGTTCCCACACATTGCACTCTCTTGAGGTTTTGGATTCGTTTCTTACGTCATTGAGTTGATGCAGTGAAGGCGTCGATTGCTGGAAAACCTTTTTAACATGACGGCGAGCTAACTATTTTTCTGCTTGAAATAGGGTGATGGTCTTGACTGGAGTAAAACGGATTGCAGTTTTGGGCGCTGGTTTGATGGGGCATGGGATCGCTCAGGTTGCCGCTCAGGTTGGCAAGTATGATGTGAACCTCCGCGATATTGAGCAGCGTTTTGTCGACGCAGGCATGAATATGCTTAGGGAGAGCCTAAACCGCTTCGTTAAGAAGGGACAGTTGTCTGAGGAAGAGATGAAGGTAGTGCTTGGAAGGGTCCATCCTATGCTGGATTTGAAGGAGGCCGTGTCGAACGCTGATTTGATAGTCGAGGCTGCTCCCGAGAATCTTGAGCTGAAGAAGGCTATATTCCGTGATGTGGACGCCTATGCTCCTGCTCATGCCATAATTGCTTCGAACACTTCTTCTGTGAGCATAACAGAAATGGCCTCGGCAACGAAGAGGCCTGAGAAGGTCTGTGGAATGCATTTCTTCAACCCGCCTCAGCTGATGAAGCTCGTTGAAGTGATACGAGGCGCACGAACTTCAGATGAGACTGTGGAGACCGTTTTGGATGTCGCGCACAAAATGGACAAAGAAACGGTCCTCGTTAAGAAGGACAGCCCTGGCTTTATCGTTAACCGCATCTTGATTCCCGCGTTGAACGAGGCTGTTGCGGTGTATTGGGAAGGCATTGCTGACAGGGATGACATTGACAAGGCCATAAAGCTTGGTTTGAACTGGCCTATGGGTCCGCTTATGCTGCTGGACTACATTGGGTCGGATACGACTCTGGCCATAGCAGAAGTTTTGACGAAGGAGCTTGACCCCAAGTTTCATCCCACCACAGGCTTGAAACAGATGGCCAAGGCCCAGCTTCTCGGAAGAAAAACGGGCAAGGGCTTCTACGACTGGCCACAGAAATAGACTGAACAGGTTGAGTGATATGGAATACAAATACATCATCTACGAGAAAAGTGACGGAGTAGCTACCATAACTTTGAACAGGCCTGAAGCATTGAACGCTTTCAGCAAGGACGTCGTGTCCGAGATCCTGCATGTTTTGGAGGATGTGAAGAATGATGAAAACGTGCGGGTTGTTATATTGACGGGGGCTGGAGAGAAGGCGTTTTCCGCGGGTGCAGACATAAAATCCATGGTGGGCATGAATGCTCTGAAGGCCAGGGAACTTTCGCTTATGGGTGAAACGCTGTGTCTTGCTTTGGAGAATTTGGAGAAGCCTGTAGTTGCGGCTTTGAACGGTTACGCGTTGGGCGGAGGCCTGGAAGTCGCGATGTCATGCGATCTGCGCATAGCTTCTGAGAACGCTCGTGTGGGACAGACGGAAGTCAACATAGGTCTGATTCCAGGATGGGGTGGAACTCAGAGGCTCACACGTTTGGTCGGCATGACGAAGGCTAAAGAGCTTGTTTTCACTGGAAAAATGATAGACGCGAAGACTGCCGAGCAGATTGGCATCTTGAACATGGTCGTTCCAGCTGACAAATTCAGGGACACAGTTCGTCAGTTTGCTTTGGAGCTTGCTTCAAAAGCGCCCGTAGCGGTTAAGGTTGCTAAGGTGTTAATAAACAAGGGGGCGAACATTGGTTTGGATTCGGCTCTGGCGTTGGAACGCGAGGGCTTCGGCGTCGTTGCTTCAACGGAAGACTTGAAAGAGGGCGTTGCAGCGTTTAGCGAGAAGAGGAAACCGTCGTTTAAGGGCAAATGACTGTGGAGAGACTGTCATCGCACATGCGATTAGTGATTTTTGGTCCTCCTGGTTCAGGAAAAGGCACGTACGCTTCGCGTCTGCAGAAAAAGCTGGGCGTCGACGTTGTTGCCATGGGCGACATTTTCAGAGAAATCATCAAAGAAGACAGCCCTCTGGGCAGAAGGGTGAAGGGCTTCGTCGAGAGAGGTCTGCTTGTCCCCGACGACATCGTCATAGAGGTTCTGGAGCAACGGTTGGTCAAATCGTCGAACAGGAATGGCTTCATTCTGGACGGTTTTCCACGGACGATTGAACAGGCAAAGGCTCTGGAGAATATCACGAAGATTGATGGCGTTGTTCTGCTTACTGTGCCAGAGTGGATAATTGTTGAGCGTCTGTCAACTCGCAGGATATGCAGGAACTGCGGTGAAGTGTACAACATTCGTTACTTGAAGCCGAAAGTGGAAGGCATATGCGACAAGTGTGGCGGACCCCTTTATCAGAGACCCGATGACACCGAGAAAGTGATCAAAGAACGCATCGGCATCTATGAGCGCCAGACTCAGCCGATTCTGCAACACTATAGGAGCGAGAAGGTGCCGTTCGTCGAGTTGAAGACTGAGAAGATTGATATGCCCCCTGAATTTGCTGTTGAAGAGATAATGAGGGGCTTGAAGAAGCAGGAGCTTGCTTAGAAAGCCATGAAGAACGCGCGTCGTGCGTTGATGTTGGATTAGGCGGCAGTTTTACCAAAAGTCATATGTAAAGGTCCGTGACTACTACATTTTCTCCTCGCTGGGAGAGAACGTTGTTTGCCTGATTTGCACGTGCTGTTACGTGATGAGCCCGGAAAGCGTGTGCTTTTGCTCGGTAACGAGGCCATAGCAAGGGGTATTCTTGAGGCTGGAATAAGCGTCGTCACGACTTATCCAGGAACTCCTGCTTCTGAGATTGGCGACTCGGTTTCTGCGATTGCTTCCGAAGCGGGGTTGTACATGGAATATTCGACTAATGAATTGGTCGCGGTTGAGGTTGCCGCTGGCGTAGCGAACTGCAATGTTAGAGCATTGACGGCCATGAAGCACGTGGGACTGAATGTGGCTGCTGACGCCGTGATGACTTTGGCGTATGTTGGCGTGAAGGGCGGCTATGTGATAGTCACTGCAGACGACCCTGAATGCTACAGTTCACAGAATGAACAGGACAATCGGTATTACGCTTTGCTTTCGAATCTTCCCTGTTTGGAACCGTCGGACCCGCAGGAGGCAAAGGACATGACTGTGGCGGCGGTCGAGGTTTCTGAGAAGCTTGAGCTGCCCGTCTTCTTGAGGACGACGACTCGTGTGAACCACACTAGGGGGCCGGTTGTTCTTGGAAAACTCGGTAAGCCAAGTCTGAAGGGTGATTTGGTCAGGGACATGGTGCGCATGGTTATGGTTCCTGCTCACGCTAGGATAATGCATGAAAAGCTTTTGGAAAAAGTCGATAATGCTAGACAGTTAAGCGAAGGCTCGCCTTTTAATCTGATTGTTCGAAGAGGAAAGAGCGGTGTAGGAGTTGTTTCGTCGGGTGCGGCGTACAATTACGTTTTGGAAGCCGTCGACCTGCTGGGCTTGGATGTAGGGACTCTAAAGTTGGGGATGACGCATCCGCTTCCTGAGAAGATGATAACCGAGTTTCTTCGTATGCACAAGAAGATCGTTGTGATTGAAGAGCTGGAGCCCTACTTGGAGCTGCAGATTAAAGCCATGGCAAAAGACCATGCGCCCAACGTTGAGATCTACGGTAAAATGGGCAAACATTACTTTCCTAGGAATGGTGAGCTTTCGACGCGTCTGGTTGCATCTGGACTGGCAGAGGTCACTGGCAGAAAACTGCCGATAGATTTTTCAGGAGTTGACCGAGTCTTCAGCGAAGTTGTCAAAGGCTTGCCTTCGCGGCCGCCTATCCTTTGCGCTGGGTGTCCGCATCGTGCATCTTTTTTTGTGATGAAAAGGGTGGGCGGAGAGTCAGCGGCGTATCCAACTGACATAGGCTGTTATGCTCTTGGGACTGCGCCTCCGCTGGGTATCGGCGACCTGTTGATTTGCATGGGCTCAAGCATTAGCACTGCGCAGGGTATTAGCAAGGTTACTGGCAGAAACACGATCGCCACGTTGGGTGACTCCACGTTCTTTCACGCTGCGCTTCCTGGGCTTGTGAACGCCGTGTACAACAATGCGAAAGTCACTCTGGTTGTGCTGGACAACACCACGACGGCGATGACTGGGCATCAGCCGCACCCTGGAACGGGAATGACCGGAATGGGCAGTCCCACCGAGAAGGTGAGCATCGAGAAGGTGGCTAAGGGCATCGGTGTCAAGTACGTGAAGGCAGTTGACCCTTTCAAACTCAAAAAGGCCTCCGCCATCTTGAGAAAAGCCCTTGAGCAGCCTGGTCCTTCGGTGGTCGTTTTTCGCGCACCCTGCGTGTTGTTGTCCGTTAGGGAAAAGAGACGCCAAGGAATCAAAGTCATGCCTTTCACTGTTACGGACAAATGCACGAACTGCATGGCATGTATAAAATCGTTAGGCTGTCCTGCCCTAGTTGTTGCTGATGAAAAAGTGAGCATTGACGAGACTCTGTGCACTGCTTGCGGCTTATGCGCTTCAGTGTGTCCATACGCCGCTATAGAAGGGAGGTGTCTGGAATGAATGAGTTCAACGTTGTTCTGGCGGGCGTGGGTGGGCAGGGCACGATCTTGGCTGCCGAGATTTTGGGCACGGCCGCTGTCATAGACGGATTGAACGTAAGAGTCAGCGAGATTCATGGGATGGCTCAACGCGGCGGCGCAGTCGTCTCCACAGTAAGAATCGGCGAGAACGTAAGAGTGCCGACGGTGCTCGAGGGGCAGGCAGATGTGCTCTTGGGTTTTGAGCCTTTGGAGACTCTGAGGAATTTGAGGTATGCTTCAGAGAGGACGCTTGTGATAATGAGTTCTGAGCAGATTCCACCGACGGAGCTTTCGGCAAAGAATCTAAAGTACCCGAGCATGGATGATGTGAAGGCGAAGATTCAGCGGTTTACGCGAAGAATCGTCGTGGTCGATGCAGCGCGATTGGCCGAAGAAGCAGGAAGCAGTCTCGCACAGAACAGTGTGATGGTGGGCGCTTTAGCAGCAGTCAAGGTCTTTCCCGCAAAAGTCGGGAGCCTGGTTGAAGCGTTGAAGCAACTTGTTCCGTCAAAACACGTGGATACCAACGTGAAGGCTTTCGACCTTGGTTACGAGGCCGTCAAGCGAGAAAAGGTAGATTAGTTATTCCTTGGCTGGTTTTGCCTTTTCGTTTTCCAGGATTGCTTTGAGTATGTTCTGGAAGAGTTTCATGTCTGAGGCGTTCACGACTGGGATTTGGACGCTTTTGTCGACTTCATAGAGTTTCTCGTATTTCGGAGACTTTGCGTAGCATACTTGACTAATTGGAAATTCTTTGTTCTTCAGTTCATGCTCAAAGGACTTTTCGTACACTTCTACGCACAGGAGATAACCGTTTACCCAGTAGAGCCTGCTCATTCCGTACGTGACGGCGCACCATGCCACGTTTTCCACGGATCGGGTATCCAATCCCAGAATGTTAACTTTTTTCGTAGGCGCGATTTCGACATCCATGCTGTTTCACTCCGTGAAGGGTGTGTTTAGCACTTCTTTAACCTTGTTGCTTATCTTTGGTCCGAGGCCATGGACGATTTCTGGCCAATCATCTACGCTTATCAGCGCATTCAATGGTGTCTGGTAGGATTTGAGTATCGCCAAGGCTTTTTCGCGTCCGACGTTGGGGAGGCTAGCCACGAAGTACAATTGTGCGTCGCTGATTGTGTCCACTTTCTTGAACGGGTGGACCGTCAGCGCTCTTTTTTCGGCTATTTGTTCTTGGCGGGCTGCAACGTACAAGAAGTCGATTGTTTCCTTGTACGACGTAGTGTTTATTACGGATATGCCGTTCCTGGCGAGATTAAACATTGCACCCCAGACTGCGGCGGGCTGAATTCTGCTGTACTTGTAGATCACGGGCAAATAGCCTTCAAGCAGTATGAGCGTTTTCGGGTAGACCTCTTTGAGCTTGAACAGTTGCTCGAAAAGGTAACGGTGGGTCAACGTGTAAACGAAGTCGTGAACCGTTTTTCTTTCCACTGCGCATTGGTCAGAGAGTATGTAGTCGCCTTTTTCCAAGGTTTCAGTCTTCACTCGAGCGCCGTGTTCTATCAGACCTTTCACGATTTTCGAGGCCGAACTTGCTTCTCGGCTATCGACGATTATCGTTGGTTCATTCTGGTCTTCCTTTTTCCTTTCTTTCAGAAATGGAATTAGAGTTCCATCATCAGCCATTGTTATCAACCATCACGTTTGCAGTTTGATCTGCTTGTTGTTTTTGTATGAAGAAATGGTATTTCATTCTTTTCTTTTGTTTAGTCATGATGCATCTAGCAACGACATCTCTCGTCGAGTGTGTGTTCTCGAGTGGGCAGATTTGATGAATGCTGCAGCAAGAAACGCGGCAAGATATACTTCAATTCCACCGACGTTCAGCTTTTAAAGTCGCGTTCGATCAATATTCCCTGATCGAACAAGCTTTGCATGGGGTATGGCAGCTTGAGGTTGATGCTGGACGAAATGTATGCGGGTCTTAAGGAGTATTTTGAGACTTTGGGTTGGGAAGCGTTGACTGTTCAAGAGGTCGGTTTGAAATCTGCGAGGGACAAGGATGTTGTTGAATATGCCAGAAAGAATGGTCTGCTTCTTGTGACTCAGGATCAGAGGCCTGCAGAATTGGCCGAGCTCTTAGGAGTCAAGTATGTGTTGATTTCTAATGCGATGATAGCTAAAATCGCTGACGAGACGATTCGTCGAAAATACGCTGATATTGGGCAGTAGCTGTTGATGCCTTAACAAGGCTCGACTGCGGCCTGTTTGTTCGATCGCTAGTTTGGTTAAGCGTTTGCCATTTTCCAGATCGCTTGCTGCATTTGCTCGCCATGTTTGAACCTGTAGTAAATTCCTGCTACTGTGCCTGCGTAGGGAATGGCCACATGCTTGACGAACT
>CAYPRE010000035.1:0-9428 GCA_964413045.1 uncultured Candidatus Bathyarchaeia archaeon
AGTGAACTCGGCGAAAAATCACCCGACTACCTTTCAGGCACCTTATCTCTGGAAAAAGTTCAGACGATCGGAAACAACCTTCTTGCCCTGCGGAAAACCTTCTCGCTACTCGAAACTCAAACAACCGTGGAAGAAGAGAAAAATCTCTACAGAAGAGTAGTTGAGAAAGCATCGTCAGTGTATGTAGACTTCGCTGTTCTGTCAGACCTGAAGTTGATACAACAGGGACTAGCGGAGACCGATCTGATGATTTCAGGAATGGATCCCCAGCTTTATGTGAATTACAAAAAAGAGAGAAACCAGGTAAAAAAGGAGTGGCATATACTCGTCACAATAAGGCAAATGGTAGACACATGGGAAGGCTCAAAAACATTAGTCCTAGAGAAACACGAAAAGAGAACGTCACTGCAGCAAGACCTTAGGAACTCCCTTTCCCTCCTAGGGTTGAAAGAAAGACTCGACAAGAACTCAAAACATGTCCGTGCCGAAACTGAAAAAACCTGCAACGAACTAGCAGAAGACATCGGCAAAATCGGCAAACAACTACATCAAGACAGAATACCTCAACTACTCTCTCAGATGGAAAACGCAAACACCATCCGAGGCAAATACTTCTATCTCGCACTGGCCTTCATCGCAACACCGCTTTTCATAAACCTCCTCATACTGCCACAACTATCCATAGGAACAGCAACATTCTTCCAACCCATCATTTCAATCACAAGCTCATTGAGCGTGATGGGAATAGCTTTCCTCCTCCTCTACATCAACAGAATACTTAACGTCTAAACAGCACAACAACTCTCACCCAAGAAATCCTTACTAGCGCCGCGCTAGACACTGTAAATTGCATAACAAAAAAAAGGGTAATACTGATGACATAGCATTCTGATCGATCGCAATCAAGTACCTCTTGGGGACAATATAAATCCCTCACAAGTCCCTGTAAGGCCGTCTGGTCCCGTATAGCCGCCCCTGTACAGGTCTATCCCGCCGAATTGAAGTTGCACCATCTTACCCTCGTATGCATCTGTACCATGTCCCTCAAGCGTACCCACGAAATTGATAAAACCTGTGTCCTTTACTCTGAACATTCCCTCAAACGAGCCCTCAGCATTAATGATCACGAATGAACCAAAAGCAACGCCTTCTCCAGTATTCAGGTTGAAATTGGCACTCAGTTCAAGGTACATGTCCCCCGACAACTCAGGACTACTACTTAGAAAAGTGCCTGATGCTTGCGCGCCTACTTGGTGCATTATGCCACTCTTAGTAATGCTTATGTCTCCTATCGAGTCCACACTCAAAATCATATCTCCCGTAAGATACGTTCGTGTTGCAGCCGCGTGTGCAATTACAGGCGTTATAACCGATATCGCTAGCAAGGCTATGATAAACGTCAAAACTTTCCTCACCTCATCCCACCTCCTTCTCAATGAATATTCGCGGGAAAAACCAACCTGACGTTGTTTTCTCCTTGTTCTATAGCCTAAGCAAGTTCTATTAATGGCTTATGAAACACTTTTCTAGAACCAAATCAGCGCGCGATTGAACTTCAAGAACACGGGTTGCATCAAACACGGCATTCTGGATGAAACAGCCAGGTTGCGAAAGACCTAAATTCTCCGGCAGCAGACTACGCAATTGAGATGAAACGGTATGGAACAAGCAAAATTGTACGTTTTGCCGAAGCTCCCATACGATTATGACGCGTTACAACCTCACATGTCAAAGGAACAACTGACGATACACCACGACAAACATCACCAAGCATACGTCACAGGCGCCAACAACATCTTCCAAAAACTCGACAAAGCCCGCAAAGAAAACACAGACATAGACATGAAATCAACCCTGAAAGAACTCTCATTCAACATCGGCGGACACCTCCTCCACTCAACATACTGGACCAACCTCGCACCAGCAGGCAAAGGAGGCGGAAAACCCGGCGGAACCCTCGCCGACACCCTAGACAAAGAATACGGCAGCTTCGACAGATTCAAAAAAGAATTCACACAAGCCGCAACAAGCGTAGAAGGCAGCGGCTGGGCAGCCCTAACCATCGACAAACAAACCAAAAGACCAATAATCATGCAAATAGAAAAACACAACACCAACATCTACCCAACATTCAAAATACTCATGCTAATAGACGTATTCGAACACGCATACTACATCGACTACAAAAACGACCGAGCCAAATTCGTCGAAACATACTGGAACATAGTCAACTGGAACGAAATAAACAAAAAACTCGAAAACATCACCAAATAAAAACCCAACCACCACAACCTTTCTTTCCAACATCAACCGCCACAAAAAACAAACAAAAATAAGTGGCCAAAAAAAAATTTTTTAGAGTTGTCAATTGAGAAGGCAGTCACCACGCGCGAAGCAACATGCAAATTTGACTACTCAGTAGAAATTATTTTTGACTAGTCAATTGAGACCTCAGTCAGCACAGACGCCAGAAAAAAAGTCTTACTTCACTATGAGGACAGCATGATCTGTATAGTGTAGCACGTGGTTGCTGGAGCTGCCCAAGAGAAAACGTCTGATGCCACCATGACCCTTGCCTCCCATGACAATCAAGTCATAACCTTCCTTCTCCGCAACCTCTCCTATCTTCTTGCCAACATCACCCGACTCCAACTTCTGACCTGCCTCCACACCCTTCGATTTCTTCATTGCCTCCGCAAGAACATGCTTTCCAACCTGCATAGCCACTTCAGGCTTAACCCTGAAAAGCCCAGACTCCTGAACATGCAACAAAGTAATCTTCGCACCAACCTTGCCAGCCAACAAAACAGCCTGCTTAAGCGCCCTGTCAGAATCTTTCGACCCATCAACAGGCACCAGAACCCTCGAAACCTTCCTGTTCTCACTCGTAACCAGCACAGGAACCTTAGAATGACGAACCACCTTCTCAGTCGTCCCGCCTAAACGCATCCCCTCAGACTTCTCCCCACTCCGCCCCATAACAACCAAGCTATACTCCCCGCTTCTAGCCTCCCTCAAAATAGAATCAGCCACATCCGCATGCGAAACAACCTTCCGCTCAGGCACAACACCATGCTCCTTAAACAAACGCAAAGCCTCCCCCACAATCTCCTCCCCCTTCTGATGATACCAATCATTAAGCTCACCAGCCATCTTCCCACTCATCCCACTCCTACCACCAGGAGGAGCAAGAAGCCGCGGCATAGAATACTCCCCCCGAGCAATCTGACTCGGCGCAAACTCCTGAACCCCAGCCTCAGAAACCATATTCTGAAAAGCAGGAACCAAAAGCTGATGAGAAACCGCATGAAAAACAGTCACACTCGACTTGAAACTCTTCGCAATAGAAGCCGCCATCTCCTGAGCAGCCAAACAAGCCACAGAATCATCCACAGGCATCAGAATCTTCAAGAACACACCCTTGCCCACCATCAAGCACACCAACGCGAGTTTTCTAATGTTTACAGTTTTATTAAGTCTTTTCGCTTCGCCATGAAGAGAACACTGAACCATGCGAAAAAGGACCAAGCACAAGAACCGTTATATTAAACCACGAAAATACCAAATACAAAACAGGCCGTGAGAGAATGAAGAAAAACAAAGTGGAAGGAAAAAACAACACACACAAAGTCCTCGTGTACGCCATAAGCACATGCGCATGGTGCAAAATGACCAAGAAATACCTGAAAGAAAATGACATAGAATACGAATACGTGGACGTCGACCAAACAAGCGACGAAGACCACGAAAAAATAAGAGAAGACATGATCCGCAAAGGAGGAGAACCCAACTACCCAACAATAATAGTCGACGACAAAACCCTCATCACAGGCTTCCGCAAAGACAAACTAAAAGAGGCACTAGGAATTTGATAACCACAGAAAAAACACGCCAAAGAGCCGAAAGCGACGCCAAAACCTACGGTTACTACCTACACCCAGACCCAGATTTCCTCCAAGACCTCCTAGAAGGATTGAAAAAAAACGAAGAACGCTACGGCTACCCCTCATGCCCATGCCGACTAGCCACAGGCAAACTCGAACTCGACAGAGACATAATCTGCCCCTGCGACTACAGAGACCCAGACGTCGCCGAATACGGAACCTGCTACTGCGCACTCTACATGCGCAAAGACCTCTACGAAGGAAAAACACCAATAACACCAATCCCCGAACGCAGACCACCAGAAAAACAAGCCAGAGCCTACGCAGCAACAACAAACACGACATCAACAACACCCGAAAAAACAGAAGCCAAAACCACCCCTGCACAAACACCCCAAACCATAAAGAAAAAACTGTGGTACTGCAAACAATGCGGATACGTCGTCTTCCGCGAAGACCCACCCTACATATGCCCGATATGCAAAGCAAAAAAAGAAATGTTCACAGAAATCGAAATAAACGCAACATCCCAAGGATAGAATCAGATCAGCCCGTACTATCTAGTCACTTTTACTTCGATCTTTGTCCAATCCTTCTTTATACCACGCAAAGAAGTAACAGCCCCAGCAAGCGTACCAGCCAAAATCTTCTCGACAAACTCGTTCAAATCCACCACTTCACCATCAACCCGAAGCTCAGCATTCAACCAACATCACCCCCAACCCAAATGCCCCCAGCAGAGTAAAAACCTTATGCAAACCTTTTAGCGCACAAAAACCCACATAACCAATAAACCAAAGAGAGAAAGACAACTTGAAAAACACCCAAGACAACAACAAGGCCAGAATGCTGAGAATCATCGACCTACTCGAGAACGAATTTCCAGACGCAAAAACCGCACTGAACTACTCGAACCCCCTAGAACTCCTCGTCGCCACAATACTGTCAGCCCAATGCACGGACGAAAGAGTAAACATCGTCACCAAAACACTGTTCCAAAAATACAAAACACCAAAAGACTACGCCAACGCAGACTTGAAACAACTCGAAAAAGAAGTAAGATCCACGGGTTTCTTCAGAAACAAAGCCAAAAACATAAAGAAAACATCCCAAATCCTCACAGAAAAATATCAGTCAAAAGTCCCACACACCATGCAAGAAATGCTGGAACTCCCAGGAGTCGCAAGAAAAACCGCCAACATCGTCCTCCAAAACGCCTACGGAATCGTTGAAGGCATAGCCGTAGACACCCACGTACGACGAATCTCCGCCCGCCTAGGACTCACACAGAACAAAGACCCAAACAAGATAGAAACAGACCTCATGACAATCGTTCCCCGCAACAAATGGATGAGAATAACCGACTTGCTGATCTCACTCGGCAGAAAAGTATGCACAGCAAAAAAACCAAAATGCGGAAACTGCGTACTAAACAAGACCTGCCCCTCAGCATTCACCTTCGAACAGAAAAATCAAAGATGCCCCAAGACTAAACAGCAGAAAAGTGCACGAAGCGATAGTCTATTGCTCTAGTTTCCTTTTGCGTAGCTGTTCTTCGTAGATCCTTCTCACTTTCTGAACCGTGTCTGCTTCCTCTGCAGTCTTATCACTTCTGACACGAGTGATCCTGGCAAAACGCAACGCCATTCCGCACTCGTACTTCGGACTCGTCTGAATCTCATTGTAAGCCACTTCAACAACCACTGAAGGAATCACGAAAACTCTCCTCGACTCCTCCTCCTTCACAGTCAATTTCTTCAGCCGCCGCGTCATCTCTACAATCTCCGCATCAGTCAAACCCTTGAACGTCTTCCCCACCTCATGAAATTCTCCCGTTTCATCATCTCTTGCAGCCAAATAGTAGTCTGAAAGCCAACCATGCCTTCGGCCATAACCATATTCTGCCGCCACAACAACCAAATCCAAAAGCTCCAGAACTGGCTTTATCTTGAGCCAGTGTTTTCCGCGAACTCCAGGCACGTACGGGCTGTCAACCCTCTTTGCCATCAACCCTTCATGCCCCGCCTTCATTGCATCTTCCAGAAACCGCAGACCCACACTCTCATCATCCGTGACCATCTGAGAAGCCAACGGCATTTCCCCCACATTGTCTGCCAAAATTCCCCTACGTTCAAGATAAGGAAGCGAAATCAACCTCTTTCCGTCAAGATAAAGAATGTCGAACACGAAAAGCTTCACGGGTATCTTCTCAGACAAGCCTTCCACATCATGCACTCTTCTCAACCTACGCATCAAATGCTGAAAAGGAACCGGCCGCTCCGACTCATCAACGGCTATCACTTCACCCTCCAAAATCGCCTTTCTAGCCCTGATGTTCTCATTCGCCACTTGCACTATTTCCGGCAAACTTTCCGTCACATCTGTTAATCTTCGGCTGAAAACCCTCACCTTATCTTCAAACTTATGAACCTGAACCCTCGCCCCATCATACTTATACTCGAACGCTGTTCTACCCGCATGCCATCGCAGGGCGTCATCGACGTTCTCAACCGTCTGAGCCAACATGAGACTTACTGGTCTGAACACTTTGAAATCAACCTTAGACAAACCTTCGAGACCATCAGTCTTTGCGATAGCAGCAACCTCAGCCACATCACCGACGATCATACTCGCCTCTTGAACGAGTTCCAATGGAACCTGAAAAGCCTTTGAGACCGCTTGCTCCATCAAACCCTTTTGAAATCCTGTACGCATCTCTCCGATGAAAATCTTGACAAGATATTTGGCCTCAAGAGGAGAGGATTGGCTCAACAACACTGACACTAGACGTTCTCTTTTTTCCGCAGAACCCGGCCCTGCAGTTTCAGCGACGGCATTCAAAGCTTTGCTGACCTCTGTCAACGTCAAATCCTTCTCGAACAAGGCAGTCTGCCGTTTTGTCTTGTTGCTCTCAAAAACATTTTTCGTAGCTGAACCTATGTCACCAGTCTTGCTGAAAGCCTCATCAAACACCCGCCAATCGGCTCCCGTCACGCTCTTTATCACTTTGCTAAGAGTCATCCAACTTACATCAAGAGTCAATTGACTGCGTTCTGGGAGCGGCCTCCCAAGCAGCATAGAAACGGCGGATTCAACCTCATCGGTGTCCAGCTTGTCCAAGAATTCTGCCACAAGGTCAATCATGACAAGGCGTTTGCTAGTAGCTTCAAGTTTTTCGCAAAGCTCCGCCAAGAACTTGAAGAGTGTTTGCATACACTCGGTCCTCAAGGCATCTTAATCTCGGGAACCCTCAACTCCAAAATAGATCTGAAACAATCAAAACAAAAGAAGACAAAGGAGCACTAGCCTTTGACGCTCAGAACGAGGACTCCAGCTTCTTCTTAATCTCTGCTATTTTCTTATCCAGCTCTTTAACCTTCGCGCCCTCTTTAAGGGCTCTGTAACAATCTCGAGCGTATTCAAGCGCACTCACTCCAAACCTGTCAAACCCTTTCTGGAAAGAGAGATCAGCCGACTTGCTGAAATTCTCCGCAGCTTTCTCGTAGTCTTTCAACGCAAAGGCGCATTCCCCTGCCTTATAGTACATTGACGTTGAATCAAAGAAGTTCTGCACTTTGAAATACAATTCAGCGGTCTTCTGGAAGATTTCCATAGCCTCCTCGTATTTGCCACTTTCATAAAGCGCGTTGGCTTGCTTGTGCAGCTTGATATGGTCTTCCTTGATCTTCTCTTCACTCACGACGTTCAACTCCAGACCGCTAACTATCTTCACAGGACTCCCATTTAGGTTTTCCCATGCTACGCCGAAAACGACTCCAAACCTACCTCAGGATCTCGGGCAATCTTCTTCTAATAACATAGCCCAAAGGTATCCCGACAGACGCGCCGACCACGATCTGAACTAAATTACCAGGAACCTCGCTCAAAGCTCCTCCAAGACCCCATTGAAGAACGAAATATTCAACAATGAAGTAGCCAAGTATCATCTCCAACCCTGCGACAACCCCTGATAGACCATCCCTTACAGATCTTTTTTTGTCGCTAATCACACTGGCAAGTAATCCTTCTACTCCCTTTATAACAAGCGTCGGTATCGCAAATACCGGAAAACCGATGAGGTCAGCAATGGACGAACCTATACCGGAAGCAAGACCGCCAACAACTGGGTTGAATGTAAAGGCGACAGCAAAAATGGCAACATCCCCCAAATTGAAATATCCTCCCAAAGCATTAGGAATTCGCACAATGAGCGTTGCAACAGCAACCAGAGCTGCCATGATAGCGGTAAGAGAAATCTGAATGAGAACGAACGTTGTCTTCCCATACGTGGTTGACATGCTGTATCCTTTTGCGGGGATTACGTATAAAAAAGCGACGTTACAGAAATGCGGCAGAACATGACTATCGTACGACTACACCAAGATCCGCTCATACAGCTTAAAAGCTAAATGAGCAACTATGTTTTCTGGAATGGTTCAACATGTCGTTGCCGCCGGGAAAGATCCCTCTAGAAATTCTGAAAGAAGTCATCTTCAAAAACCTAGGCGCAAGACGTGAAGAGGTAGCTTTGGGTCCTGCAGCCGGAATTGACGCTGCCGTAGTAAATGTGGGGGACAAATCCCTGATCACATCAATGGACCCCATCACAGGGGCAGTAGAAAGAGTCGGCTGGCTTGCCGTCAACATAAATGCCAACGACGTAGCCACTTTCGGAGTCAAACCTGCATTCTTTCTCTCATGCATAATGCTTCCAACCAATGCTCAAAAAGCGACTGTTGAAACAATCAGTGCTCAGATGAACAGAGCGGCAGAACAACTCAGAATAGCGATAATCGGAGGACACTGCGAAGTCACTCCATGGCTAAAGAATCCGATAATAGTAGGCTGCGCAATAGGCATATCGGACAAAGGACACTTTGTCACAACCGCCGGAGCAATACCCGGAGACAAACTGATACTCACGAAAAGCGTTGGGATCGAGGGCACAGCCATTCTTGCATCAGACAAAGAAAACAAGCTGAAAAAATCACTCAGTGCAAAGACGCTGAAAAACGCGAAAGAATTCTACAACCGAATCAGCATCGTAAAAGAAGCAATGATAGCTTTTGAAACCGGTGAAGTTCACGCGATGCATGACCCTACAGAAGGCGGGATAGCCGGCGCAATACATGAAATGGCAGATGCATCAAAAACAGGTGTAACAATACACGAAGACAGAATCAGGGTGGAGGATGAGACACAGCAAATCTGCAACTTCTTCAACATAGACCCCCTGCAACTTATAGCCTCTGGTTGCTTGCTTATCGCCGTCGAACCGAACTCTGCCCAAAGAATCGTGAAGACATTGGCCACGAACTCAATAGGCTCAGAGACAATAGGAGAGTTTACCAGCTTTCCTGAGCAAAGAAGAATCGTACTTAGGGGTGGCAAGCCCGCAGAACTAGTCAGGCCTAAGACCGATCATCTTTGGCGAGCGCTGGCACAGTAGGTTTTGGAGAAATTGCGCTCCTAAATCGCGAACCATTCATCAGATTCTCGTAGACAACAATAGCTGCATAAAACGCGTAGGAAAACATCAGTTGA
>CAYPRE010000036.1:0-8695 GCA_964413045.1 uncultured Candidatus Bathyarchaeia archaeon
CATGGGAGACAAAACTTTCGCGCTCGTAGAAAAGTATTTTCTAAGAGCCAACAAAGACGAGAAAGTCGTAACCCCCGTAAGCTCTTCCACCATGGTGCAGGACATCGCCGATGAATACAAGGGAAAGATCGTCTGGACCAAGGTCGGAAGCGTGACAGTGGCTCACACCATGAAAGAATTAGAAGCCAAGCTTGGAGGAGAGGAGAACGGCGGAATCTTCTACGGACCTCATCAACCAGTCAGAGACGGCGCGATGTCAGCCGCCCTTATACTTGACATAATGGCCAAGACAGGCGAGAAACTCTCTGAGCTTCTAGCAGAACTCCCAGAATACTTCATCCAAAAAGGAAAACTAGAATGCAGAGAAGAACTCAAAGAAAAAACCCTGAAGAAACTAGTCGAGCAGACCAGAGGCTTCAAAACTAGCACTCTGGACGGCATCAAAATATGGTTTAAAGACAAAAGCAGTATTCTCATAAGACCCAGCGGCACCGAACCCATCTTCAGACTATACGCAGAAGCAAAAACCCAGAAAAGAGCAGAGCAACTCGTCAAAGAATACAATCTAGTGCTCAAGAAAATAATCCAAAACCAAAAAGACTGATACAGAACCACGCAACTTTCTGGAGGACCTTGATGACAGCAACACCATTGATGCTCACAAAACCCGAGGAAATCAGCACTCGCGAAAAAAGACAAAAATACACCGTGGCCACAATCGGCTGCGAAAAAAGCGGACAATCCCATGCAATTCTATTCGCTGACGCAGGATTCAAAGTAATTTGCGCAGATCCTGACCCAGCAAAAATCAACAACATGACAAAAGGCAGAATCACCGCCACAAAAGGCGAGGCAGAAAGCAAACTCAGAACATACCTGAAGGAAGGAAACCTCAATGCAACAACAGACGTCAAACAGGCAGTTTCCCAAAGCGACATCATCGTGTTGACCATTCCCGCCAAGTTCGACGCAAAGAAAAGACCCGACTATTCAGACATAAAAAACATATGCAAAATCGTAGGTTCAAACCTCCGCGCAGGATCCATAATCTTCAATATGAGCATAACTGGAATCGGCATCAACAGCAACGTGCTGAAAGAAACCCTAGAAAATGCTTCCGGCTTCAAAGAAGGAGAACATTTTGGCCTAATATATGCTCCAACTCCCGCCTCAGAAAGCTCAGCACTAGAGAATGCAAGAAATTATTCGAGAATCGTTGGGGCATCCGACAAAAAAATCCTAGAAGTAGGCAGCGCAATTCTCGCAACAGTCACCAAAGGAACCGTACGCAAAGCAGAAAGCATAAGAACAGCTGAAGTTGCGGCGCTTCTTGAAATCGTGCATGAAGACACCAGAATTGCCCTAAAGAACGAACTCTCTTATTTCTGCGAAAAAGTCGGCACGGACTTCCTTCAAATACAAGCTCTAATAGACGCCATTCCTGACCAAAGCAATCCATCAGCTTCGTTCAGCAATGGAAGAATTCTGGATGAACCCTACGTGCTGTTGGAAGAGGCCGAGAACGCAAGCCTGCGCCTGAAAATCCCTAATGCTGCACGCGAAGTCAACGAAGAAAACGCAAAACACGCAGCAAATCTAACCAAGGATGCCCTTAGGATTTGTGGGAAAACGCT
Organism: uncultured Candidatus Bathyarchaeia archaeon; assembly: GCA_964413045.1. Lineage (GTDB taxonomy): Archaea > Thermoproteota > Bathyarchaeia > Bathyarchaeales > Bathycorpusculaceae > JBGQMW01. The sequence goes on from CAYPRE010000036.1 coordinate 1,635, forward strand.
GAAGAGAGCAAGGATCACTTTGCTCGGAGTCGCCCTAATCCCGAACACAGCAACCCCACCGTCGAAATTTGCCAAGGAGATAGCCAAAACTCTTGAAGCCAGAGGCGCCAGACTGAACATCTACGACCCTTACTGCTCAGAGAGCGAACTGGCAGACATGCAACATCACCCCAAGAAAACCCTCAACGAAAATCTGGAAGGAGCAGACTGCATCGTACTGATCACAGCTCATAACCAATTCAAGAACCTGAATCTTGCCAAGCTAAAGCACATTATGAAAGTACCCGCCGCCATCATCGACCTGACAGGAACATTCGACCCAAGCAAAGTTGAAAAGGAAGAGTTCATATATCGAGGACTCGGACGAGGAGTCTGGACCAAATGAAAAAACTAGGCGTAGCCGTCATCGGAACTGGTTTCTGGGGAAAAAACCATGCCAGAGTCTACAAAGAACTGGCAGAAACTGAACTGATCGCAATATGCGACATTGACGCCCAGAGAGCAAAAAACGTCGCCGACCAATTCGGTGTAAAACCTTACACGAGTACCACAAGAATGCTCAAGGACCCAAACATCGATGCAGTAAGCGTCTGCACGTGGTCAACAGTCCTCGCAAAAGAAGCCGCAAAAGCCGCAGAAGCAGGCAAACACGTTCTTGTCGAAAAACCAATGGCAGCAAACGTGAAACAAGCTGAAAACCTTCTTAAGAAAGCTGAAAAAGCAGGCGTACACTTGACCGTAGGTTTCCTCATGCGATTCATTCCAGGACTTCAACGCATGAAAAAAGCAGTTGAGGACAAGACAATCGGTGAGCTGGTATGCGCGTCAGGAAAAAGAGTCTCCCAGTGGCCAGAAAGGATAGGAGACGTCGGAGTAGTCAAGGACACGGCGATCCATGATATTGACGCCATGCTGCACCTGTTCAACGAGGACCCTATTGCCGTCTACGCAAAGACGGGAAGCATGAGATACAAAAGGTTCGAAGACTACGCCCAAATAATGATTAGCTTCAAAGGGGCCAAGAGTGCATTCATAGAGTCTAACTGGCTTACACCCTACAAAACCCGCGTGCTGATCGCCACAGGCAGCGAAGCCATAATAACTTTGGATTACATAACGCAAGAATTGACTATTGAGAACGCAAAAGAAACGACAAAACCGCGATATCCAATGCAGGAACCCTTGAAGCTCGAACTTCAGCATTTTGCCAATTGCATAATGAAAAAGGAAAAGCCGATCATAACAGGACTTGACGGATTAAAAGCACTTCGAATCGCTGAATCAGCACTGAAATCTTCGGCTACCGGCAGAATAATCGAGCTGAAATAGTCTAGGCCTCTACTTTTTCGTCATTTCTTAAGCCTGAACGGTTTGCCATTCGACAGAATCTTCTCTGGAACCATAGCCTTCCACTTCTCCAAAAAGGGCAGGTCCTCGTTTTCTTTTCTCAACTCGTCAGGCAACATTTCAGGAATCTCATCACGAATAGGATACCACCTCGAACACTTCGAACAGACTATCAGCCCTTCCACGATTTCTTCGTTCGTCTCAAACACAAGCAAATCAAGCGGGTGATGCTTGTCCATGGGGCATGCAAGTATTTCCATCAGCTCTTTCTTCATGCGTCATTCTCCACGCGTAGTCTTCTCCCAAACTATAAAACCTTTTATGAGAAAGAAAAACCCAGCAGGGCCAGACTCATGCTTTTTTTGGCAGAAGGCGGAAACCAAACGATTTCTGTCTGCATTCTGTCTCACGTGGTTCCATCTTTCAAGACTCTGACGTCAAGAACCACTTGATACCAATTTGGCCCAACAGACCTGACAACCCGAGCAAGAAGGACTTCGCAGTCGATCTCCAAGTCTGCGAGTTTCCCCAAGACCTTCATCTTTGCCTTTTCAGAGGCATCCTCAAAATCATAGTAGTGCACCCACCCTCCACGCTTGTTAAGAGCCGACACTGCGACGGGCAAATATTGAAAGGCCTTCTCAGGCAACGGCATCAAAACTCTATCAGCTACGCCGCAAAGCTTTCTCTCAATCAAATCTTTTGCATCACCAAGCAGGGGGACAACTTTCCCGTAAACCTTGTTGATTCTGACGTTACGTTCCATGCATTCGCACGCTGTAGGGTTGACATCGATCGAGTAGACCTTGCCTGGATTTGCATGTTTTGCTATGAGTATGGAAAAACAGCCTACCCCCGCAAACATGTTCACGACGACTTCATCCTTCTGAACCTGTTTTGCAATTCGCAATCTTTCATACGAAAGCCGAGGCGAGAAGTAACACTTTTCAACGTCAACCGAAAAGAGACAACCAGACTCCCGATGAAAAGTTGTAGTCTTGTTTTCGCCAGCAACATATTTCAGTCCTCGCAGCCGAAACTCGCCGCAGACTCCACCGCTTTGTGCAAGCACCGTTTTGACGTTCTTGTGAATGCTCAAGATGGTTTCCGCAATTCTCTGGCTTTCTTTCTCACTCTTCGGCAAGTGTGCTATTGCTATGTCCCCTACTATGTCATAGGAGTTGCAAACACTAGCCATCCCTTGTGAAGATACTATTTTTGAAAGCGTCTTCTTGGAACGTTTTCGCACGCACTGTCCCCCGTTATGTGTCGAGTTTGAACCTTCTGGAAACATTTAAAAGCAAAATAGGTTTCCTTTGTAGGAAGGAGAAGTAGCATGGAAAAGCCTCCGTCTGGCCTTGTTTACGAATGCGTAAGATGCGGTTCAAAAGTGCCTACTGACGAGTTGGAAATGCGTGGCGGCGAGATAAAGTGCATCATCTGCGGGTACAGGATCCTGAAAAAAATGAAGCCGCCAGTCGTCAAACGGATTCCAGCCAAGTAGGACGGAAAAAAATATAGGGCAGTGTTGAACCGCAAAGCGCCTCAGTTTCTTCTTGTCAGAGTTATCGATGACATCTAGAAGATTTCTTTCTCCCCGAATTTGCGCAAAGCCTTACCATGAAGCTTTATAGATGGACCGATAACCTCATCCGGTCTCTTCTCAACAGTCTTCCTCTTTATAGTTTCTCCGCAGATTCCTTTAGGTAGCAATCGCCGCTTTGTACACATGGCGAATGAACAGTTGGAAATGCTGCACATGTCTTCAGTCCACGTGCACCATACGCCATCCTGACGGAAGACGGTGGATCCTTTGCCGCACTTGAATGATGGACATGTTGGAGAACAACTTTTTGCTTGCGCCAACGTATGCACGACCTTTGACCATTCTTTCAACAAAATTGAACGATAGCTAGCACCGTTTGTTTCAGGATCATCTACGCGGGAGTTAATATAAAGTTTCTTCCCTGAAACTCATTATTGAACGTCTAGCTTTCAGTCTTCTTATTTCTTGTTCGTCTTAACCTGTAGACTTCGACCACTCCTAGCAGAATGACCGTCAGGATGATCAGAATTGCTATTGCGAACTGGCTGCTTTCTACGAGAAAACCGCCCAGGGTTACGTACTTGTCGAGTCTGACATTAACCGTCGTCGAATTCTCAACGTTTTGCTCCAAGGCAACTGTCGGCTGAGTTTGGTCTCCGACGTAGACCGCAATCTGGAACGGGACATCTCCGCCAATAATGTTGTTGAACGTTGCTGTTCCATCCCCTTGCGTGGTAACTGGGGACAGACTGAGACCCTCTCTTTGAAGCGTGACCTTCATGTTCGCCAAGGCTTGGCCGAAGTAATCCGTAACCTTGACAGTCACAGACAAACCGTAAAGGCTGCAGGTCACAGTCACGTTTTGATCCTGGAAAAGGTCAGTCTGAGTCTCGTTGAGCTTCAGTCCGCTACTATTGTCATACACTGACACCACGTATTTGCCTAAAGTCGACGTAAAGATCACGATACCATTCGCGTCGGTGCTACCTTGAGTGAGGAGTCCACCAAGCAGGTCCTGTATCTTGACCACAGCATTGCTCAGAGACTGACCGCCTGCCCTAGTGACGTTAACTTGTAGCGAGTAGGCTGGGCACGTGAAAGTCAAGTTGACCCATGGAACTGCACTTCCATCTTGCGCAAGCAGTTGTGGAATAATCGTGGTGTTGAAAAGCACGCCGTATCTGGAAGCATTTAGTGTGTAGGTCACGTTTGGTATTAGAGAATGTACTATGATCTCTCCAGTTATGTCAGTCGTGTATGAACTGTTTTCAGGAGTTATGTACACGCTGGCTTCAGGAATGTTGACCTGGCCACTGTCCGTGATTGCTATGACCCTTATTCCAATGTTGGTGAGGTTGCAGGTAAGGTCGACCGCTGAAATGCCAATGACTTCCAAGTCGCGTTCACCAACTTTTTGATTCCTGTAGTAGCCCTCCAAAGTGTAGTTGCCAGTCTCAAGGCTCAGAAGGGCAGTTCCAGTAGAGTTACTCACGTAGCTTCCCAGCAGCGTTCCGTTTTCAAATGCCCTCACAGAAACTTGGGGAACTGGTTCTCCAGCAAGATTCTTAGGAGTCACGCTGACTTGAAAACCTGGAACCGTGAAGTTCTGCACGTCCTGAGGCGTCTTCACTGTATGTTGTGCCGATACCGAAACAATTTGGACCATGTAGCTTCCGATTGAAGCGTTAGGTGGAACAACAAAGTCTGTGTAGTGGACGATGCCCCCTGAGTCAGCCGTCAAGTTCACAGAAGCATACACGCCTTTCCCCACGACAGTAAGGTTGACATCCTCATTCGCGCTGTAAACGGCTTTGACATCCACAGGTTCGAACCTGTGATACTCTGTCGAATTCGTAAGACCAACATAGAAGGTGCCAGTACCTAATGTATCATTAAAAGAGACTCCATAGTTGCCAACAAGCGTGGTGCTGGCATTAGTAAAATCATTTGGGTAGCTAGCAGTGGCCGAACCTGTGCCCGTAACAGACGTTGGTAAATTCACCATCTTGACAAAGGACGCATTGTTTGGGGCCACGATAGTCACACTTGCCACATAGGTCACGCTTGAATTGCCACCTGTAACATTCACCCAAAAGTTTACCGAATCACCTTCCTGAAGTTGTCTAGGACTCTCAGGAGTCACAACATTCAAGAAATAGGATGTTGTTACACTGAACAGTATTGACGCGTTGTCTCCAGTCGTCAAATCGACTATCTTTACTGTGTGGTTGCCAATCGTTGTCTCTGGGACTACAAAAGAGGTGGATACCGCATTTCCAGAAGCATTTCCACTAGCGACGACCGAATCTTCAAAATGTATTTGATAGGAACCGTTCGAAGTTGTAAGGTTGGATGTAAGAACGACGGATTGCCCAACCGCGCCTTGCGTAGGAACCATGTCGGTTATGCTCATTTCCGCACCTACTTTGGGCAAGAAAGAGAAAGAAGCAGCTACTACGACCATTATGAAAAAAACGCACATGGATTGACTGAACTTTAATTGGAATTTCACCAAACGTTTTCCCTCTTCAAATACCTGCAAGATTGTGAACATCTGTTACACTGGGTGCATTTTAAACTTTATGTTGCTAATTCTTTTCGAAAAAACAAAGGGGTTAAGCCGGTAGTTTTCCGATTCTCTCTAATTCGTCTGCTACATATTTGAGGTTAAGTTTTTCGAGTGTTTTCCTTCTCGGTATGCCAGTCTTCTTGTCCCATCCTCTGAGCTTGTAATACTCATCAAGTGTATCATCTAATGCGTTCCTTGATATTGTCTCGCCTTTGTAGGGACCCTCTGGCAATGGCTCCATTAACCTTGGGGGTAGAGTATCGTCTTTCCGGGTTATCCCTTCACGGACATTAAAGGCTCTGCATAAATTGAAGGCTCTTTCGCCAACAGTCATCAAATCATCTATGGTTACGTTCGCGCGCGCTTGACTAAACGCGACGCCTCTCTCAAATCAATAGACGCTACGTTGAGACTAATGGAAGATGTAGACATGCCAATAAGTCTGAGAGAAGTAGGAGTCCCTGAAGAGGATCTAAAGGCTCTCGCAGAATACATAATAAACGAAAGGCAATACCTGTACAACCTAAGCACTTTCAACCCGAGAAGACTCACATTGGAAAACGTCAGGCAACTTTTGGAAAAAATGTGGAAAGGAATAATAGAAAAGAAATAAACTGCTTTTGGGAAAAATATCTCAACTCAACAACACAGATCAAAGTGGCGCAAGTTTTCCAAAGCAATGAACTCATAAGCAGAAAAAATGGGGATTGTGCGGGAGATGCGGGAGACTTCTCCATTTTAGAATGTTGGGCCACCAGTGAACAGTTTGAATGATTGCTTTCTCAATGACCTTCGTTAGACGGCAAACAGCGCGCTGTCTAAAGGTACTGCCTATGGTCCGATATATTGCCTGAGCGTCATCTGCATCGATATAGTCATCGTCATCGACTGCCCCTGTCCCGATACAATCTCTGTTGTCTCCATGTTCATGTCTATCGGACGGCAAGTGCCATACTCCTGACGTACCCACCCGTGCATGTCGAGGCTCACAGAAACGCCCGAAATTGACGCGTGAACATCATTCGTCGAAATCTCTATCTTAAAGATCTTGAACGGACCAGCAGCCATCGTGACGTTCTGCACTTCTCCGAACTTGTAGTTTATCGTTCCACTCATACTGAAAGTCGAATTTCCCAAATCTAGCGGAAGCTGCCAAGACTCACCCACTCTAGCTTCCGTCTTGTTGAAAGCCGAGCCGAAGCCTGGCACGCCCCCGAACATGGAATAAATCGACTGCATATCAGAAGGAAGACCCGAAACATCCGTCATCTGCCCAAACTTGTTCATCCTAATCGTGAACGAGACTTCCTGCTGCGGCACCCCCTGCACTGCTAAAGAAACTGTCTCATTAATCGTATAATTGTCCCCATCAAAACTCAAGACTTCCATACTGATCGTCCCAGTCTCCGAAATGCTTTGCCCACCCGTGTTGACCGACATAGACAAGTCATAGACCATCTTCTCTCCAACAGCATAGTTGAAACCATAAGGAATCGTCTCACCCAAGCCACGCGGAACAAAAAACGTGATCACGACCACAGAAACCAAAACCGCAATAAGAACAATCCCCAACAGCGCGTAGAGTTTCTTCCTAGACTT
>CAYPRE010000036.1:8757-9134 GCA_964413045.1 uncultured Candidatus Bathyarchaeia archaeon
CCCCGCTAACAGATGAACCACCTGACTCAGCCCAAACCTTCACTCCCCACATCAAACAATTACCTCCAACGAACTAAGAGTTGAAAACGCATATTAAGGCTTTCCCACACTTCTCCAATTAACCAAAAACATCACCCAGACACCGCCAAACCCACAGCACCCCGCAAACCCAAAACAACAATCAACATTCCAACCAAAGACAAAACCCAAACAACCATCAACCAACCTACACAACGACAAAACCGACAACAAAAAATCGACTGGCCAAAAAAAATATTTTTAGAGTTGTCAATTGAGAGACCAGTTTCGCCACGCTCGCTATACAACATGCAAATTTGACCACTCAGTAGAAAAAAAATTTGGCCACTCAACTGAGA
>CAYPRE010000037.1:0-9068 GCA_964413045.1 uncultured Candidatus Bathyarchaeia archaeon
CGCCAACAACCTGAACCTTCCAAAAAGCATCCTTGAAACAGCATCAGTCATCTATCGCAAAGCCGTGAAAGAACGACTGATACGCGGAAGGTCGATACAAGGAGTGACTGCAGCTGCAATCTACTTGGCTTGCAGACAATGCGGCCTAGCAAGAACGCTTGAGGAAATAGCACAGGCCTCAACTGTAAACAAGAAAGAAGTCGGCCGAAGCTACCGTTTTCTGATAAAGGAACTCAACTATTCCATTCCGCCTCTCAGGCCAAGCCAGTACATAACAAAGTTTTCGAATCAACTAACGATGCAGGGAAAAGTTGAGGAGATAGCCCACAAGATTCTGGCAGCAGCTAAAGAGCTTAAACTCACTTCAGGCCGCGGCCCCACAGGCATCGCAGCCGCAGCAAGTTACATCGCCTCCGTACTGACAGGCGAAAGAAAAACGCAGAGAGAAATAGCTGAAATAGCACAAGTGACCGAAGTGACCATTCGTAATCGTTACAAAGAACTCGTTGAACGGCTAGCCTTCGAGATGACGCTGTAGACTTCTTTCATCCTTTTTTCTCGATTTTCGAGAACCGTCCCTTGCAAAACACATTTTAGACCAAACCTCCGATGATGACATGAGGAGGAAGAACAACTGGTTAACTGTCCCAGATGCGGGACCAAAGTAGACGTGCCAGTGAAAACATGGCCTATTCCCTCAAGAAAACCGCTGAAAGAAGGCGAACAACCCAGACTTGCGGGAATATTCCAATGTCCAAATTGCAAAGCGCGGTTCAGGGCCGGCGTCGATGCGGAAAGGAGAGCCGAAGAGACAGCAAACATTAAGTGCATGGTTGAAAGGATCAAAGGAATAAAAGGCGAGCTTATGCAAACCCTGGTGAACCTTCGCGAAAAAATAAAGGCATTGGAGATGGAGAGGGGAACCCTGATGATTGAAATAGAGAAGCTCAGAAAGGTTGCAGAAACAAGAGTAGATGCTCTCGAAAGCGAAGTAGGCATGCTTCGGAACGATGTGAAATCTCTCAGAGACCTTTTAGGATACGAAGAAGAGAAATAGGAAGGAATTGACTGCCCGCCTAAGCACGGACAACTCTTGAGCAGGCAGTAGTCAGTCTAAACCAAATATTTGCTGTAGTATTCCTGAGCCTTGGCTACGGCTTTTTCCGGGTTTTTCAAAATGAGATATTCTTGGCCTGTGACCCTGGCTGCGGCACCATAGTACTCAGCAACTTTCTTTGCGTTGCCTTCATAGATCGATAAGCCTCCAGCAACCTCGTACCACATCCTAGCACTAACCGAGTCTCCTTCTTTCTCGAATCTTTTGGCGTTTTCTGACGCTTGTTTAACGGGTGTCTCGATTTTTCGGGGGTCGAGGAAAATTACTGTGAATAGTGCATCATATGCTTCTTTATCATCAGCACAAAGCTTCTCTAGCTCTGTCAGGCTACGTTGTGGAACAGCCGTTTTGTTCTTTTTTTTCCTTCCAAACATAGAGCAAAGCTTCCTCCGTTCTGAATGAGGTTTATTTTGTGCTACTATTATGAACAGTTAATCTTAAAGGTTTGTCTATGTTCCTAATAGGTCATGCCTTACAAGTTCACTTTCGATTTGTCAAAAATCCCCCGTTTCTTCTTTGTCGAAATAGCCAAGGTTGGCTATCAGGGCGGTGTGCATAAGAGGGTCGGCCGGACTTTGCTGCGCATGATAACAAAGTTCAAGGTTCAGGAAGCAACTGGTCTCAACTTGTCCGACGCCATAGTTCTTCTTCAAGATCTTATAGACATGCAGGCCGTGAACCTTATTGAAAGAGAAAGGTTCATTCAGACCAAGAAGCGAGCATTGATTCTTCCTCATTGTTCTAGAAAGTTTATGGATAGTCGCTGTAAGGCATCCTTCGATTCCAATGCTCCTACGTATGTTTGTGCGCACTGTTCAGGCGACTGCCCAGTGGGAGAGGCAACATTGTTTGCTGAGAAGAAGGGATACGACGTGTATGTTGTGCCTGGCGGTTCATGTATCCCCAAGATTCTGAAAGCTAATAACTATGAAGGTGTCGTCGGGGTCGCCTGTGGTGAAGAAGTGAAAACAGGAATTGCGCTGCTGAAATCCATGAATGTTTGCGGACAGAATGTTCCTCTGATAAAGAATGGCTGTGCAAACACAGTTTTCAATCTTGAAACTCTCTTCAAGACCCTCTGAGGCGCAGGCCCAGACTACTTTACTATTTCTCTTTTCTTCCAGCGCAAGTTCTTGCTATGGCACTTTCTGCATTTTACGGCGGTTGCAGCATTTCTTGCGCCGCAGTATCTGCATATCTTGAAATAAAGCCGATGCTTCTGTGCCAAGGTTTTCTTTACCGGGTCCAATATCGGCATTCTTATGTCCTCTCTTTAGCGGCTATGACTCAGATGGGCAAGTGCCAGATATACTTTTTGTAGCTTTAAGATCGTGCCTACTCTCACTTGGAGGTAACGTCTTTCACCAAAATCTCTGCAACGTCACCTGGTTTTTCAGCGACTTTGACGTTGGCTTTCTTGAGGGCTTCGATCTTGTTTTCGGCTGTGCCGGCTTTGCCCATGACTATTGCTCCAGCGTGGCCCATACGTTTTCCAGGCGGTGCAGATCGACCTGCGATGAAGGCAACAACAGGTTTGGAGTATTTCTCAGCCGCGATGTGTTGGGCTGCAAGCTCCTCAAGGTTACCGCCGATTTCTCCGACCAGCACAACTGCTTTTGTGTCAGGGTCCTTCTCGAACATGTCGAGGGCGTTAACGAAATTGAGTCCAGTTATCGGGTCGCCTCCAAGACCCAGGCATGTTGATTGTCCAAGCTGTTTTCTGGATAAGCCAGCAGCTATTTCATAAGTCAATGTTCCACTCCTCGAGACGAGTCCCACGCTTCCAGCTTTGAAAATATGTGAAGGCATGATGCCTAGTTTGCAGGCGCCTGGAGTGATTATGCCGGGAGTGTTGGGTCCAATGACTGTGGCGTTAACCTGTTTGGCATAAGCCATGATGTTAACGGCATCTCTTATCGGAATGTGTTCTGTTATTATGACTACGATTTTGATGTCATTATGCATAGCCTCAAGCGCCGCATCTGCGGCAAAGGGAGCGGGCACAAATATTATCGAAGCATTTGCTGAATACTTCAGTTGGGCTTCTTCAACTGTGTCGCAGACTGGAACGCCATTTAAGATTGTTCCGCCTTTCCCAGGTGTCACGCCTGCAACTATCTTCGTGCCGTAGTCCTGCATAAGCTTGGTATGGAAGCTTCCTTGCGTACCCGTTATGTTTTGAACGATTGCGCGTGTGTTCTTGCCAATTATTATTCCCAAGTTCAAGCGTCTCCTTTTTCGGCAATCTGAACGGCTCTTTGTGCTGCTTCTTCCATGCTTTCCAGCACGTCAATGCCTGCCTCTGTCAGGATCTTCTTTCCCTCCGCCTCGTTGGTGCCAACAAGACGGATTACCATCGGCTTTGTGACTCCGACCCTCTGTTTCGCTTCGAGAATCCCGTTTGCTACCTCATCACAACGGGTAATTCCGCCGAGAATGTTAATGAAAAGTACTTTGACCTTGGGATCCGAAAGCACTATCTTCAATGCAAGGGCCGTTCTTTCAGGTGGAGCGCCTCCTCCAATGTCCAAGAAATCCGCTGGTTTTCCTCCGTAGTACTGGATCGTGTCTAACGTTGCCATGACAAGACCTGCGCCGTTCCCTATCACGCCTATGTTCCCGTCCAGTTTCACGTAAGCCAAATCATTTTTCATGGCTTCCAGTTCCTGGGAACCGAGGTCGCTTTCCCCTTCTAGCAGCTTCTTCTTGTATTCTGGGTGGCGGAACAGGGCATTGTCGTCCATTATGATGCGGGCATCTGCGGCGACGAATTTTCCATCAGAGGTTTCCACTAGAGGGTTCATTTCGATTAGTTCCGCGTCAAAATCGACGCTGACGGCGTACAGCTTTTCGAAGACCTTTCCCAGCTCGGAGATTTGGGACCCAGCGTACCCCATTTTCTTTGCAATCTGTCGTGTCTGGAACGGGGGAAGTCCAAGGTGAGGGTCAATCTGGGTTCTGATCACTTTTTCAGGTGTCTTAGAGGCTATTTCTTCTATGTCCATTCCTCCAATGCCTGAGGCAATCGTGACATATTCCTGGTTGAGCCTGTCGGTGGTTATGCCGAAGTATAGTTCCCTCTTGACAGAGAGCTTTTCTTCTATCCATACGCTCTTGACGGCAATTCCTTTTATCTGCATACTAAGCATTTTTTCGGCAATCTTCTCGGTCTCTTCAACGGAGTTCGCGAAAAGGATTCCGCCTGCTTTCCCTCTGCCTGCAACAAGGACTTGCGCCTTCACTGCGACTGGCATTTTCAATCCTACCGCTATTTCCCAAGCATGTTTTGCGGTTGTTGCCAATCGGCCCTGAGGCACTGTGATGCCGTATTTCGTAAGTATGCTCTTGGCCTCATACTCGAAAAGCTTCATGAAGTTTCTCTCCTCATCTTAGAGCTTCTATTGCGATGTAGGATTTCGTGTCCTGTACACCGTCAATAGAAGATAGTCTTTTTAATGCTTCGTCAAGTTTTTCTCTTTCAACCATGACAAGAGCATCGACGTCTCCCGCAATCCTGAAAGCTCTTCGAACGCCTAGTTCCTTAATCCTGTCGTAAGCGTAGCTTCTTTTCAGGGGCGAAACCTTGATCAATATGAAGGCAGGGGTTGGTGATACACCGAGCGCAACTAGTCCCTTTTCCGTCACGTCTATGAAACCTCTGCCAGTGCGTATGTAGTTCAGGTCTCTCAGTTTTCTCAGATGAACGTTCAATGCCTGCCTGCTGATCTCAAGCTTTCCCGCCAGCTCGTTTTGTTTCATTTGTAAAGTGTACGTGTTCGTGGAATTACCTTTTTCATAGAGCATCCTTAGAAGTTGTAATGAGCGTCTTGTAAGTACCTCCAATTCATTGACAGCAACCTTGTAGTTTGTTAAGCAGAATCTTTACAATAATGCTGTTAATATAAACGTTTAGCAAGGAAGAGTACAAGTGCAGTTTTTGTGGCACGAAACCTCTTTAAATACTGATTGAAACCGATATCTATTTATTTGCGGATAAGAAAGTTTAACGAGCCTAAGGAAAAAATGGAAACTAGGAATGAGGCGGTACTAATGCCAGAAAACAATGCAGTGTTGATCGGGGCCAAGCCAGTGATGAACTACGTGCTGGCATGCATAACTCTCTTTCATGGCGGAGCGAAGGAAGTAGTTGTAAAAGCACGAGGAAGAGCGATTAGCCGAGCAGTTGACGTCGTCGAAGTCGTCAGACGGAGATTTCTAGTGGACGTGAAAATAGAAAAGATCGGCATCGGAACACAGCAGATGGCACCCAGAGAAGAGGGTGGCTCGCCTTCAAACGTCAGCACACTCGAAATTTGGCTCGAACGCTAAAAGCGTTCTCCATAGACTCTCAATGCTTCGCTGCCTGTCCTTTGTTTACGGAGGGCGATTTTATAGTTGAAGATGGGGCTTTGTAGCTTCTGCCTGAAAAGCGGCATACTCTGCCAAAAGTGTCTAGCCAAAGTGGAGTCTGGAGAAATAAGCGAGCTTGATCTGAAGGTCGCTCGCGTGCTGTTGAGTTTAGAAGAGAAATATCCTTCTCTGCAAAACGTGTATTTTCATAAAGCTCTTGAGACAGAAAGGACATTGGCGGTGGTTGTTGGCGCGGGAGACGTGCCTCGCCTTCTTGGCTATGGCGGAAGAATCATCAAAGCCTTAGGTGAGGAAACAGGGAAGAATGTGAGAATTCTCGAGTACGGCGTGGATAATAGGAAGTTCTTGGAGGACTTGTTCGCTCCCATGAATATTATGACTATCAACACTATTTGGCTGCCGGATGGAAGCACGGAGACTCGAGTCATCTTGAATAGAAGACGTGGGATGCATTCGTCCTTCGATGTCAATGCTCTTAAAGAAATCGCCAGTCGCGTTCGCAACGTGACTTTGCGCGTCGAGTTCGCAGACTAGACTGTTCGGAGGTAAGCTCATGAATGTCGATTCCATCGGTGACTGGCTTAGGACGTATTATTCATCTGAGCTTAAACCTGAGATGGATGGACAAGAGGTAACACTTTTCGGCTGGGTTCAGGAAATCCGAGACTTGGGCGCGCTGAGATTCGTCGTGCTGCAAGACAGAGAAGGAACTGTTCAGATCACGATCCTGCGAAAGAAAGCAACCGACGAACTTCTTTCGAAGTCTGACGTTCTGCAGAGACGATACAGCATCGGCGTGAAAGGCATGGTCAAGAAGACTGAAAAGACGCCCAGAGGCATCGAAGTCCTGCCGAAGGAGATCAAGATCTTTAACGTCGCAGAACCTCTGCCTATTGATATATGCGACAAGACTCCTGCAAATCTGGAAGCTTGCTTGGATGCAAGAGCCTTAGACTTATCAAGAGAAAAGAACATTGCCGTGTTCAAGATTCAGCACAAGGCCGTTGATGCCGTTCGCAATTTTCTCTTCGACAAAGGATTCTTGGAAGTGCATACTCCTCGCATAATCGCTTCTGCCACCGAAGGCGGAGCGGAGCTGTTTCCTGTTAGCTACTTCGACAGAAAAGCCTTCCTTGCCCAAAGTCCGCAATTGTACAAAGAAGAGCTCGTGATGAGCCTGGAAAAAGTTTTCGAAGTCGGACCTTTCTTCAGAGCCGAACAATCGCATACTCGTCGCCATTTGAGCGAGTTCGTGTCGATAGACGTTGAAGAAGCGTTCGCTGATGCTGAAGATGTGATGCGACTTCTTGAGCAGGTCATGCAGCATGCTTGCAAGACAGTAAAAGAAAAATGCGAAAAAGAGCTGGCAATTCTGAAACACAACATGAAGGTTCCTGAAGTACCGTTCAAACGTATGAAGTACTCTGAGATTCTTGAAGAGTTGAAACGAGAAGGCATCGATGTTCCATGGGGAGAAGACATACCCACCCCGGCCTTCAGGACTATAGGAAAGATTCATCCATACTTTTATTTCATCGTTGACTGGCCGACAAAGTCAAAAGCTTTTTACATAAAACCACGCGAGGACAACCCAGAAATATCCGAAGGCTTCGACTTGATGTGGCGATGGATCGAGCTTGTTTCAGGCGGCACAAGAATTTCTTCCAAAGACCTTCTGATACAACGCTTGAAAGAAAAGGGTTTGAACCCAGATTCCTTCACGCATCATTTGAAAGCTTACGATTATGGAATGCCCCCTCACGCAGGCTGGGCCATTGGTTTAGAGAGATGGACCATGATGTTGACGGGCAAGAAGAACATAAGAGAAGTCACTCTTTATCCGAGGGACAAATTCAGGCTCACGCCCTGAGACTTTCCTGCAACAAATCAGCCGCACCTTCAAAAGATGTTCCAAGTAGCAGATGGCGTTGTTTGCGATGGAGTTTGAGAGGCTGGATTAGCATTCTTTTTGTAAAATTCAACATGGTTTTTAGCCAAAAATGTCCTAAAAGCTGATAAATACCCATTATGCAATTGCCCATCATGGGAGACCAGTTAAAGATAGCATGTGGAGTGTTTGCGGCCCTAAACTTTGAGAACAAGCCTGTTTTTCCCTACATTTATTGGGGTTTGAGGGCACAAAACCACAGGGGTCACCAGTCTCATGGTTTTCTAACGTACAATAATGGAGAGTTTCATGTTCATCGAAGCTTGGACCTTGTGCCAAAGATAAAGACAAGTGCCATTCAAGAATGGTTCGGAAGACTGCCAGGCAGCATAGGCATTGGAAATGTAAGGTACACGACTTCTGGAAAATGTGATGAACAGTCGTTGATTAAGGGCACGCAGCCGGTTACTGCCACGAAGAACGGTATGAAATTGGCTGTTTCGTTTAACGGTAATGTTGTGAATACGTTTCAGCTCAGGAAGGAGATAGATCTGGAGTTTCATGGCTTTGCGTATGAGTGTGATTCAGACTTGATTTGTCACAAGCTTTTGATCGAGCTTGTGAAGCACAAGGATTTGGCTTCTGCGGTCAAGGTGTGCATGCAGGAGATTGAGGGAGCCTTTTCCGTGGCGGGCATAACGGAGAAGGGCGAGTTCTTCGCTTTCAAAGATCCGCATGGCATTAGACCGCTGTGCGCTGGTCACAGTCCAGAAGGGTCAACGTATGTGTTTTCTTCGGAAACCGTGAGTTTGGACATAAACGGTTTTGAGAGGGACTTTGAACTGGAACCTGGGGAGCTTGTGACGGTTTCGAAGGATGGTTTTGAGAGGCAGAGGCTTGTGAGCGGTGAGCGGAAGGCTTTTTGTGCTTTTGAGTTTGCGTATTTTGCCAGGCCAGATTCGCGGTTTGATGATAAGTATGTTTATGAGGTTCGGGAGGAGTTTGGCAGGAACCTTGTCAGGGAGAATCCTGGCGCAGTCAAGGATGCGGATATTATTCTTTCTGTGCCTGAGACGGGTGATGACTCGGCTTTGGGCGTTCACGAGGCTTCTGGAATAAGGTGGGAGAGGGCCTCGCGGAGGCACCGGTATGTGACTGAGAGGGCTTTTCTTTTGCTGCAACACGATCGCACTTCGACCATAGACAGGAAGGTCAACATTCTGGGGCCGAAGGTTAAGGGAAAAAGGATCATAGTCACGGAGGACAGCATCGTCAGAAGCGACACGACAAGAGTGATCGTTGAGAAGCTCCGCAGGATGGGCGCCAAGAAAGTGTACCTGTTCGTGACTTTTCCACGCATAGTCGGACCGTGTCTTTATGGAATCGACATGGCAACGTACGGTCAGCTGATAGGGTCGAAGCACAGCACGGAGGAGATTGCAAAGATAATCGGTGCGGACGAGGTTTGCTACCAGTCTTTGGAGGGGCTTGTGAAGGCGACGGGTTTCAAGCAGGATGAGCTGTGTATGGCATGCTTGACGGGTAAGTATCCTACGCCTCTGGCTCAGAAGATAGCTGATGTGATGAAGAAACGGTTCTCGGAAGGCTACGAGGAAACGGGAAGGCTTTACGAGATAGAGGAAGCCGCCAAGACAGCGTAACGCCAAACCAAATTAGGCGTTTCAAAGTTAC
>CAYPRE010000038.1:0-7788 GCA_964413045.1 uncultured Candidatus Bathyarchaeia archaeon
GCTTGCGAGGGCTATATAGCGGACGCGGGCGCTTTTTTTCAGGAAACCGCCGATTTGTTTTAAGTCATGGGTTTTTCTTTGGTACTTTGCAAGACCGAATGTTGCTGCGGCAAAGATGAATGAGACTACGTAGGTTTCGTATTGGTGCCCAAGTATGTGGTGTGCTTGGGTTTGCGACAACAGCGAAAAGCTTAGCCAGGGTATGGCGGGGATGAGTGCTGAGGGAGCTCTGAACGAAAAGAATGCAAGTGGACCAAAGAGGAGTAGCAGGTAGAGCAGTTTTATGTGACCGTCATATGCGAGGGCTTGAATGGCGTTCAGGGGTCTGAGAAAGACTAACACGGGTATTTCCATGGGACTTTTTGCTCCCAGGATTGAGAAGTTGGGTGCCCCTAGAAATTCTGGGAGAGCTGCAGGGTTGGTTGGGAAGAAAGTGTCTCGTTGCCAGAGCGTGAACCAGTACCAAGCAACGCTTATAGTCATTGTGAGAAAGGGGACTAGAAGTATCTTTCCTTGCGGCTTCCGTTCTTTGATCGTTGAAGCTATTTGTGACCTGTATTTCCATGCGATGTAGATTCCTATGGCGAATGTGGCCCATGCAGCGTGTTCTTCGCATGAGAGCGAGAGAAGCATGAAGAAAGAATATCTGAGCCAGTTTTCTTTGGTTAAGTAGTAGATTGTGAAGGAGAAGAACAAGGGGAGGAAGGCTTGTACGTGAAAGTCATAGATGTTTACATATTGCGTGGCTGGATAGATGAGGTAGGCTGCAGCGAATACCAGTCCTACAACTCTGCCGCCTGCGTATTCTTTGGCCAGCTTGTAGATCGGAACTGCGGCTAGTGGAAGGATGAATGATTGGAGTACTAACAGAGTTACTGGTGTGGTGGCTATCCAGTAGAAGGGCAGGGCAAGGAAAAGTATGGGGCTGAAGTGAACGCCGAAGAAGCTGCCGCTTGGGTTGATGAAGAGTTCGCAAGTATGGTAAAAGAATTTGTTGGCGTTTAGTGTTGTCCATAAAGATTGGGTGAAGATTCCAAGGTCCCAAGCACGCGCGTTAAAGGCGTCATATCTGAGTATGGTTAGGATTGAGAATATTATGCCATAGGTTGCGATGGAAAAGCATAAGATGATCGTGCCGCGTTCAACTTTGCCCAGCTGAATAGTCAGCCATTTTTCGAGTTGTTCCAGCGATGGTGGCTTGGGAGTGTAGTCTGTTTTCAATTCTTGTGCCCCGCCTGGGCAGAATGTCTAATGTTATTGTCAAGTCGTTTTTTGTATGTCAGAAACATTCTGCCAGAGAATGTATTTGGGGTTTTCTTGGATATTTAGTATTTTCGGTTGAGGTTGAAAATGTAGGTCAGGAAGTCTCTCACTTCGTTGATTGAGAGTTTTGATTTGCCTTTTTTTCTGTTGACGAATATTATTGGTACGTCTTTTATTTTGTAGCCGCGTACGTTTGCTTGTCTTATCGTTTCTATTTGTATTTCGTATGTTTGGCTGTGCAGGTGATCTATCATGCCTTTGACCAGGCTTGTGGAGTAGCATCGCATACCGCTGGTGTAGTCAGATATGTCGGCGTCGATTCTGAGTTTTGTGATGAAATTGGCTATTTTGCTTATGGCAAAGCGGCTTATACCCCACCCTATGGCTCCGCCTCCGTCGCAGTATCTGCTTCCGACCACGAGGTCGCATCCCTGCCGAACTGGAGCTATGAGTTTGGAGATTTCTTTCGGGGCATGTGAGTAGTCTGCGTCCATGGTGACTATGCATTTTGGCGGGTTTTTCAGTGATAAGAAGACTTTGAACCCGTCTGTTATTGCGGTTCCTAGGCCTGATTTTCTTTTTCTTACGAGAAGCAGGACGTTTTTGTACTGTTTTTGGAGTTTTCTGATAAGGTCTGCTGTCCCATCTGGACTGGAGTCGTCTATGACGAGGATTGAGGCGTTCAGGTTTAGGCTTTCCAGTTCGGGGATGAGTCTTCCAACGTTGTCTGCTTCGCAGTACGTTGGTAGGATTATCCCGATTTCTGATGGTGTATTAGGGTTTCCTTCAACTGGAAAGTCCAAGAGAAAAGTTCTCCTTTTGATGTTAGCGTAGTTTATGTCCAATCTGCATATAAAGCCTACTACTTCGAAATCCTTCTTGGTAGGTTATTTTGTTTTCCTGAGTTTTATTTTGTAGTAGGCTAAAGGGTGGTGTATTCTTTTGCATAGGTTGTCGGGGTCTGTGCAGACGCCGTGAGTTTGCAGAGTGTCGCATTTTGGTGGTTTGTATCGTGTGCGGGATCCTCTGTCTCCGGCGATGTGTTCGACTTGGTATCTTGTCATTCTTTCGTTGAAGTCTGATATGTTCTTGAAGAGGTTGATGACGTCTTCGGGGGACATGCCTATGCTAACTAGGAATGATGTTAGTGTGAACCTGCCTATGTGTGAGAGGTGACGTCCGGATGAGAAGGCTGCGTACAAGGCGTTTATGCAGGGTGGAAAGGCTGTTTGCGATATAATTTTTGGGAAGCCTTCCATCTCTGTCTTGCCGATTTTTTCAGCCGCTAGTTTCTTGATTTTTTCGGCTATTTCCGTTATTTTCTGTGGGAGTTTGGGGAGGTCTTTTGTTTCGAGTTTTTTTTCGATGTGTTTGCGGACTTCTTCGCTTAATAGTCTGGCGGTTTCGTTCTTGGTGAGGTACACTCTGCCTTTTGTGAGGAGGCGGTTTACGAGTTTCCATTTTTTGTCTCGGAGATGCGTTGTGTTCTTGATGTAGTCTGTAAAGTCCAGTGTGAATTCGTAGTGGATTTCTGGGCTAGTGTTAAGTGCGAGGTTCCAGTCTAAGTTGTGGGCGATTGCGAGGATTCTTTCTTTGGGTTCGAGTGTGAGGTCTTGGAATGTTTGTTTTGCTTCTGCGAGGGCGTATCTTTTTTTTATGAACTGGTTTTCTGTAGCGATTGTGAGCATTATGGTGACTGGGAAGGAGGAGATTTCTATTTCTGGGTTTGATGTTTTGTGGGTGACGATTGCGTAGAGTACGGCTTCTTTGAGTCTTTCTTCTGCTCTTTCGAGGATTCTTGAGAATTCGGGGCTTGTCATGTCTTCGATTTTGAGGTTCAAGGTTTTGATGTATTCTGTGTTTTCTTTGAGAAAAGGGTAGTTTGCCAAGTCTGTTTTTGTGAATCTAATTGTGGATGTTTGTGTTAGGTCTTTCATGTTATTCTGTTTCGATCCGTGGTGCGAGGAAGAACGTGAGCTTTCCTTCTTTTGCCTGTTGGAAGTCGAGTTTTATGGGCATGTCGGATGAGAATTCAAGTGTGGCTATGTCGCTGGTGGCGGAGGCTGCCTTGATGATTTCTGTCAGGTAGCTCAGGCTGTAGGTGGCTTTTTGGGGTTCTTTGGCTTCGAGGTCGAGGAGGGCGTCGTTTCCCTTCTGCAACGTTATCGTTGCGCCCATGAGGTCTCCTGATGCGTTGAAGATTACTTTTTCTGGGTCGGCTTCGATTTTGACGTGGTCGCTCACGAGCTGTGCGTCTTCGATTGCTTGGGTGAGGCCGTCGGTTGTTGCTTTGATTTTGACGTTGAATGTGATCTTTGGGGTTGGGACTTCTTCTTCTGAGGCTTCGAGTGTGGGCATGGTGAAGTTGCGTGTGTATTTGCCGGATATTCTGATTTGGAGTTTTCCTGTTTTTTCGTCGATGGAAAGTTCGAGGTTTTCGTCTTTGCCGGCTCTTTTGAGGAGTTTGAGGAGTTCGGTTATGTTTATGCACATTTTGGTGGGTTCTGTGCATGTGTATTCTTCGAAGGCTGTTTTTGGCCATTCGAAGTCGATCATGGCGACGCGTGATGGGTCCATTGCTCGTAGTTTTAGGCCTTCGGGGTCGAGTTTGAACGTGGCTTCGTCTACGAGAATGGAGATTGATGTGAGCATGTCTCGGAAGGGTTTGGCGTCGGCTACTTTGAGTTTGAACATTGGTGTCACCTGTGTTGCCGATTTTGTTTAGTTGTTATTGGGGATTAAGCATATTAACCTTAAGCTTGCCCTTGCCCCAAGCCATTTGGGCATGTTTAATGATGAACGCATGTTTTTTTGCCTGGGCTCTCACTTGACTAGTCAAAAAAAATTTCTACTGAGATGTCAAATCGCTTTAATGAGGGAACTGAGGTCTCACTTGACTGGCCAAAATAAATTTCTACTGAGTGGTCAAATCCTGTGAATGCGATGACTGGGCTCTCAATTCACTGGTCAAAAATTTTTTTCTTTCACCAATCAATTATTCATTGTTATCGCGGCGTTTTGTCTGGTCTCTCAATTGACAACTCAAAAAGAATTTTTTTTCGCCACTTATTCTTTTGTTAGTGTATGTTGGATTTTTGTGGTTATTCGCTGTGTTTCTTGGCCTAGTTTCGTGTTTAGTAGTTTGGTTGGGTTGCCTAGGGCTTGTTCGATTTGGGGGTCGTATGTGGTTTGTCCTAGGTATTTGAGGCTGAGAGTTTTTGTTTGGTTTTTTATGTTTTGGGATTTGTCGGTTTTCATGTTTTCGATGATGCCTATTATTGGGATGTTCTGTTGGGTGAGTAGGCTTGTGAGTTTCTTGGCGGTTTCGAATGCTAGTTGTGATGGTGTCGTTATGATGAGGAACTTGATTCTTTTGATGAGTCTCATGAGGTCGAGGGTTGCGTCGCTTATTCCTGGGGGCATGTCGAGTATTAGATAATCAAGGTGTTCCCATTTTGTGATTGCCAGAAGTTCTATGAGGGCGTTCGAGATGTCTGCGCCTCGAAGGGGCGTGGCATAGTCACCTGAGTAGTAGACTATTGACATGTATCTTAGACCGTGAACCTTGGGAGGGATTAGGCCCTTGTCTTCTGTCGGTTTTGCGTTTTTGAGGCCGAGTATCATGTTGGTCGAAGGACTTGTGAAGTCGAGGTCGAACAGGCCTACGCTATTGTTCTTTGCAAGCACAAGCGCGAGAGTTGTGGCGATGAGGCTTTTGCCTACCCCGCCTTTGCCGCCTGAAACTGCCATGATGTTGTGTACATGTTTGAGCCTCTCGTCGATGATGCTTATGCGTGGGTCAATCGTGACTACTTCGCTCCTTTTATGGAGTCAAGCCAGACTCCCCGTCCTTCCAGTATTTCAAAGTCTGGGCTGCCGCATTTGGGACACTTGATGTACGTGTGCACCATTTCTGGCACAAAATGAATGGCTTCAGCTGTATCTTCGTCCAGCTTCTCTTTGTCGAAAAGCCACTTTTTGCTGCAAGACCTGCACTTGAGAGTTGCTTCGACTGATTCTATCCTGAATTTGGTGTTCTTGAACTCGGCAGTCTTCACCTGTTCAAGAGCGAACTTGAAGATTTCATCGTTTATCTGCTGAAGCTGACCTATCTTTATCCTGACTTCGGTTATTTCCTTCAAATGCTGTTCTTCAGCAATTTCTGAGGCTGCGGTAACAACTGCTTCGGCCAAGGCCCATTCGTGCATACGCAAGGCTATACGGGGGCTTGATTTAAGAATATTGCAGAAAAGAAAAAGGATGCCAGTTACTCGCATTTTCTCGTAATTCTTATCTTGACGAGTGAAGTGTTTATTATTAGGGGAAAAGTTGAAAAGGACAGCAGCTTTCGCGTTCACAGCGCTGGTTCTGACCGCCCTATGTATGGTCAAAGTGGACTTCCAAGTCCAAGGTGCCGATTCCAAATTTCAGGGTGTTGACCCGTCGAATTCTGTTGTGCTGAGTTACGATTTTTCTTCTCCTCTTGTGACTGGAACAGTCGATCATGATCATGTAGCCATCTCAGGGTTGCCGAGTTATGGAGCGCCAGGTGAACCCGTTCTCCCTTTCAAGCTGGTCAGACTGCTGATTCCACAAGGAAAAGAAGTTGAAAGCGTAAGCATTATCCCAGGCAACAGGACAAAACTAACTGGCAAATTTAACGTTGAGTACGGTAGAACGCTTCTGCCCACAATTATCAACGCGACAGTTGAAGACAAAGCTAACGAAACTATATACAGTTCAGCAGATCCTTTTCCAGGCAAATTGTGTTCTCAGGAATCGATCCAGTACATGAGAGGATACGGGGTATTCCTTCTAAGACTGTACCCCGTGGAATTCCTTCCAAAAACAGGAGAACTCTACTACTATCAAGAAATGGTTTTGAACGTGGACCTGAAAAACGGAGGCGGAAACTCTTGCTTCTTCAGAGGTCTGCCAGAGGACGCTCAAGCCATCCAAAGCATAGTTGATAATCCAAATGCAATGGGAACATATCGCATAGCACCTAACAAGTTGCAGACGGCCATTTCGAGTCCATTAGCATCGTACAAATACGTGATTGTAACCAGCAATGCCTTGGACTCTTCATTTCAGCCACTAATCATGTGGAAAATCAACAAAGGTGTCACAGGGAAAACTGTTCTTCTTGAAGACATCATGAAAGACCTGAGGTACAATTCTGACGGGCTATTCGGGGACGGGAATGGCAGCCCGAGTTTCAACGACACTCAGGCGCACATTCGCAACTTCATAAAAGATGCTTACTTGAACTGGGGAACCGAATACGTTCTGTTGGGAGGAGACGATGAGATCATTCCTGCCAGGGGAGTCTACGACTATGCTGGAGCCTACTCTGACTATAACATTCCATGCGACATGTACTATGGCGCACTTGACGGCAGCTGGAACAAAGACAACGACACGATATTCGGCGAAGCCGTATACCATTGGAGCGGCCCCGAAAACGCCACGGCTGGCGAAGAAGCAGATTTCTTCGCGGAAGTATACGTTGGAAGGGCAACTGTTGACACGCCGCAAGAAGCAGCAAACTTCGTCAACAAGACATTGGCGTATGAGCAGTCTCCTCAAGCAGACTACTTGAAAAAGTCGCTGATGATAGGAGAAAAACTTGACGATGTAACGCAAGGAGCAAACGGGCAGGACAGTGTCACAGAAATCATACCACAATATACGGCTACTCGTTTGTACGGTAGAGACGGAACCTACAGCAAGACTGCTGTGATCAACGAGATGAACAGTGGCACACATATACTGGCCCATGATGGACACTCGAACTACAGAGCCGTTATGGGACTGACCGGATCTGATGTTGACGGGCTCACAAACACGCAATACTTTCTTGTCTACAGTCTCGGTTGCTTTTCAGCCGCTTTCGACACTGCCATAAGTGGAACAATCGAGGCAGTTGCTGAGCACTTTATTTTCCAACCGCACGGCGCCTTCGCCTACGTAGGAAACTCGAGGTATGGATGGTATTGCCCAGCCTCGAC
This sequence comes from uncultured Candidatus Bathyarchaeia archaeon, assembly GCA_964413045.1. Lineage (GTDB taxonomy): Archaea > Thermoproteota > Bathyarchaeia > Bathyarchaeales > Bathycorpusculaceae > JBGQMW01. The sequence continues at coordinate 7,275 of CAYPRE010000038.1, forward strand.
TGACGGACCAGGTGAGAGGTATGAAAGGTCATTCTTCACAGTCTTGAACAGCGGAACCAGAAACTTGGGAAAGGCACTGCAGCTCTCGAAAGAGCAGGAACCGCTCCTAGACAGGTGGACATGTTTCACGCTTAACTTGCTTGGAGACCCAGAAACCGAAATAGTCACAGCCTTCAGCACCCCGACAGCCCACTTCAAGACAAGAACAGATTCACTGGCACCTCCTAACGTTGGCGGAATCGTGACAATAACAGGAACGGCGAAACGAGGCACTGCCGCAGGCGCCGCATTCAGTAACTTCACAGTAGAATTCGGCAACGGCACGAGCCCGACAAGTTGGATGACGAATGGAATAACCCTCGCAAGCAATGGTCAGAGTGAAATCTTAAACGGAACTCTGGCAACATGGAACACGAGTCAGGTTTCTGTCGGCAGCTACACTCTGCGGCTCCGCGTCTTCGGTTCAGGTTTGGTGGGAACTGACAAGTGCATAGTCATAGTGAACAACGCAGCG
>CAYPRE010000038.1:7826-8843 GCA_964413045.1 uncultured Candidatus Bathyarchaeia archaeon
GGGACTGTTGACCCGCCAGCAGCACCGATCAACATAGACGGCAGCACTTACACGTTGACCGCCAGCATCTTCAACGATGGCGACGGCATAATTATCGAGAGAGATAACGTCACGCTTGACGGTGCAGGATACACTCTGCAGGGCACGGGCTCAGGAGTGGGCGTGTCTTTGCTCGGAAGATCCAACGTGACGATAAAGAATATCCTGGTTGATTCTATGTTGTATGGAATAAGCCTCCAACACTCAACAAACATTAGCATTCTAGGATGCTCGACAGAAAGCGGGAAGTTTGGCATATGGCTCAGCGAGTCCTCAAACAACAGTATTGTCGGGAACAGTATTACATATAACTACTACGGCCTGAGCCTCCTGTCATACTCGAACAACAACGCTGTCGTCCAAAACCAAATAATGGAAAACACTGGAGCCTACGGAGCCGGCGTCTACCTCTACATTTCGTCAAACAACTCGATCTACCACAATACTTTCGTTGACAACACGATACAGCAAAACAGTCAAGTCTACGATGCGGTGTGGGACTGCGCCGACCCTGGCCTTATCGCCCCTTCGATAAACATTTGGGATGATGGATACCCGTCGGGAGGAAACTACTGGAGTGATTATGGTGGGGAGGACCTCTACAAGGGAGCGTATCAGAACGAAACAGGAAGCGATGGAATAGGCGACGCACCATACGTTGTCGACGCGAACATAACATACGCACTCGACAACCAAGACAAGTACCCAATGGTTATTCCTCAGATACATGACATCGCTGTCACGAACATGACTAGTTCGAAAACAGTCGTAGGGAGAGGATACAACGTGACAATTCAAGCATGGACAAGAAACATAGGTACCTTCACTGAGACTTTCAACCTCACAATTGAAGTTACAGGTGGCATGAATGAGGTTTTGACCAGATTCGCAAACATTACGCTAGCGAGTGGCGAAACAATTGTGGTCACATACGTTTGGAATACGACAAGTTGGTCTATGGGCAACTACTCGGTGAGC
>CAYPRE010000039.1:0-2089 GCA_964413045.1 uncultured Candidatus Bathyarchaeia archaeon
GGCGATCATGGACGTACTCATCAATATTCCCCTGATCGTGCCTTCAATAGCCTTGGGGGTCTCTATGTCAATCTTTTGGAAAACAAACTTTACGTTCGTCCCCGAGATGGTGCTCCTTATATTAGCTCACATGGCGATAACTTATCCATACTTCGTAAGATCGATGTCCGCAGCAGTTGAAAGAATAGGCATAGACTTGGAAGAAGCATCAAGGACCCTCGGTGCCAAGCCCCTAGGCGTTTTCAGAACCATAATACTGCCATTAACGAAGTACTCCATACTCTCAGGCGCAGTCATGATGTTCACCAGAAGCATCAGCGAGACAGGCGCCACAGTTGCTGTGGTAAGCACGCTCAGGACCGCGCCGGTCGTGCTCGTGGAATGGGTAAAGAACCCGACTCATTACACCGCTCTAGAAAGAGGGTTGGGAAGCGGTTTCTTGATTCTTTTCTCTTTCATGATCCTAATGACGTTGAGACTCATCGTAAAGGGCAAAGGAAAGTATTGATATGCTTAATAAACAAAGAAGAACGTATGAATACCCTCATATGCTCATGGACGAAATGCGGAGACAACGGATCCCATGCCAGACGTCAGAATAGAGAACGTGACAAAAACATTCGGAAATCTTGTCGCCGTAAAGGACGTCAGCCTCCACATTCGTGATAAAGAGTATTTTGCGTTGTTAGGCCCTAGCGGGTGCGGGAAAACAACTCTTCTGAGACTCATAGCAGGATTGATTAGACCTGATGAAGGAAAAATCTACATAGGAGATAGGCTGGTCAACGATGTTCCTCCTGAGGACAGAGACATCGGCTTCGTCTTCCAGACCTTTGCGCTGTTTCCTCACATGAATGCGTGGAACAACGTGATTTATGGACCAAGAGTTAAGGGCTTCAACATGAAAGAAGCAGGCACCATCGGGCATGAAGTTCTTGAAATGGTTAGACTACATGAGCGGATAGATGCTTTCCCCAATGAACTGAGTGGCGGCATGATGCAGAGAATCGCTGTGGCAAGAGCCCTAGCTGCAGGCGCCAAGCTGTTGCTTCTTGACGAACCGCTTGGACAATTGGATGCAAAGGTAAGAAACGAGTTGAGGTACGACATAAGAAGGATGAGCAAGGACTTGGGGCTTACGGCCATACATGTCACTCACGACCAATCTGAAGCGATGGCGATTTCTGACAGGATAGCAGTCATGAGAAAAGGCGCAGTGAAACAGGTCGGAACACCCAGTGAGCTCTACATGAGTCCACAGAACATCTTCGTTGCCAACTTCATTGGGGAATCAAACTTTCTGGAAGGTTACGTCACCGAAGTCGACGATGCAGAAGCGACGACTGAGCTTCACGGGGAAATAAAGGTTCATACAGCAACCAACAGCGTGAAGAAAGGTGAACGAGTAGTTCTGGCAATTAGACCTGAAACCTTCACCGTAAAAAGAGGAACCAAGCCGGGGAACAACATGATTCTGGGTTCGGTCGAAAGGGTGACCTTTGAAGGAACAAATATAAGGTACGAAATCAGACTCGAAAATGAAGACATGGTCGTAGTGGTAAAGCCCTCTCTCGTAGAAGAATGGTTTAATACGGATGAAAAAGTCACTGTTAGCTTCACGCCCGAAAAGGCACACATGTTCCCGTATCCCCCGTCAGGGTTGAAAGGAGAGATCTCCGTTGAGTGAATTGGTAAAATGGTTTGAGAAACGGAAAGAAACCAGAGCCTTGGGAGTAATACAGCACCATTTGGCATTGACCACAGGAATAGTCGAAGACTTGGAGAAAGCTGTTGGCGCCGCCGTGAAGGGCGATGTCAAGGAAATGCACAGATGCATAGAAAGAGTAGCGAGCAGTGAGAGGGAAGCTGACAACCTGCGGAGGAAGGTTATGGATGAGATTTCAACAGGAGAATTGTCGCCGACCGACAGGGAAGACCTTATGGGTTTAGTGAAGAAAGTGGACATGGTTGCTGACTGGAGCAGGGAGTCAACGAGAATATTGGTGGCGATACCGATGGAGCATGTGCCGGCATCGATTAAGGATGAGTCTCTGGTAATGGTCGGAAGCGTCAAGGCATGCGTTGACGC
>CAYPRE010000039.1:2198-8809 GCA_964413045.1 uncultured Candidatus Bathyarchaeia archaeon
CCTTGTCGGTAAAGAAGACATTCCTAAGGCAGGAGTAGCTGTTCTCGTGAGCCAACTTTTTGAAGCGATGGAGATGATCGCGGATTCTTGCGAAGATGTATGCGACCAGGTAAGAGTCATAATGATAAGAAAATGAGGTGAAAAACATGACAGAAACAAAAATCGACATTTCAGAGTTGAAAACGGAAGACAGCGACCTCGTAAAAGAACTTGCAAAGTTTCTCGAAGAAAAGACGAACACACAAATCGAAACCGGAACATCAACAATCACCGTAAAAGACGAAGAAAGCGCAATATCCAGAGGACATTTGCGAGTGCTGTTGAAAAAGTTCCTACACAACCAAGAACTGAAAGAGCACTTCAGAATCATAGGCGGAAAAGACAACACTTTGATTGTCAAAGAAAAGAAGGTTACAGAGGAAGAAGAGTAAAGCTATTTCTTGAAGACCCCCTGTCCCTTTTTTGCAAGGTCTTTCTGAACCCAAAGCAAAAGATGCCTCGCCGCAAAAGCGTCCCTGTAGGCTTTCAACCATTCTTCGGCGCACACAGACTCCTGAGACTTGGATAGGACTTCTTGAGCGGCTTTCAACAGAGTGGCAGCATCGTCTTTTCTACTAGAGCGATTGGGCTTCAAGCCTTTTGTAACGTTTTCATCTTGGATCTTCAATGAAAAGAGGAACAGAGCATATTCTAGCTCTGCCGCAGCATGCCACACGCAAACGTCAAATTCTCTAAGAGATGCCGTACCTAGGATTCTGAACGATTCCTTCACGTAACTCATGGAGGAATTGAGTGATTGAACTATCTCCATGTCATAGGCCATCTTTCTAACGACCTACGTCATCTTTCGACTGAAACCTTGCTTATTCCAGCTTCCTTCTCGAGGCGGATGACGTGTTCGGCTTTTTCTGCGAAAGCTTCACTGTGTGTCACTGCGATTGTCTGTTCGATAGCCTTGAATCTGGACACAGCATCCGCGAGACGGTAGATGGAGCCGTCTTCAGTTCCCAGACTTTCAGTTGGTTCATCAAGTAGCAACATGCTGAGCCCGTGTCCTGTTCTAGACTGCATTATCAATTGGCCAAGTCCAAGCCTGTACGCAAACGCAAGGAGTGTCCGTTCTCCGCCCGAAAGATTCGTGACTTCACGCTCGACGTTTCCTTCCACCAGAACGTAGGGCGTGTATGTTTCGTCTATTGTGATGTTCAGCAATTGGCCCTCGCCTGCTGCTAGCGTGTCGAGGACCTGCTGAACGAAGTTTCTGAGCACTTTCACAAACTCGCTTCGCAGTTTAGGTTGTATGCTCCTGTAGGCGTCGCGTATGTCGCTGATTAGCTCTACGGCCTTTGTCACTTTTTGTATCCTTTCAATTTTCTGTTGCGCCTGGTCGATCCTGTCTTTTATCTCGTCTAAACGGCCTGTCAAGCTTTTCTTGTTGTTCTCCTTCGCGCGCATTTCAGATTCTAGAGCATAATACTTCCTGAACGCTCGTTCTCTGTGGGTTCTTGCTGTCTCCAACTCAGAAACGTCGTATCTACTTGATTCCATGCGCAAGGCGTCTAGTTGTTTGCTGAGGTCCTTTTCCAGTTTCTGTTTTACGTCAAGTTCATTAGTGAATTCAAACAGAGTCTCCTTTTCTTCTTTTATTCGGTTTCTCAATTCTTCGGCTCTGGGTATGAGCATCTGCAGATTTGAAAGTGAGTTGTCTGCCGAGATTCTCGATTGTTGCAGGCCGGACACCTGTTCTCGAAGTTGAGCTGCTGCCTTTTTGCGTTGCTCGTTTTCCTCATGAATTTTCTCAGCGAGTTCGTTCTTGTAAGCGTCCGTCAAAGGTTGCAGACAAATGGGACAGCGGTTCTCTGCAGAAATTGAATTGATCCTTTTTTCGTCTGCTTGGACATTCTTTAGGCTTGCTTCTTGCTCACCTTTGAGGATGGACAATTGATCTTCCATTGCAGCGACTTCTTTCCTCAGTGCTTCTATTGGTTGATCGGCCGATATTCCCACCTTTTTGAGTTCAGCAGTATTGAATCGTATCTGCGTGTCGATGGCTACCAAACGCTGCTCGATGTTTTGAACGCCGATTCTTTTTGCGTCGGTTTTCTCGGTTAAGGATGCCATAAAATCTTGGACGTTCGTCAGGTTGGCGTGTGTTCTGGTTTCCTTACGTTTGAGTTCTTCGTTCTGCTTTCTTGTTTCTTCCATTTCCTGAAGCTTCCGATCTGCCTCTTCCAAGGCATTCTTTGCTGAGGCAAGTTGCTGTTTCATGTCTTCCAGTTCGATTTCGAGATGCGAAAACTCTTCTGCGGTTCGGTTGTACTCACCGCCGAGTTTTTCCATCCCTGCCACATCAGCATCTTTCTCGTAAGCTCGTTTCTCGCCCTCGTATTCACGTTGGTATCCAGCGAGATTGCTCCAAGCTGTTTCGTATTCTAGGAGACCGAAAAGTTCGTCTAGTCGTTTCTGCCTTTCCCGTGGTGGAGAATTCAGAAGTTCTTTCAAGTGCTCTTGACGAACCCAGATTATTTCCCGGAAGAGATCTTTATCCAAGCCAGTCAATGCTTTCAATTGCTCAGCAACAGCATCTGATTTGGCGCTTGATACCAGCTCGTCTTCTTCGAAGAGTTTCAGTTCGTCGAAATCTTGGTTTATGCCTTTTCCACGTTTCTTGAGCCCGCGGGAGATCCTGTAGCTTTTACCATTGTGCAGAAACTGGACTGTCACTTTGCCGTTGTCGGCGCCCTCGCGCAATAGATAGTCGAAGCTTCTTCCGATGGGTTCACCAAAAAAGGCAAAATCTATTGAATAGAGAATGCTTGATTTTCCACAACCCAACCCGCCGACCAAGCAGTTGAAGCCCCTCGCGAAGGGCACTGTGGACTTCACGTGTGAGCGGATGTTCTCAAGTTGCACGATCTCGATTCTCACTACAGAAGCTCCTCTATTGTCTGTTTGACTTTTTCTTCTTGTTTCTTGGTCAAAGGTTCTATCAAGCTAAGAGCCATGCGTGAGACCTTTTCAGCTTCCTCAGACGTGTGACGCTCTGAAAAAATCTGGAGAAAGTATTCGAATGCCTTCGTCCTGAGATCTTTGATTCCGCTTTCGAAGATAGACCGAACCATATCTTCTGAGACTTCGCTTTCACGTAGCAACACTATTGGATGAACTAGCAGCGCTTTCTTGGCTGCTGTCCTAATATGAGCAACATCCACTTCTGAACGATTTGCCTCAGATGGCAAGACACCCTTAAGAATTGGGATGATTATTGCTCCTTCATCATCCGCATTCTTCACAAGTTGGGCAGATTGTTCGGTTATCTTGGAAGGAACAACTCCTTCGAAGTCTTGTTCAAAAATGATGAATTTGCGAGCAGATTGAAGCTGAACAAACTCTGGATGTACTTCGCCTTTTTCGTCAACTCTGACGTGATAGAAGCCCTTGTCGAATTTTGCTTCGACATAGTCTGTGGTTTCGGTGCAGCCCGGGTAAGCAAGAACTCCTGTCTTGAATTCTTGCATGTATGGTTTGTGCACATGGCCGGCGGCGTAGTAGTTGAAACCTTCGGGAATGAGCTCTGGAGATGCTTCAGCCTCAATGTAGGGAGGCTTGACGTTTGGGAGGTCTAGCGCCATGTGAAAGACAAAGATGTTGAAGACCGACGAATCTGGTTGTGGCTTGTTCTGCTCCATAAAGGCTGGGAGCAGTTCCTCCGTATTGTGTCTCGTCCTGAAGTTTGGCACGCCATAAACATAGCAGCTTCCTGGCTTTGTCCAACAAGCTCCTTCATGCTTTGGGAGGTGACGGATCAAGCCGGCACTGTCCAGCGGGTTCAGAATCGTCCCAGTAATGCCGTTTGGAGCGGAATCATGCGAACCATCAACAGTCAAGACAGGAATACCAGCGTCTCGAAGACTCCTGAAATACTTGATAGTACTTTCCAAGGTCGTGTTCGATGGTCTCGGCTGCTGGAACAAGTCTCCTGAGACAATCATAAAATCGGCCTTCAATTCGATGGTCTTCTCAACTAGTTCTTGGAACGCTTTGTTGAAGTCTTCGCGTCGCGCTTCCAAGCCATACTGTGAATACCCGAGATGCAGGTCCGCTGCATGGACAAAGCTGAAGGCCTTCAAACCCGTGTGTCCCCCTTCGAGTCTCAACAGTTGATCGTTAGTTTATGCTCAGAACCAACGTTTTAAGTGTTTACCGACAGGCGTTCTGTCTTGCTTTCTGGATTCCCAAAGAAAATGTTAAAGCGATAAATATGCAACTTGTTGTTTATTACAGGCGCGCGAAGATGGAATGTCAAAAATGTGGTAAGGACACTTTTCTGCCATTCAAGTGTCCGTTCTGCGGGAGCTACTATTGCTCTCAGCATCGTCTGCCTGAAAACCATGATTGTGCACAGCTCGACAAAGCTCTTTTGCCAAAGGAGCAGGTGCAGCTAATGATTCCCCAGAAATCATTCGAACACACGGTGACATATCCTTCATACGACGAGCGAAAGAGGTCGTTCTCGTTCAGCCGAAGAGAAATCGCACATTTGACTGTAGGGGCACTGCTTATCATAATTGTGGGTCTCTCCTTGGTGGGGTTCGATAATCTGTTACACATCGACCATGTGGTATTGAGCGTTTTCGTGGCGGCGTTCACAGCATCTTTTCTCGTGCACGAGATGGCTCACAGACTCATGGCACAGAAACTTGGGCTTTGGGCTGAGTTCCGGTTGAATCTAATGGGTATGTCGTTGACTTTGCTCTCAATCATTTCTCCGTTGCTGAAGATCATATCTCCGGGAGCTGTTGTTGTCGCTGGGTCTACTGACAGCAGGATTTTGGGAAAAACGTCGATTGTCGGACCCACGACAAATATGCTTTTTGCTGGCTCGTTTATGGTGGCTGCAGTCTTTCTGCACCCCTACAATGATGTCCTCGCGGATCTTACCCTTTTCAACTCTTGGATAGCCGTGTTCAACCTAATCCCCTTTGGCGCATTCGATGGACTGAAAATCTTCGCTTGGGATAAGAGGATTTGGACACTAGTTTTCGCTGTAAGTGTTGCTCTTCTGATAATTGCCCTACGTCCGTTCTTGTAGAGTCTAGAAAAACATATATCCTGTAAGATTCTGATTTACAGCAGTTTCTAAGTTGGTTTTGCATGGGTAACAGAGATAGACATGACATCACTATTGAAATACTCAGGAAGGCTGCGGCAGGTAAGAAGAAGACCGAGATAATGAGGGATGTCGGCCTGTCTTTCCTGCAATCAAAGCAGTACCTAGGCGAATTATCAAAGAGAGGACTACTGCAAATGGACCAAGAAAACAACTACAAAACGACCAAGAAGGGGTTGGGTTTCTTAGAAAAGTGTGATCAATGCCCACTCTTCGAGTGGGGCAGAGAAAAGACCAGATCTTCTTGAAAACCTAAAGAAGCTCGATTGTTACGTGAACCTCTTCAGGAACTCGGATTCGCATGATTCGTCTCATCACACGTTCTTCGGAGTCTATATCAATAAGGCGTTTATGTATGCGCATTTCCCACCTGTCCCACGTCGCGGTTCCTTCTCCGCATGGTGATTTCAACACGGGAACTTTCAGTCTTTTAGTGGGCAGCGGCACTGGACCGTTAATCTTGACTCCTGTCTTCTGGGCGATGGCTTTCAGTTCTTCACATACTTCCTCAAGCTTCTTGTAGTCTGTGCTTGTGAGGCGGATTCGTGCTTTTCTGACCATCGCCTTTCATTCCTGTTGTTGTCGTTAGAGATATTTACTGCGTACTTACCATAGACAACATGCCGCAAATAAAAACCTATCGAAACAGATAGTAGCAAGAAGCACAACATAAGCCGAGATTGAACTTGACTAAATTCAAGACAGAATGCATACTGCTCGACTTGGACGGAACGATACTGGATTCTCGAGACGCGTACGTAGAAGCTGCTAAAACTGCTTTCGAAACTTTGGGGCGGAAGAACGTTGCCGCCGACACCGCAATGGAGATACCCAAGAGACTTGAACAGGACCTGTCCATTCGCGACCTGCTGGCTGGGCTTGAAGTGAAGAAGTTCTTGCAGATATACTTGAAGACGTTTTACAAGGTCACAAGTGAGAAAACAAAACCATTTCCAAGCGCCGAGGACACGCTTGGAAGACTCTCAGCAAAGGCAAAGTTGGCCTTGACTACCAGACGGAGTCTTTCTGCACAGGAAGTGTTCGGTGCACTTGAGAAATTCTGCCTTGCAAAATATTTTCAGAGAATAGTAACTTCATTGGACACTCGAAACCCCAAACCTGACCCTGAGGCGTTAATGAAGTGTTCCAGTATGCTAGGAGTGCAGACGCGTGACTGCCTAGTTGTCGGTGACTCTGTGGTTGATATCAGAGCTGGAAAAAACGCCGGAATGAGAACAGTTGCAGTTTTGTCGGGAATTTTTAGCCGCAAAGAACTTGAAAGGGAGAAACCTGATTTAATTCTGCAAAACCTCAGCGAACTTCCGCAATTTCTCGAATAGCTTCTAAGAACTTCCCTGCAATATTTCTAGAGCCGTAATATAGCTGAAACTTATTGAAATAAGTTATAGAAGCCACTACGAATAAAGCTTATTAAAAGCAC
>CAYPRE010000040.1:0-7621 GCA_964413045.1 uncultured Candidatus Bathyarchaeia archaeon
GGATTGCCTTCAACGCCCTTGAGCAAAAAGGACTGATCAAGAAGACTGACATGAAAATCTATCGCAACAGAGAGTATCCTCTTTTCTGGCTTACACAGGGAGGCATATTTGTCGCTTTGGTCGAAGGAGCAAACGCAGAAGACCTACTTCAAAAGACAGCCAAGGCTTATCCAAACGAAAAGACCCTTCAATGCTGTCTAGAACTTTCTCCTCTTCTTGGTTTGGAAGGATTTAGAATAGGATTTTCAGCAATCCAAGACAAAGGAAAATTGGATCATTCCGACATGATGAAAATACTCTTTGCTCACGCGCAAAAAGACATGTCAATGCAACAAATAAAAAGACTCATTGAAATCCTCAGGAAATATCCGAAAGAATATGAAGGAACCAAGAAGCGAATCAACCAAGCAAACAAGCTCCTCACAGAAATGGAATCCATGATCTAGCGCGCTCCAAAGCGCCCGTGACCTATCTTATTTCTTTCCCCTGCGCTGCAAGTTTGTAAAGGAGCGCGCGCAATCTCCAACCAAAACATGAGAAACCCCATAGGAGAGAAGCTTTCTCCTCACTATGCAAAGGCACTCACAAAGAGCATAAGATGGTGTTTCTCATACTCTTCCCCACACCTCATCCAAGTCCTCGGAGACATAAGCATTTCTCTTCATCTCTCCCCTAGATTCAGAGCCATCACTCATGAAAGGCTAAAATGCATATTGTCTCCTCGTCAATTCTCTATGCTCAAGAAATGAAATGTGATGTCAAAGAGGTGATACATATGAATGAAAACACAATACAAGAAACAACATCAAACACAAACACAATAAAAATGCAAAACCTAAAGACTGGTATCCTAGACCAAGAACCCAAGGATTTTCTCAGGATGCCAAGGTTAAGGGTTTCCTAGACCAAGCTAGACTACGACCCCGCAATACTGGTTTGTGACCCTCTAGCTTCGAAAGTAAAGTTGTCAACACTTTAATAAGGCTTAAGAATGCTTTCCAAAACAAATAACTCTGGATTCGAAAACAAAAAAAGAGAAAAGGAGTAGTGCTTTTGTTGAGTCTAGATTTTTCTCTTGTTTAAGACAGATCTGAAGGTTTTTCCACAACATTGGTAGAGCCCGATTGTGAGTTCTGTCCTCTTGCCACTCTTGTCCTTTCTGCCAGCCATCTTCCAAGTCTTCTTAGGGGTACTGATTTCTTTCTTGCATTTGGGACATTTAGCCATAATATTCCCTGTTCATAAGGTTACATCAGATCAAGTTAAAACACTTTTCATGATCTCGGAATCCCGATTTCAGGAAGTCTTCGGAAGTTTCTCCATTGTAGTTCTTCTATGCACAGAGCCTACTAGTGCTGTGCTATGTCATTGCGTCTGTGCATGTGTGGGTGTATACGATATGTTTGACAGAAGTGTTCAGTCAGTAGAATGCTTTTCTCATCGCTTGCAAGGATACTGTAATGAAAAGAGCCATCCAACAGGTTCCAATGACAAGAGTAGAGGCGAAGAGAACATTTCTTAGGGGATGCATGTAGGGAATCTGATTTATGAGGACATCAGGATTTGCTTGTCTTAGCAGTTCAAAAACGTGTGGTCGCTGCGAATTTACACCCTGTTCAACACCAACTACATATGCAATGGCAATTGCCAGAATGACAGTTGCTGTGACCAGAAAAAGAGCAGTCAATCTAGGAATTCTGCCCACAACTTTCAACTCATCCATGAACAAGAGGCGGGTCCTACTTATAATTCTAGGGAACAGAACAACAAATCCCGTGCACCCAGCCGCGCCAGAGCGTGTGCTCTATGAAACCTTATTGGAACTACGAAAACCTTTTAGCTAATCCGAAGGAAGGGAATTTGGAATCTTAATGGGCAGGCCGATTCTTGCGAACCTAGGCTTTTTACTGCAGATCGCGGGCCTACTCACGGTTATGCCAATTGCTGTAGGACTGTATTTCAATGAAACTCAACATCTGGCTTCGCTTTTCATAACATGCATAACGTTCTTGGCATGTGGGTTCCTCTTGAACGCTCTGTGCGAACGAAAGGAACTTGACTTCAAATCCGCAAGCGTTCTGGTCTTGGCCACCTTCATCATATTGCCGCTGATAGGAGCCATACCGTACGTCCACGATGACCCGTTCAAAAGCCCAAACTTAACCGACAGATTCACGAACAGCTACTTCGAAAGCGTCTCAGGATTCACAACCACAGGCTTCAGCTTCGTACAGAACAGTGATACTCTGGCAAAATCTATGCTATTATACCGCAGTCTGACTGAGCTAATGGGTGGCGTGGGCATAGTCTTTCTGCTCTGTGCATTCTTTCACACCAGAAAATCCTTGAACAACCTCGGAAACGCTCTAGGGATAGAAACCATCGGAACCAACGTGAAGCGAGTATTCTTGGCAGTATTCGCCATCTACGGCATCTACATACTTGCCTTCATGACCATATTCTACTTCTTGGGATTCCAAGACCTAGTCAGAACAGGCTCTTTCGTCATTGACACTATCACTGGCGGGTTCCAACCTTCCATTTCGCAATTTCAACAATATCTGAATATCCTGCCCAAAATATGCATAACAATTCTGATGCTCCTAGGCTCAGTGAATTTCGCCTTCAACTACCACATATTCACTCTAAGAATCAGAAGAGCTTTCTCCAAAGAGGTCGGTCTCTACCTGCTAATCATCACAATCGGAACACTACTCGTCTTCTCCCTGACAAGAATAGAACCTTTGGATTCACTGTTCCACGTTGTAAGCATGACTTCGTCGACAGGATACGAATACGTCAACATCGCATCGCTCAATGACACCGTCAAATCCATATTCATCGTTCTCATGCTGATAGGCGGCTGTGCCTTTTCGATGGCTGGGGGCATTAGAGTCTCCAGACTAATTGCCTTCGCCACTTCAGTCAAGCGGGCCATAAGAGGCGTGCTGATCAAGGAAAAAGTAATCAAGGAAAAGAATAGAAAGTCAGAGACAAACAACATTGATTCACTCTCAGCCCTAGTCTCCATCCTACTCTTTGTCTCCACTCTTGTGGTTTTTTCAATCATCTTTTCCACGATAGGCGTTTCGTTCACAGACGCCCTCTTTGAAATAGGTTCTGCTCTCACAACTAACGGCATATCGATGGGCGCCACGACAGTTTCTATGCCACTGTTCTACAAGTGGCTGCTGACGACGGCAATGATCATCGGAAGAGTCGAAATCATGTCAATCTTGATTGCACTCAGCCGCTATGGAGCGGAAGAAACGTAACAAAAAAAACTCTTCCACTTAAGCCTGTCACCTACTCAAAACAGGACAACGCGAATGTGGCGAATCTAGTCAGCAACGTATTTTATCCAACACCGTAAACCCAGTCAGGTGGATCTGGCTCCTGCACGTGTTGCACTGCAAAATGAGCTTATCCAAAGATTCTCCCTTCATAACAGTTTCACAAATCGTGTACATTCTTTCGCTCGTATCGTCAGGAGAGATCTTGGTGCCACACTTCGGGCATTTGAACTGTCCTTTACCTCTGACCTTGGCCAGATCTACAGTGTAGAGCCTGACAGTCTGCATCTTAATCTTCTCCAGTACTATATTGGGTGCTTTGAATCTAAAACTTTAACGGAACATTGTTACAGAACAAGGACAGACATATTTTCCACGGTTCACAGCATGTGCTCTTGACAGTGGCCTTATGGATTCTGTTGTTATGATCTCAGAATGGATGATTCAGCGGCAAATTCACCAATAACTCAGTGTACAAGCAAAGTCTCATTTGCAGGCAACTAGAGAAAACATGCGAATGATGTGTCGTCTCATCTGATGAAGTATAATTGCGGAGGGCAATCTGGCGTTGATTTGGCAATAATCTGCCCAATTTTCTTATCGTACAATCACATATTTCTGTTGGTTTGTTACATATGTGCGCGCGCGCAAACCTTCCTTCTCAAAACCGACCACCTATGGTCAATCCCTTCAATCAAAAAATCCCACACCAACAAACTAAAACAAGAACGGTCAGAAACGAACTAGAGTCAGAATTGACTGGCCAAAAAAAATTCTTTTTGAGTTGTCAATTGAGAGACCAGTTCGTCACACTCGACGCGACAAGCAAATTTGACTGGTCAGTAGAAAAAAATTTTGACCACTCAATTGAGACCTCAGTACCAACGTGGCTTATGAGCAGGGAACGTGAAACTTGACTCCCTTTAATCGGAGGAAAACGCTCAAAAATTTAATTAGCTAACTAAACCGCTTAATCATGAAGTGGAAACATGAAAAACAAAGTAATCCTACTTATGGGGTCTGAGAGAGACCTCGAACTCTGCAAAGAAATCGTCGCACACTTGAACGCTCTGAAACTGGACCACGAAATGCGCGTAGGCTCCGCACACAAAACCCCCGAAACCGTCCTCAAAATCCTCAAAGAACACGAAAAAGCAAACGTCATCTACGTCACCGTCGCAGGAAGGTCCAACGCCCTAAGCGCCTTCGTTGACGCCAACACCTCGAAACCCGTAATCGCCTGCCCACCCTACTCAGAAAAGTATGGAGGAGCAGACATATACTCATCCCTCCGCGTACCAAGCGGAGTAGCCCCACTCGTAACAGTCGAGCCTGAAGCCGCCGCCCTGGCAGCCGCAAAAATCTTCGCCCTACAGGACAAGACACTTGAAAAACACATCATCGAATTACAGGAAGCAAAAAAAAGAGAGGTAGAAAAAGCCGACGAAAAAATAAGAAAACTCAAGTAGTGCAAGAACATGGGAAGCGTAAAAGACCTAGAAACGATCAAGAGCCCCACAAAATCGAAGCTGGGAATAGGCAGATTCCACTTTTCCGACAGGTACTCCGTCTTCGACTGGGGCGAAATGCCCGACAAAATAGAAGGCAAGGGCGCAGCCATATGTCTTATGGGAGCATACTGCTTCGAAAAACTCGAAGAAAAAAACATCAAAACCCACTACAGAGGCCTCGTTGACAAAGACGGAAAAACAGTCACGCTCAACCAGTTGAAGCATCCCGTGGACACGATGGAAATAGACCTCGTCAACGTTCACAGGCCCAAAACAGTCACCAAAGACGGCAAACCAAAGTATGATTACAGCATTTACGCGCCCAGCTTGGCCAACTGCCTTATCCCGTTAGAGATCATCTACAGAAACGGTCTGCCCGAAGGCAGCTCAGTCTTCAAAAGGCTCGAACAGGGAACATTCACCATCCAACAGTTAGGCTTGGACCACTATCCGAAACCCGGAGAAAAACTCGCGAAACCAATTTTTGACGTGAGCACAAAACTCGAAGACAAAGACAGATACCTAACGTGGAAAGAAGCACAGGAACTGGCGGGACTGACGACTGAAGAGGTCGAAGATGCAAAAGAACTGTTGCTGAAAATAGACAGAATGATAACACAGCTCGCGTTCAAAGCAGATTTGAACAATGAAGACGGCAAGATCGAGTTAGCCTTCAGCCCAGAAAGAAGACTAATGGTCGTTGACGTCGTGGGCACCCTGGACGAATGCAGGTTCACCTACAACGGATTGCACGTAAGCAAGGAAATCGCAAGACAATACTACAGAAAAACCCAATGGTACGAGCAAGTTGAGGAAGCAAAAAAAACAGCCGAAATCAAGGACATCATCGATTGGAAAAGCCTAGTCAAATCCAAACCACCCAGACTAGAGCCTGCTCTGAAGAAGATAATCAGCGAAATGTACATGGCCACTGCGAACGAACTGACAGAATACAGGTTCTTCGAAGCTCCCAGCTTGGCCGAGGTAGTCAATAGATATAAAGCTGAAACGCACAACTGAAAATGACCCGCCGATGAAAGAAATCAAGAAAATCATCAAAAACTACAACCCGAAAAAACTCCGAATCGGCGTCCTCGGCTCGCATTCTGCACTGGAAATAGCGCACGGCGCCAAACAAGAAAACTTCGAAACAGTCGTCATTTGCCAAAAAGGCAGGGAAAAAACCTACACACGCTACTACCACAACCTGTTCGACCACGTGCTGCTGTTGAACGATTTTGCAGACACTGTGGAAGATGAGAACCTGAAAAAACTTCAGGAACTCGATGCCGTTTTTGTACCCAACCGCTCCTTCTCAGTGTACGTGGGCTACAAGAACATCGAGGAAAAATTCGCCGTGCCCATGCTGGGAAACAGATACATACTGAAAACAGAAGAACGGAACACGCCCAGAAACCAGTATTACCTATTGAAGAAGGGCGGCCTGTTAACGCCGAAAACGTTTAGCTCACCCCAAGAAATTGACAGACTCACAATAGTGAAAGTTCCCGAGAAACGACGCAAGATCGAACGCGCCTTCTTCTACGCAAGCTCCCCCTCAGAGTTTAAGAAAAAGTCCGAACAACGGATTCGGCAGGGACTCATAACTCGCGAAGACCTCGAGAAATCCGTCATAGAGGAGTATGTTCTAGGCGCCAAGTTTAACGCCAACTTTTTCTGGTCGCCCCTCACGGGCGAAATCGATTTCTTAGGCTTTGACAGAAGGATCCAAACCAACTTGGACGGGATCCTGGACTTGCCCGCTGAGACACAGCTGGAGTTCCAAGTTCCAGTCCAGAACATCGAGATAGGCCACATGGGCGCAACCATGCGGGAAAGCCAACTCGAAAAGATTTTCGAAGCAGGAGAAAAATTCGTAAACGTCTGCAAGAAAGAGTATCCGCCCGGAATGATTGGACTCTTTTCGCTGCAGGGCGCTGTTACGAATGATCTGCAGTTCTACGTTTTTGACGTCAGCCCACGCGTGCCAGGATGCCCGTGCGTCGAGCCGACTTCGCCCTACATGGAGTACAAGTACGGCAAACCCGTCGGGCCTGGCAGGAGAGTGGCCATGGAAATCCGTCGGGCACTGAAGGAAGACAGGCTTGAGGAAATAGTAACTTGATAACCAGACAGAAGATAGACAAGATAGTCTCAGGCTACGACCTTGAAAACCTGACCATCGGAACGTTAGGGTCCCATTCTGCCCTGAACATTTTCAAGGGTGCCAAAGAAGAAGGCTTCAGGACACTGAGCATATGCAAGAAAGAGGACACCATCATCTACAAGAAGTTCCCGTTGGCAGATGAAATCATACTCGTCAAAAGCTTCACGGAACTAT
The DNA here is from genome assembly GCA_964413045.1 of uncultured Candidatus Bathyarchaeia archaeon. Classification (GTDB taxonomy): domain Archaea; phylum Thermoproteota; class Bathyarchaeia; order Bathyarchaeales; family Bathycorpusculaceae; genus JBGQMW01. The sequence goes on from CAYPRE010000040.1 coordinate 7,146, forward strand.
TGGACGAGAAGCTCCAGAGAAGACTTCGGGAACTCAACACGGTCCTTGTGCCGCACGGTTCGTTCACGGCTTATTTGAGCACTGAACAGTTAACTAGCGACCTGTACGTTCCAATGTTCGGAAACAGACAGCTGCTCCATTGGGAAGCCAGCAGGACGAAACAGGAAGAGTGGCTGCGCAGCGCGGGGCTGAAGCTGCCGAGGACCTACCGAAAACCCGGGGAAATAAAGGGCCTCGCGATCGCAAAGCTGCCAGGCGCAAAGGGTGGAAGAGGCTATTTTCTTGTTAATTCTGCTGAGACTTTTCAACGCAAAGTCAACGACATGATGAAGCGCGGGCTCTTGTCGAAGGAAGATTTGAAAAGAATTCATTTGCAAGAGTACGTTTTGGGACTTAACGTGTATCCTCATTATTTTGCTTCAATCATTAAGGATGATGTCGAGTTTCTTGGCGTGGATAAGCGTTATGAGTCTGCC
>CAYPRE010000040.1:7631-8782 GCA_964413045.1 uncultured Candidatus Bathyarchaeia archaeon
CGGACGACGCTGACCGCGGGACCAGCCTCCAGCTGACGCTCGCCGTCGACGCGATCGGCCGCATTCCAGCGAGTGAACAGTTGGAGGTGGGGATTAACCCGACGTACACGATCGTGGGGAACATTCCCATCACGCTTCGAGAGTCACTGCTGCCAGAGCTTATGAGGATGGGGGACAACGTGATGAAGAAGGCCGTGGAACTGGCGCCGCCGGGCATCATCGGACCCTTCTGCTTGGAAACAGTGATAACTGACAGCCTGGAGATTTACACTTTCGAGATTTCAGCCAGGATTGTCGCGGGCACGAACGTGGGCATCGGTTCGTCTCCATATGCTTATCTGAAGTATGGACAGAACATGTATGCTGGACGCAGAATAGCGCTGGAAATTAAGGAAGGGCTGCAGAAAGGGCGCATCAACGAAATACTTGCTTAATCTGGGCTTTTTTCAGGTATTGTTCTAGAAGGTTCTTCTATTTTATTTTTACATGTGTTGTTATAAGAGTTGATTTCTTCGTTTTCTTTTGGAGAAGGGGAAGTTGGCAGACTCGTGTGGCTGGATTTTCGTGGACAACGTGCCGTTGATGTATGACAGGAAAAGAGTTGCTAGACAGCTTCAGGTTGAGACTTGGCTCCAGTTGTCGCAGCTTGTGAAGGAACTCAACATTGACGATTTGAAGTTTCGAAAGGAGAACTCAGAGAGACCTGTTCCCTACGTGGTGTAATTCGCAGACACGCAGGACCCTCTCAAAGTTGGCGCGGCTTCTGTTTCGTTTGTAACGTTTCAACGCTTCGATAATCGCTTTTCTCTGCCTATCGCTGATTGGCGGTTTTCTTTGCGTGTGGCTTAGGAAAAGATACTGGCAGATCGAGGTAACATTCGAGGAGCTGCGATTTGTGCTTGCTGTTTCAAAATCTACCATGACTGGTTTTTTGCCCTTCGTTATTAGGACATGTTTGGCCGCATAGCTCAGTTCTCCGTGGTCCAAGCCTGTTTGGTCCAGTCGCCAGCACTGCTCTAGAATTTGGCTTAGGACGTTGTGCTCTTCCTTTCGTGTTCTGTCTTGTGAGAGCCATTCTTGCAGGGTTTGGCCGTTGATATACTGGGTTAGGAGAAAGTTCTTGCTTACGCCCAAGAGTTTTGGTCCTACGT
>CAYPRE010000041.1:0-8724 GCA_964413045.1 uncultured Candidatus Bathyarchaeia archaeon
CCGACACAAGAACTGGCTCATTCGCGTTATCCCAAACCTGTATCCAGCGTTTTCGCCGCCGAGAGACAAAATCAGCAATAAACAGATCGTGAAAACTGAGAACCTGTCCTTGGCAGTCGGTCATCATGAAGTCCTCGTGGAGTCACCAGCTCATGATGGCCATCCAGCAAACGCCAGCATTCCACAGCTCGTTCACGTCCTCAATGCTTACGTCGACAGGCTTCGTGAACTGTCAAAAAAACCCTACGTTCAGTACGTCTCTATTTTCCGCAACCACGGCCTTGAAGCTGGGGCCTCACTTTCACACGCTCACAGTCAGATAATAGCGACACCATATGTCCCAGGAATCGTGAAAGAAGAGGTGGCAGCAAGCAAGAAATTCTGGGAGCAAAACAGGAAATGCGTCTTCTGCGACATCATAGAAAAGGAACGTAATGGCTCGCGGATCATTCTCGAAAACCCAAAGTTTGTGGTCTTTGCACCGTATGCAAGCATCAACCCTATGGAGTTCTGGATATTCCCAAAGAAGCATGAACCCTCACTACTAGGAATGTCGCCAAGCGAAGTCAAACCTCTTGCAGAAACGATCAAAACGTGCTTCAGGAGCTTGAAAACCCTCGTAAACGACCCACCATACAATTTCGGTTTCCACCTAGCCATAGACAAAGAGGCAGCTGCTTACTATCATTGGCACTTGGAGGTCTATCCCAGACTGGCAATCTGGGCTGGCTTTGAGAAAAGCACTGGCGCATACATAAACACAATGACTCCTGAAACGGCAGCGGAAAGTCTGAGGACCGATGTAAACAAATCCCAATGAAGTATTTACGTTTCCAGTCTTCGCCATGTTGAAAACTGGATCTTACTGGATATGTCTCGGCCTTATCTGCATGACATCCTCCACGTACGCTCGTAGAGGTTCTGCAATGCTCCATGCTTGAGCGATGCATCCTCGAGGCGTGTGGGGCGGGTCCCCGTCGAAAATTTCGCTTATCGTGCCGAGTCCAGCTTCGAAAACTTGCCTAGTAAACAATGGCACTAAGAAATTCCTTAATGCATTGCCACGGGTGAATTCTGAAGACCCTTTTGTCTTGGAGAAGGCTGTCGTAAAAGGCCCGAGCAGCCAAGGCCAGACTGTGCCATTATGGTAGGCTTTGTCTCTACTGTTCCTGTCGCCAGCGTAGACTCCCACATACCTGGGATCGCTCTTGTCAAGAGTTCTCAAACCACAAGGAGTCAGAAGCTCGCGCTCGATAATGTCAACAACCTTCTCAGCTTTGGGATCGTCGAGCATCGTAAAATCCAAGGCGACCGCAAGAATCTGATTTGGCCTCAACGATTCATCACAGTCTTCCGACGAGACAACATCAAACAGACAGTCTCTTTCAGCATTCCAGAATTTCTTAAGAAAACTCTTTTTGGCCCTGTCAGCCAAACTCTTTGAGTTTTCCGTCAGCTGGTTCTCTTCAAACTTGTTGGCCAAACATTCCAAGATTTTCAGAACATTGTACCAGAGGGCTTGAATTTCAACCGCTTTTCCAGCCCGAGGGTTCACTGGCTTTCCTCCAACAGAAGCGTCTACCCAAGTCAACCGCGGACCATGCATGAGCAGACCGTCAGAGTCAACATGGATGCCGTAACTTGTGCCCCTCAGGTGATAATTAAATATCTTTTTCAGAGTATCCCAAAGATGATCATGGACGAAGTCGAAGTCTCCTGTGTATTTCAAATACTGATAAACAGCGTTCACGAACCACAGAGTCGCATCGACAGTGTTATAGCTCGCTTGCTCGTCTCGGTCTGGAATGAAATTCGGTATCAGACCTCCCCTACAATACCCAGAATAGCTCAGAAAAACCTTCTTTGCCTCTTCAAACCTTCCAGTCACGAGCAATAATCCCGGTAGAGAGACAAACGTGTCTCTTCCCCAACTCTCAAACCAAGGATACCCAGCGATCACAACCCTTTCTTCCTCAGTTCTTCCTTTGACTGAAAAGGAGTCTGTAGCCAAGATAAGCCAGCTCAGCCAATCACTCACGCGAATACTCCTATGGGCGACGTAGAAATCAGTCAAGAGAGTCTCGTAACGTTTGACTTCATTGTCAAAAAGGGACCGCAGACCCCGCAAAGAAGAAGGTAGATCATCCAATATTTTCCTCGCTCTGCTCTCATTCTCGTCAGCAACAGCCGTTACGGCGAAATCTTCCTCTTTCTTAGCCTTCACGGTGAACTCGAAACAGCCAGGTTGAAGGCAGTCGTCCATACAGCTTTCTCCCCGACGCGCTTCTTCCCTAAGATAGAGCTGTCTAACCCACTTTTCCCGAGCAACATACACGCCGTCCGTTGATTTCAACAGCAACACAGATTCAGGAGACTCTGAGGCAATTTTGGCTTCGCGTTCGCTGCTTTGTTGGTGAAAGTCTTTTGACACTCTTGATTCTTCAGTTGTAGAATGGAATGGCCTCCAGTTGACGATGGGGAAGACTTTGATTTTAACGTCTGATGTTTCCTTGTTGACTATATGGTAGTCCATCACTGCGGCGTTCATTCCGTAGGGCATGAAAATTGTTTTCCTGATTTGCACATTCCCTGCCGAAAAGACGTATTGGGGAAACGGCGAAACAGAAAACTCTTGAAGAAAAGAGTATCCGCGAGGAAAGAAACCGTTCTGAAACTCGTTGGTCCCAAGGCGATTTGTGCTACTACCGATGATGATGTCCTCATCCAATTTGGCAAGAAACACTCTGCGATCTCTTGGCGGATGAATCGCGGCAACCAGTAGACCATGATATTTTCTCGTGTTGACTCCAAGTGTGGTTGAAGAAGAGTAGCCTCCGAGACCGTTCGTTACGAGCCATTCTTTCTCGATCATGTTGTCAAAATGTGATAGTGCTTCTCGACCGTAATTTATTGATGGCAACTTCATCTAAGGCATCAGCTTCGCAACATTCTTTTCACGTGTGACACCAAAGTAGTTTGCCACTGGATTGCATTTGGTTCTGAAAAGCAGTGCATGAGGCTTAGTAAGCTTCAGTTCTGTCAGGGTTTCAGCATAACCCATTCCTTTAGCGAAAACCATATCGACCGAATTGTAAACGTCGACAAACTCTTTGGAAACCTCTTTCGGCGCAAATCCAACAGCATCCGTCCCTGTGGTGATTATCTTATCTGCGATCTTGCTCATTCCCGAAACTTCAGCATCCTTTACAGTCGCGTCATTGATCACAGGTCCAGCTTTGACAGCCACAATAACGCAGAGACCCATTTCTTTCAGCCGCTCAACGAGCAAAGTGTCAAAAACGATCTCTCCTGCATTATCCGCTAAATAGAGAACCGTGTGAGCTTTCTTTGCAAGCTCGTAGATCCTACTGATATCGTCCACGATCAAGTCTTTCGCGGCTTCTCTGAAGGTTTTTTTCAGGCCAGTGAAGCTTGCTCTGTGGCCTGGAATGTCAAATTCAAGTATGTTGCCCACAATTGCGCATAGAACAGCTCTCTTGAAGCGGTCTTGCTGGGTGTAACCTTCTTCGACAAGCTTTCTCGCAAAGGGCAAGAATTTGATGGCCTTTTCGTTGCTGATCCTTTTGCTCCTCTCGTACGGGTCAGCACTACCAGTGACTCTTCTTATCAGGCGATCCCTCTTCGTCCCCAAGTCCGCGGGAACGGCAGTGGGGCTAAACTCCTTGGTCATCAGCTTCAGCAAATCACTCATTGCTCTGAACCTTAAAGCAGGGTTTGTGGTTGCTTCTTTAGCTTCAGCTGCCGCCCTGCTGATTATGCAAGCCGCGCATTCATGTTCAACTTTCAAAGTCTCTCAGACCGACCATTCACTTTTTTGACGCTTCAGCAAACTCGCGCATGATCGCGTAAGGGTCTTTCGCCTTCACGATGCCGCTTGCAACGAGCACACCTTGGGTTCCAAGTTTCAACGCTGCCGAAACGTCTTCACCGTGACTGATTCCTGCCCCGCAAAGTATCACGACTTTCTTGTTGACTTCTCTGACAAGCTTGATCGTGTCTGTGATGATTTCTGGCTGAGCTTTTGACACTGGAACACCCGTTCCTATGAGTTCTGGGGGTTCAATTGCGATCATGTCCGGCTCGAGAGCGGCAACCGCGGCGCTGACGCTTGGATTGTTGGCACATACCACCGAAAGCATGTGATGATCCCGAGTTATTCTGACTATCTGCTCTATGTCCGAGAGCTTAAGCTGCCTTTCTGAATGATTGATCAGAGTACCGACGGCACCAGCTTCTTTTACAGACTCAGCAAGCACATGTCCAGTGTAGCCGCCGGGTTTTATCGGGTCGACATGTTGAGCAAACACTGGAATGTTGGCCGACTTGGCCACGGCTGCCAACTCTGCGAGCTGTGGAGCCACACCAACGTATACTCTTGTTTCAGCGTGTACCTTTTCAGCTTTCTTCGCCAGTTCTAAGGCGTTCTTTCCAGTTGATTCTGTGTATGTTTTGTAGTTGACTATGATGATTGGTTCTTTGATCTTCTCTGACATGGGGTCCACACTGTTCTCTAGTCTTAAGTCTCATCGTTAATTATTGTTTTGGAACTAGAAAGGACTGGCTTATCGTGCGACTGAACGTCTAATGTTTGACCATGTTCTTTCCGGGCACAAACACTGCTGCCGCAATGGCTGTCGTCCAAAGACCGGTTTTGTCTCCTGTTGCGGATTGTGTGACGTTTGCTGTCTTGATTATCATGCCGCTTGTCTTGAAGAGTTGCTCCTTTTCCTGCCATGCACTTTCTGTGTCAAATTGAATGCCCATTGTCGTCGCCAGCATCGTTGCAGCCAGGTCTTCTGCATAGTCGCCCGCCTTGTCGTCTGGCTGACCGAATGAATGATGCTCAGAAAGGTATCCGTAGTCTTCCTTGCCCGACGGTATTGCGACGCCTATCGAGGATGCTATCAACCTGTGAGGTTCATTCGTAGAGTTTCTGGCCAAGACGATAAATGTGATTTCCCCTGGTCTTATCAGCTTCAGTCCTCGTTCTCTTGGAATAAGCTTGCACCCCGGTGGCACGATGCTGGAAACACTGACTATGTTACAGTGCTGTATTCCCGCTTCTCTCAAGGCCAACTCAAAAGATTGCAGTTGTTCCTTGTGCTTGCCAGCGCCCTTAGTCAGAAAGAAATATCTTGGAATCATTTCGCAATTAGAATAACACAATGCATTTATTAGTCTTTTGTTTTTACGAGCAGACTGAGGACTTGACAGGGAAAAGGATAACAAACCTGTAAGCACAATTGATTTGAGGCTCAACCCGAGTGTCGAATTACCGAAGCGTATTCGCCGATGAGACAAGACTTGACATCAACTATATTCCACACAATCTTCCACACAGAGAATCAGAGCTACGTCTCCTGATGGGATTCTTCACCTTTACACTGCAGTCTCCTGGAAAAATGACCCAGCGAGCAATGATAACGGGTGATGTCGGCACAGGAAAAACAGCTCTCTCCCAACGCTTCGGAACAAACATGATGCGCGAAGCAACCAAGCGCGGAATCAACCTCCGTTACATCCACGTCAACTGCCGTGAATACCGCGGAAGCCTATTCCTCATCTTGCAGCAGGCAGTATCAGTTTTTCATCCAAATTTTCCCAAACGCGGCTACGCCGCTGAAGAACTGCTGAGCACGCTCATGCAGATACTGGATGAAGAAAACACACACATTATTTTGACCCTTGACGAGTTTGAAAGTCTCGTGGAAAATGAGGGCAGTGAAGCTGTTTACAAACTCACGCGACTTCAAGAGACAAGACCGGGCAAACCTCAGAGACTTTCCATCATCTGCATACTGAGAAACTTGAACACGATCCACCGACTGGACGCCAGCACCAGAAGCTCGCTGCAATCCAACATCATAAACCTCAAGAAATACTCAAAAGAACAGCTCGCTGACATTCTTTCTGACCGAGTAGCCCTCGCCTTCAAACCTCTCGCCGTACCAGAAGACACACTGAGCCTTATTGCTGAAATTGCGTTCTCAGAGAACGGGAACGCTCGTTTTGGAATCGAACTGCTGTGGCGCGCCGGAAAATACGCGGATGCTGACGAATTGGACGCCGTGACACCCGAGTGCGTACGAAAAGCAGTGTCAAGCATAGTTCCGGGAATACGTAGGAGCGACTTGGAGACTCTGAGCTTCCACGAAAAACTCTTTCTCCTCGGAATAGCCAGAATCTTCAAGCAGACTAAGAGCGCATCCGTGACCCTTGCGGAAGCTGAGCAAACATATAGTGTCGTTTGCGAGGAATACAACGCGTCCCCGGTAAGCCACACACAGCTGTGGAATAATCTACGAACTTTCTTGTCTCTCGACATCCTAAAGGCTGACGTGGTGGCTAAAGGAACACGTGGAAGATCAACAGACATCACTCTTCCCAGAATTCCCGCGTTCGAACTTGAAAAAGAACTTAAAGATCTGCTTGAAAACGAAAAAGCGTGAAAAAATGGACCTAGAAGACATGTTTTCCTCTCGGTTGCGAATGAAGATTCTGAAACTGCTGGACAGGATGCATGAGCTGAACGTTTCTGAAATCGCTCACAGGCTTGGCGTAAACTACACGGTTGCCATGAAACATTTGAGGGTTCTTGAAGAAGAAGGTGTGCTCCAGCACAAAATGTTCGGTAGGATTCGCCTCTACAGGCTTAACGATAGCTCTCCCAAAACAAAAGCTATACAACGCCTCATCGAAGCATGGGAACACGCAAATAAGCAATAGTCTGCAATACATAGCAGTCAGGTTCACAATTAGATATTAACTGATGGGTGGAACCAGCATGGTCATGGTTGACGTGTCTGAAAAGCCTGAAGTTTTTCGCCAGGCAACTGCATCAGGTACCATAAGGCTTAGGCCCGAAACCATAGGGCTCATCAGGAAGGGAAAAATCGCGAAAGGGGACCCACTTCAAACCGCGAAAACCGCAGGAATTTTGGCGGCCAAGAAGACAAGTGACCTAATTCCATTATGTCACCCTCTGCCTCTGACGAATGTGCGAGTAGAGACAAAAATTATCGACAAATACAGAGTACAAGTCACAGCAACAGTCAAGACAAAAGCTCAGACAGGCGTTGAAATGGAAGCTCTAACGGCCGTTGCCGTCAGTCTTTTGACAATCTGGGACATGGTCAAACAGTATGAAAAAGACGCTGAAGGACAATATCCTTCGACCAACATCCAAAACATACACGTTGTCAAGAAACTAAAAGAAAACAGTTCACAGAAGGCCTCAAAGAAATGAGCGAAACCGCAAGAGAACACAGGGAAGGAGCGCCGAAGAAACTCAGGTTCGGCATTTACATCTGCAGCACCTCCAGATATGAACAACTGAAAAAACGCCGCAAAGTAGACGACGTGTCAGGAAACCTGATCGGGACAATGCTAAAGAAAGCAGGCCAAACCGTGTCGTTTAAGACAATAATCTCCGATGACCCAGACTTGATTGAAAATGGAGTAAGACATGTTCTAGACAGTGCAGACGTAGACGCAGCTATCATATGCGGAGGAACAGGCATAGCTCACTCTGACGTCACGATCGAAACCGTCACACCCTTCCTGGAAAAAGTGTTGCCGGGCTTCGGCGAAATTTTTAGGCGGATAAGTTACGATGAGATGGGTTCGTCAGCGGTAATGTCACGTGCAACGGCCGGCGTGGCAAAGGGCAAGGTCTTCTTCTGTATTCCAGGTTCGCCCAACGCAGTCAGACTCTGTCTGGAAAAACTGATCATCCCCGAGGCGGGACACATCTTGAGACATGCTCGTGAATGAACACGACAACTTTTCAGAAAACGGCAAGGACTAGAACGAGCGGGATTAGAACCCAAATGGAGTCGAGTCCATCTATTGCTACGCTAAAGGTAGGGCTGCCCGTCCCCAAACCCAAATGGGTTCAAGACCTGACAGCTGGTACAGCGGGCTGTTTCCGCAAGAAGTCAGTCCGAACTGGGCTTTCGCGCTTCTTTCATTTCACATTCAACTTAATGATTGATGATTACCAGTCCAGTTATCGTCAGGACTATTTCGAATATCAGCATTGGCCACAGATTGGAAGACCCGAAGTATTGATCGAGCAAGGTCCAGACACTTCTGAGCGCGCGCTTGTAACACCGATTCTCTTCATATTCATCATTAATCAAGAAGTCAAATTCTGAGTATCTCTTCCTTAATCGCTCTGTGAACATCGAGAACCGGGGCCGTTGTATTGACAACGTAGATTTCCAACGGAACAAAGAAATCCTTGAAGAACTGCTTTCTGAGCTTCATTTTTCTCTCATCTTTCACAAGCATGTGAGGATTGCAGAAATCGACGGTTTCCACATAACGTGTCGCTTCTTCTGGCAATAGCTTTCTGACCATTGTCTGGTCTTCAGGGTCCCGCTTCAGCAGTATGGCTTTCTTCAATGTGGTCATCGGTAGCATCTTTCCTTTTCCCGCAATCCATCGAATGTTAACGACTGCTCTTCCTTTGGAATCAAACTCGGCTTTGTCCGCAAGCTTCTTGTATTCGTCCCAAGTGTCGGCAATGTCAGCTTGAATGTAGGAATTCTTCTCCGAACCGAACGCGACCGCCTGATCAGCCATGAAACGTACAAAGAACCAGTCATCAGATATTACCCTAACGTTTTTGAGCCTAAGAAGGCCGTAAGTGTGCGTTGTTTTTCCAGTTCCTGAAGGTGCTATGAGACAGACTCCCTGTCC
>CAYPRE010000042.1:0-8556 GCA_964413045.1 uncultured Candidatus Bathyarchaeia archaeon
TCAGCAACGTGAAGGTCACCGACTGGAACATGGTCGGCGAACTCAACAAAGGCTTCTACTACTCAATGGAATTCTTCGACAAAACACGCGTCGGCGTAGCCGCTCAAGCCATAGGCATGGCACAAGGAGCATGGGAAATCGCCTTCAAATACGCAAAACAAAGAGAAGCATTCGGCCAGCCCATACTCCAACACGAAGCCATCGGAATCAAATTGGCTGAAATGGCCACCAAAATCGAAGCTGCAAGACTACTTACCTATAAGGCAGCCGCACTGGTTGATGAAGGCAAAATGGACGCAATGTCCACGGCAATGGCAAAATACTACGCAAGCCACATCGCAATGGAAGCAACAGATGCGGCCATTCAAACCCTCGGAGGATACGGCTACTTCGGCGAATACCGAGTCGAAAAATACCACAGAGACGCCAAAATAACTGAGATCTACGAAGGAACAAGCGAAATCCAGAAGCTGCAAGTACTCAAATACCTACTGAGCAGGTACTAACTAGCATATGAAAAAGTCATATATGCCCACCAAGACAGACATAAGACCGGTGATCATCATTGAGCAAATCATACGAAACCGTCAAACTGGAAAGAGACCAAAACGCACTATGGATAATACTAAGTAGAGCACATCGTCTGAACACTTTCAACGACGTTTTGATAGAAGAACTCGGGGACGCACTGGACACGGCAGAGAAAGACCCAAGCGTAAAATGTGTTGTAATAACAGGCGAAGGCGACAGGGCCTTCAGCGCGGGGGCTGACGTGACTATGTTTTCCAAGGCCACTCCAGTCAAGGCTGAAGAATTCTCAAGAGCAGGTCAGAAGACTTTCGGCAAAGTCGAAGAAATGTCCAAACCTGTAATAGCTGCAATAAACGGTTACGCACTAGGCGGCGGTTTGGAATTGGCAATGGCATGCGACTTCAGAGTAGCTGCTGAACACGCTGAACTTGGAAACCCCGAAATACAACTGGGTCTCATACCCGGCTGGGGCGGAACACAGAGACTTGCGAGACTCGTAGGCTTACCAAGAGCAAAAGAGATTATCATGCTCGGAACAAGACTCAAAGCCGACGAGGCTCTGAAAATAGGTCTGGTGAACAAAGTCGTTCATTACGAAAAGCTCAAAGACGAAGTTCGCGAAATGGCTGGCAAGCTCGTAGCTGGTCCACCAGTAGCAATGAAATACGCAAAGCATGCCCTAAACTTCGGAACTCAAGTTCCCCTTGAAGCTGGCTTGCGTCTGGAAGCAAGTCTGATGGGACTTTCCTTCTCTACAGAAGACCTCAAGGAAGGCGTCGAAGCAATGATGGCTAAGCGGAAAGCGGAATTCAAAGGGAAATAGTATCCAGAATCCTTTTTTCTCTATAAATCGCGAGAATCACATTGAAACAGGATGCGTTGACATGAGAAAGGTAGCGATCATAGGTGTGGGTAACTCAAAATTCGGGGTAAGAAATGACGTGACAATGTCTGAGCTTGCCTATGAAGCTGTGAAACCGTCGTTTGAAGATGCTGGCTTGACAGCAAAAGATGTGGAGTTTGTTGCCTTGGGTTCGGTTGGAGCCGGAGCCTGGTATGAGGAACTGCTTCCTGCTGTGGTCGTTTCTGAATACTGCGGACTGACAGGAGCTGGGCTAGTTCGTTGCGAGGCAGCATGTGCAAGCGGCAGCGCTGCCTTCTTCACAGCTTACTCGGCCATAGCAAGTGGACAGGCGGATATTACAATGGCTCTTGGCGCTGAAAAAATGAGAGAGATCGACAACTCCACTTCCATGGAATGGATCGGAAGGGCAGGCTACTATTTCTGGGAGTTCCACAATTTCGGCATGACGTTTCCGGCTTACTACGCGCTCTATGCCACAGCGCACATGGCAAAATATGGAACGACCGAAGAAGACCTTGCACTCGTCGCCGTCAAGAATCACAAATATGCCGCGATGAATCCGATCGCTCAACTTCACAACAAGGTGACAGTCGACGATGTCCTCTCTTCTATGGTCATTGCATCACCCCTCAAGCTGTACGACTGTTGCCCTTTATCGGACGGAGCAGCATCTATCATTCTTGCTTCTGAAGAGAAAGTAAAGGAACTGAAAATTGATACGCCCATTTGGGTTGCCGGCATAGGCTACTCTTCGGGGACAGCCAACCTCAGTAAGAGACCTGACTTCGTCGGCTTGGAGGCCAGCGTGCTCGCTTCTCAACGAGCCTACAAAGCAGCCAACGTCACTGCTGAGCAGCTTGATCTTGCCGAGGTGCACGACTGTTTTACGATAGCAGAAATCATGGCATACGAAGACATCGGACTGTGCAAGAGAGGCGAAGGTGTCAAATTATTGCGCGAAGGACAGACAGAGATCGGTGGAAAGATACCTGTTAACATGGACGGAGGACTCAAGGCAAAGGGGCATCCTATTGGTACCACAGGCTGCTCGATGATCTATGAACTAACCAAACAACTCAGAGAAGAAGCAGTCGAAAAGGGCCGACAAGTGCCACTCAAAAACTACATCGGATTGGCGCACAACGTCGGCGGAACAGGACACTACTGCTATGTCACAATTCTGAAAAGGTGATAAACATGTCATCGATGCCGTCAATCAGATCAAGAGAAATCAAGATCTCACAAGAAATCCCAATAAGCAAAACCCTGAAATTCTGGGAAGGCCTGAAAGAAGGCAAAATCTATGCAACACGATGCACCAACTGTGGCAGATTATACTTTCCACCCAACGCAGACTGTCCAAACTGCTTAACAGCAAACATCGAATGGGTTGAGCTCAGCAAAGAAGCTGAAATTGAAACATTCACACACGTCGTAATCAGACCCACCACCTTCCAACAAAACAAGCCCTACACAGTAGCCATAGGAAAAATGAAAGAAGGAGTCAAAATACTCGCATGGCTAACAGGCTTCAAACTGTCAGAGATCAAGGTAGGCATGAAAGTCAAACTCGCGGCCAAAACGACACAAGAAGGTACACTGACCTACGGATTCGAACCACTTCGACCCGAATGATTAGTTATTTCAATGTTTCTATCCACTCAACTGTTGCAGCCACCAACTCGCTTTCCTTTCCTCTGAAAGTGTGGTCAGCTGACTCGATCTTCAGAAGACTCTTCGGCTCATTCGCAGAATCGAAAACCTCTCTTGCCTCATCTTCACCCACGATCTTGTCGCTGTCTCCTATCACAATTAGCACGGGCATACCGTGAAGTTTTGAAATAGCTCTACACTCATCCAGCGTCATAAGCTTCTTACACACGTCCTTGGGCCGCAGGTCTATTCCATACACCTCAAATTTGTAGAATCTCGACACATCAAAGATTCTGTCAATGCCCGCAAGGATCAGAAATGACCACAAACCACGTCTTCCTTTCGTCCGTGCAACAAACTTTCGCACATTGTAGTCATGGTTTTTCGGTACAGCCCACAGAACTAGCCCTCGGACTCTTTTCTCATCTTGAAGAGCATAAAGGGAGACAGCACCTCCCAGACTATGTCCGACTATGAGAATGTTGTCTGACAGAACTTCAGGCCGCGACGCCACATAATCTAGCAGGCATCTAACATCCTGCTGCTCGCCAATACCATAATCAAATCCTCCACTGCTCTTTCCGACGCCGCGAAAATCAAAAAGAACAGCAATGAATCCCCTCTTGCAGGCTTCCTCAGCAAGTTGGCTGTACACTCGCAGGGCATGGAACCCCTGGGCATTCAAGCCGTGACATATCAACATTGCCGGAGCTGGAATGGTATCGGGAAAACGTAACTCGCAGTACAGCGAAGCATTTTCACATTGCAGGAGTGTTGTCTCCTTTTTCAAGACTAATCAATCCGTGGAAAGTATTATCTGCGGTGACCTTTATAATTTGTAAGCAGGAATATTTATGCCCACTAAGAAGAGAGTTAATGAACCCACCAAAGCACCTGAGCCACCCTGGTTCAAGTTTTGGCCAGAAGGAGTGCGAAAACACATTGACATTCCTGAAATCCCTCTTTATGGCTTATTGACAAAAACTGCTGAAACCCATCCTCACCACACTGCTATAGTGTACTTTCACCGAGAAATAACTTACAAGGAGCTGGACGAAGATACTAACAGATTTGCAGCTGCGCTTGATGCTCTGGGCGTTAAGAAAGGCGAAAAGGTCGCACTATTCCTACCAAACATACCTCAATTCGTCATCGCATATTATGGCACGCTGAAGATCGGTGCCATCGAAACTGCCATAAGTCCGCTGTACAAAGAACGGGAGGTCGAACACCAGCTGAATGACTCTGAAGCCGAAACACTAATCGTATTAGACCTACTTTATCCTGTAGCCGCCAAGATACTAAACAAAACCAAAGTAAAAAGAGTGATTGTTACCCGTCTAAGAGATTATATGCCCAGAGGAACAGCATTCCTTGGCACACTCCTAAGAAAGATTCCTTCACAGAAGATCAGACGCGGATCCGGCTTGCATTTCCTCAAAGACCTGATTGGCAAATACAAAGCGAAGCCATTCCATGTTGATGTCGACCCTAAAGAGGATTTGGCTGCTCTTCAGTACACTGGAGGAACAACCGGCATCTCGAAAGGAGCAATGTTGACGCACATGAATCTGGTATCGAACGCCATTGCGTGCGCCGAATGGCTCAGAGGAAAAATGGCTGAAGAAACTTTCTTGACGGTTTTGCCCTTGTTTCACATTTACGGCATGACAACGAGCATGAACGCTCCAATATACTTGGCCGGAAAGATGGTCATGCTTCCACGTTTCGAGATCAAGAGCACTCTTAGGGCAATCCGAGCCAATTTAGTGACAGTCTTCTGTGGCGCACCGACTATGTACGCAATGTTGCTCGACAGTCCAGAAATCAAGAAATACGACGTCTCCTCAGTCCGCTTCTGTATCTCAGGGTCCGCTCCTCTTCCGCCCGAAGTTCAGAAAAAATGGATGGAGCTCACGGGCGGAGTCCTCGTCGAAGGATACGGGCTCACAGAGTCCTCTCCAGTTACTCACTGTAATCCATTGGACGAGACTATGAAAACCGTCAGAGTCGGCAGCATTGGACTGCCCTGGCCTGATACTGATGCGAAGATCGTCGACATGGAGACAGGGCAGACCGAACTGGGCAAAGACCAAAACGGAGAACTCGTGGTCAGGGGACCACAGGTCATGAAGGGATATTGGAAGATGCCAGAGGAGACCGCTCAAGTCCTTCGAAATGGGTGGCTCTACACGGGCGACATCGGCAAGATGGATGAAGATGGATACTTCTACATTACGGACAGAAAGAAGGATCTGATCAAATACAAAGGCTATAGTGTCTATCCAAGAGAGATCGAAGACGTGATCTACGAGCATCCAGCAGTGAAAATGTGTGCTGTCGTCGGCAAACCAGACCCAATAGCCAGCGAAATTCCCAAAGCATTCATCGTGCTAAAGGAGGGCAAGACTGCAACAGAGCAGGAAATCAAAGAATTCGTAAACACCAAAGTCGCACCCTACAAGGCAATCAGAGAAGTAGAATTCCGAACAGAACTACCGATGACGCTGGTGGGCAAAGTACTCAGACGAGTACTCCAGGATGAGGAAAAGAAAAAGACTGCACACTCATAGAAAACGCGGTTTGTCAGCGCTCCCTCACTTAGAGATCAAACAAGAAGGATGCAGCAGAGCCACGTAACACTTTCCGCAGATACATCGACTGGAATCCTTTGCCGCAACATCGAGACATGCATTCACGATTGATTCTGTGAATCCACTTGAAAAAGTGTCTCAAAGATGTCTATACGACTGCTATTGCTGTAGGTTGTCATGCCGGCTCGTTGATCTTTTTTCCGGTCTTTTTCGACCATTCAGCCGCTGGTACGGCGAATTGCTTCTCAACGTTGCTTCTGTGTATACTGTTATACGTGCAGAAAGACCTGACTTTGCCATCCGGAGTCGCATAGTGTATGGCACATTTTTGAACGCGGTCGAGGTCAATGTTCCACACATCCTGAAAATGCATTATTCCGATCATGACAATTCTACGCATGAGACCCCCAAGTGCTTCATAGCTACCTTTTGTTATGACATTCTTGATCAAGCCTCTGACAAAATCAGATTTTGCCATTGGGAGAAGCTTCAGCATTTTCATTTTTGCCATCGTCTTCTTTCCCTTTGCGCCAGTGTAGTACACGTCCCAGAAGACTTCAGCAAATCTGTCAACATCAACGTAGTTCATTATTGGCTTGTATGAACCATCTTTGTCAATCACAAGGAAGGTTGCTGCTCCGCACATGGGATGCATTGCGAACTCTGGATAGACTCTGTTCTTGATTACTCCCATACCTTTGGCAACGGGCACAGGCCAGTTTACTGGTCTCCAATCGAACCGTCCGACCACACCATTTGTCTGTGCTTCGATCTCCTTCATCGTGTCGGGTATCGTGATGCGCATCTTCCGCATCTCCTCTTTCCGAGCTTTGCCAGCCATTGAGACAGGTTGAATATTGATGCATCGAACAACGTCATGGTTTTTCACAGCAAAGTCGACTATCTGTCCCAAATCCTTATCGTTGACACCCTTCAGCAGAGTAACGACGAGCACGATCGACTCCAACCCGATTTTTCTTGCATTCTCAAGCACTTTCAGTTTTGTTGGAATCATTTCGGTTCTTGCTCTAGTCTTCCTGTAGATTTCCTCTCTTAGGCCGTCAAACTGGAGATACAGTGTGCTCAAACCCGAATCAAGAAGTTTCTTGAAATACTCAACATCTTCTGCGATTCGGATGCCATTAGTATTAACCTCAACATGAGTTATTCCCAGCTTCTGGGCTTCCTTGATCAGACGTGGCAAATCATCCCTAAGAGTCGGTTCCCCACCACTGAACTGTAACGCGTTGCAGGCCCACGGACTATTGGCCCTGAGTACTTTCATCATGTCCACGATCTGGTCGTATGAAGGCTCATAAACGTAGTTTGCAGCTCCCGCATAGGCAAAACAGATCGGACATGCCATGTTACACCTGTTTGTAACGTCAATTATGCCCAGAATCGTCGGAGTCTTGTGTTGGGGACAGATACCACAGTCGAATGGACAACCCTTTTCAGTCTTGGTGTGAGGTTTCTCCAGACCCGTGCTAACGTACTGAGCGTTGTACCAATTATCATAGAACCACCTGAAAATCTCAGCGTCTCCCCAGTAGATGTCCTCAAACTTACCGTGCTCAGGACATGTTTTTTCTAAGTAGATGACACCGTTGTCCTCGTAGATCCTCATCGGAATCTTCTTCATGCATTCAGGACACAAGCTCGTCGAATAAGCCTCAAACTTGCCCCGTTCTTCAACCTTCTGCATTCAAACATCATCCTGAAGATTCGAATAGTAGGTAATGAGAAAGATATTAATACCTTTTTACAACGCGGCAGTCCAAGCCTTTTTCAAAAGTTTTCAAGGAGCATTGGAATCTTCGAGCATCAGATAGAACGGCAAAGCTCTCGGAGATCATGGTAGCGATAATCACAACTTGCTACTGCATCACACTATTCGACATGCAACAAATCCCAAACTGAAAACCCAAACATATTTGGACCATATAGTGGACCCTAGGGGGAGGCTCTACGCACACAAATAGCCCCAGAACCCGCAAGCTCGTCTGGCGCACTCCTAATGAAAACGTATATGAATCCTACTCCTTCAGTAACCTCTCAGGTCCTTCTTTGCGAATCAAGATCCAAGTGACAGGCATAGTCCAAGGCGTAGGCTTTCGTCCGTTCATCTACCGAACAGCAGTGGAGAAAGGCCTCAGAGGCTACGTAAAGAACAGGGGCGACGCAGGAGTAGAAATACTGATAGAAGGCAAAGAAACCGCCGTTCACGAATTCCTCAACGACCTAAGGTTGAAAAAACCTCCTCTAGCCCATATTTACGAAATAATCTCCTCAGAACTAAAAGGCAAAGATGAATATTCAACATTCACAATCGTAACGAGCTCATCAGAAACAGGCCTTACAGGCTCAGTCATTCCACCAGACATCGCAATATGCACTGACTGTCTCACAGAACTTCGAACCCCAACGAACCCAAGATTTGACTATTTCTTCATCACATGCACCAACTGTGGCCCAAGGTTCACAATAATCGAGAAACTTCCATACGACCGCGAAAACACAACAATGCGCGAATTCCCAATGTGCGGCTCTTGCCTAACAGACTACAAAGACCCACTTAACCGACGTTTTCATGCACAAACCGTTGCCTGTCCCAACTGCGGCCCCAAAGTCTACCTAACAGATTCAAAAAGAAGACTGATCAAAACCCCTGACCCCGTGCGAGAAAGTGGCAAACTGCTTTCAAAAGGCCACATCTTTGCCATCAAAGGCTACGGCGGCTTCCACATTGCCGCTTCTGCGACCATGAATGAACCATTGGCAAGACTGAGAGAAACAAAACACAGACGCCACAAACCTTTCGCAATAATGGCCCGCGATCTGGAAGCTGCAAGGGCTTTTGCCAACGTAAACAAGAAAGAAGAAGACCTTCTGAAATCGTATTCTCGCCCAATA
>CAYPRE010000043.1:0-8415 GCA_964413045.1 uncultured Candidatus Bathyarchaeia archaeon
CCCGGAACGGTGTAGCCGATGTCTAAGTCGCCGAAAATTGCGCTACGTTTTTCGGGAAATATGCTGAATTCTTCTCGTGCAAAGCCTGTGAGTGTTTCTAGGTCGGTGAGAATTTTTGTTGCTTCTCCGTCGGCGATGATTTTCCCCTCGCGCATGAGCAGCACGCGTGGGTTGCATTCTGCCACGAATTCGACGTCATGTGTGACGGCGATTATCGTTTTCTGTTGCGTGCGCATCTGCATGACGAATTGGCGGAGCTTTTCCTTCTGTTCATAGTCCTGGCCAATGGTCGGCTCGTCGAGAATAAGCGTTTTGGGGTCCCATGCCAGTACGCAAGCCAGAGCGACGCGTTTTCTTTCTCCGCCGCTAAGCATAAAGGGGGAAGTCTTTCTGTACTGGGTTAGACTTAGGAGGTTGAGGGCCCAGGTTATGCGTTTCTCGATGACTTCTTCCTTAAACCCGAAGTTTTTCAGGGCGAAGGCTATTTCGTCTTCGACAGTTTCGCTGAAGAGTTGAGCATCTGGATTTTGGAAGACGAAACCGACGCTTCTGGACAGTTTTGCCACGGTTACCTTGGTGGTGTCCACGCCGTCGATGAGGACCTGTCCTTTCGATGGCTTGAGCAGGCCGTTGAAATGTTTGACGAGGGTGGTTTTTCCAGCGCCGTTTTGGCCCATGATAGCCACGAATTCTCCGTCTTTGATGCCGAGGCTTACGCCTTTGAGGGCTTCAACATCGTTCGGGTAGCTGAAGCGGACATCTTTGACTTCGATCACCTGTTCGTCAGGGCCTCCTTCAGCAGTTTTGCCATGTCCTCAGAAGAAAGTGGCACTGTCGTGTCTAGTTGCATGCCGTCTTTTTGGAGGATCTGGTAGAGCCGCGTTGCTTTTGGGATGCCAACGCCGATAAGTCTTGCTTCTTCTGTGCGTAGAATATCGTGCGGGTCGCCGTCCAATGCGATTTTTCCGTCTTGCATGATGATTATGTGGTCTGCGTACTTGGCCGTAAGGTCGAGTCTGTGTTCTACGAGCACGACGGTCACGCCGAGGTTTCTGTTGAGTTCGCGGATGACTTCGAAGATCTTTTTGGCGCTGAGCGGGTCTAGGAACGAGGTGGGTTCGTCGAGGACTATTATTTCTGGCTGCATGGCCAGGACTGAGGCGATGGCTACGCGTTGTTGTTGTCCGCCTGAGAGTTCGTGGGGCGGCCGCTCGCGTAGGTCGTAGATGTCTGTGAGTTGGAGGGCCCAGTCGACTTTTTTGCGGGTTTCTTCTCTTGGGACGCCGAGGTTTTCTAGGCCGAAGGCCACGTCTTTTTCTACGGAGAGGGCGAAGAGTTGGTTCTCTGGGTTTTGGAAAACCAGTCCGACGTGTTTTGCCATTTCATATATGGGGTGGTCGGCGGTTTTGAGGCCGGCTACGGTTATGGTACCTTTCATTTCGCCTTGGTAGAAGTGTGGGATCAGGCCGTTGAAGCAGCGGCAAAGCGTGGTTTTTCCGCAGCCGCTGGGTCCAGTTATTAGGGCGAACTCGCCTTTTTCGATTGTTATGGAGACGCCGCTGATGGACTGTTTTGTGCTGCCTGGGTAAGTGTACGTGAGGTCAGTTATTTCTATTACAGCCATCCAAACGGCCTACCTAAACAGAAGCGAGGGCTGTGCATTCATTTAAGAGTAGCTACTTAATTGTGGCTAACTTTTCTTTGAAAAGCCACAGGCACCGTTTCAGGCCGATTTCAACGTCGCCCACACCGTTCACGCCCGCAGCGGTAGAATGCCCACCGCCCATTCCGTGCAAGTATTCGCCCAACGGTTTGGCGATGTCTCTGCCTAAATGGACGTTTGTGTGCTTGAAGAATTCGGCAGAGCTGCGAAGGCTGATCTCGATGGCCTCATTCTTTTCTCCGGCCACCACGCCCACGTGCGCGCCCAACTCAACCAAGGCACGGGCGGCTGAGGCTTGGTAGGCGCTGACATGCGATAATGCGATGATCCAACGGTCGAACCTGAAGATGCGGGTTCTTCTGCAGGCTTTCAGCCTGGCCACTCTTTCGGAGAAGTCCATGGGCAACGAGAGCAGGGAGAGTGTTTCTTGAGCGTTGACGCCGGCGTCGATGAGTCCTGCGATGTTCTTGAGCGTGGTCGAGCTTGCCAGGACGAAGTGGCGAGTGTCGAAGGCTATGCCCAGGAAGAGGGCTTTGGCTTCGTTTGGGCCGGGTGTTATGTTTGATTGTTTGTAGAAGTCGAGGACGAGTTCGCATGTTGAGGATGCTGACTCGTTGGTTATGCAGAGTTTTGCTTGCTGTTCTGTTTCTGGGTGGCTGGCGTGGTGGTCGATGACTATCAGGGGTGCTTTGCTGTCCTTCACTTTTGCAGCCAAGCTGTCGAGTTGTTGGATGGTGTTTGTGTCGAGGAGTACTATGGCTTGGGCTGTGTCCACGTTGGGTTGGGTTTTGATTTCCATGGGCAAGTGGCTGATGAGATGTTTTGAGAGTCGGCTGATTCCGCTTGCGGCGCCTATTTCAACTTCCAGGCCTGGACGTGAATGTTTCAGAAGACTAGCAAAGGCGTATGCTGAGCATATCGCGTCTGGGTCGGCGTTGTGATGGCACAGAAGGAGAACGTGTATTGCGCCAACCGTCTCAAGGAGAGAGGTTATTTCTTCGTATGACAAGTTAGCCCCTTCAGGTATTGTTTGGCTGAAGCGAACGCTGCTTTGATGGCTCCGTCGGTGAGTTCCTTGACTTTGATGTTTTTCGTTGAAGGCGTTAACTCGATTTCCACTTCGACTTTCAAAGCCACAGGTTTTGCTCCCTCCGCTTCAGCGCTTATGTTGAGCGTCTCTATCTTTTTTGAGGAGATTTTCTGCAAAATGTGTTTCCTCGCCGCTTCTTCGGCGGTTAGGCATAATTCTTCAATCTGTTTGTCAGTCAGCTCGTCCAGGCCTAGCTCTTCCACGGGTTTCACCGAGAGAGAACTGGACCGCTAGGGCGGAGGGATAATCGGGTTTAGATCCTGTTGAAGTTGGGTCTGCAGGTCTTTCATTTGGCTACGTAAGCGTTCTTCCTGTTTGGCCAAAACGGTGGTTCGCGTGTTGAGCAGGTCTTTTCGTTCAGTCAATTCGGCAATCATTTTTGTTCTTTCTGTCTTGACTAGTATCGTGCCCATAGCCTTGTAAATTATGGCTTCATCGGTCATTTTTTGAAGTTCTGCCAAGGCTTGTTCTGTTTCTGATGATTCAAGGTCCACTTGTTGTTTCTGGGCAAGTATCGATTGGGTGGTCTGCTGGAGTCTCTGGAGTTTGATGAGTCGTTCTTGAACTTGAGGAGGGAGACCCGATAGTTCGTCACTCACTTGTTTAACCTTCCAATTGCACA
Source organism: uncultured Candidatus Bathyarchaeia archaeon (assembly GCA_964413045.1). Taxonomy (GTDB): domain Archaea; phylum Thermoproteota; class Bathyarchaeia; order Bathyarchaeales; family Bathycorpusculaceae; genus JBGQMW01. Next base: position 3,376 of record CAYPRE010000043.1, read on the forward strand.
GCAATAAGGCACGCTGTTAATTAACATTTTCTCATGGCTTCAAACACCCTGTAAAATGCAGTTAATGCGCCTTTACGACTTGTAGAACGTTCACTATTGAGTTTATCCATCTTAGGTAAGCGTTCAATGTTGCTCGCAGTGCAACGGTGTCTGAGGCTTCGACTGTCAGAACTATGAAATTTCCTTCTTTCTGCAATTCCGTGTGTGAACGTGTGGTAGTGGGATTTTCCACTTCGGGCTGCAAGGACTTCAGTATTGTTTCCAGTTCTTTTTTTGAGGAAAATTTGAGACGCACTGTCGCCTTGGCTTTCATCAATAATGCTCCAGACTAAAAAGGAGAGATTTAAGAAAATAGGGTTTTTGTGTTAGTCTGTTTCTTCTTCTTCGGTTTCTTCTTCTGCCTCTTCTTCTTCCTCGATTTCTTCTGCTTCTACGTCAGTTTGGGTTACTGCTCTTTTTGTGGTTTCAGCCGTGGTTTGTTCTACTTCTTCAACAGGTATTCCTTTGGCTGAGCGTTTTGCTAATGCTCCGAGTTTTGTTGTTGGGCCGTAGGCTCCGCCAGTGTAGGTGTAGCCACATTTTCTGCAGCTCCAGACGCCTACGCTTTTTCTTTTCACTCTTGTGAAGCCGCAGCTTGGGCATCTGTGGAGTCGTTTCATGCTTGCCATTACTTTGACGTAGCGTTTTCTTACTGTGGCGCCGTAGCGTGGACCCAGTCCTCGTGAGGGTCCGACTTTTTTCATTTTGGGCATGGTGTTTGTCTCACCAATTGAGTTTCTTGCGTAGTTCTTTAGCTTTTTCCTTGGCGATTCGGGCTGCTTCGAAGACTTGTTCAGGTTCGAAGTATCCGCTTCCGCCTTTTTGTATGGCGCAGATGTTTTCGTCTTCGTCTATGGCGAAGCTTATTCGTGCCTCCATGACTTGTTCTTCTTCGAGCCATGGGTCTACGACGAGTTTGTTGCCTATTTTTGCGCATGTGACAGTTATGGGGTGTTTCTTTAGAGGTAGCTGTTCGTAGCCTGATTTGATTTTGACTTCGCCCTCTTCGACTTCGTACTTGGACATTTTCGTGTTGGTCAGTGCGGCTACTGCTGCGAGTGCCGAGGCGTCTATGAGATTGCCGTCGTGGTTGAGCACGTAAACGTCCACGAACACGACGAAGACTTTCTTGCCGGGTTCGATGCATAGTTTTGATGTGTCGATCATGTGGGATTCTCTTATGCCTCGGTCGACGATTCTTGCTAGTTCGATGCTGTTTTCGTCGGGTGGTCCGGGTTCGAAGTTTGGTGATGCGAAGGGCACGAGTTCCGCGTTTACGGTCATGACTCCTTCGTTTGGCGTGTCTGGGAAGGGTTCGCCCATCTGGATTTTTGCGCCGACAACGACTTCTGTCTTGCCTAGCAGCACGCGTGCTGAGCCTTCAGCGCGTTCGATCAGGCCCAGTTCCAGTTTCAGTTCGCGGTAGTCCATGGGACCTCTGCCGTCTAAACGGTTTCCTTTCTCGAGTAGTTGTTCGATTTGTTTTTGTCTTACTTTGGTGATTACTGATGGCATTATTCTTCAGCCTCCTCTTTGCCTTCTTCTTCCTTGGCTTCTTCTTCTCCTTTTGCGGTTACGTATTTGGTTTTGAGGGCTTCTTTCTGCATAATGTAAACCGTCTTGCAGCCGTCCATGGCCATTTTGACGGCAGTTTCAAATTCTTCTGTGCTGAGTATTCCGTCCATCTGCAGGAGTGTTATGGCGTTGAGATTGGGCATCAACGCGACGGGCACGTCGGCTGAGCCTACTTTGTCTTCTGTGTCCATCAAGTCCAAGACAATCTTGTCTTCGATTTTACCCGCGGCGCATGCCACGACTAGGTCGCGCATGGGTATTCCCGAGTCTGCCAAGGCCAGTGCGGCTGCGGTTATGCTTGCACATCTTGTGCCGCCGTCGGCTTGGAGTACTTCTATGAACACGTCTATCATCGTGCGTGGGTAGTATTCCATGAATATTGCGGGTTCGAGTGATTCTCTGATGACTTTTGACAGTTCTATTTCTCTTCGTGAGGGCGCTGGTGATTTGCGTTCTTGGACGCTGAAGCTGGCCATGTGGTAGCGGCATTTGAGCACGGTACGGTCTTGGAGTGCCAAGTGTTTCGGGTGTACCTCTCGTGGGCCGTACACGGCGGCCATTATCTTGTTCTTGCCCCATTCTATGTACGCTGAACCGTTGGCGTTGGAGATTACGCCTACTTCCATTTTTACGGATCTTAACTCGTCGATTTTTCTTCCGTCGAGTCTCAAGCCCTTTTTATCAAGTAATTTTTCTGGTTTGTCGTTCACTCTGTTTTTCCTCCTTTCATTTCTTTTTCTTCTTTTAACATCTGGGTTATGCGATCTGTCAGGCCTGTTGTATGGGATTCTGCCTCGATTTTGAGGATGGCCCTCATCGCAAGTTGTTCGTCTTCAAGAGTTTTTCCCGTGATGAGTACGATGCCGTTGACTCCGAGGATTATGTTGCAGCCCGTTTCCTGTTTTATCATGCTTATCATCGAGCCTTTTCTGCCGATGACTCGAGGGACTTTTGTGGGGGTTACTTTGAGGATTTGGCCCCGCGTGATTTTTCCGAGTCCCGGCTCCGCAACGGTTAGCTGCGGGTCGTGTGTTCTGTCGTAAGAGACTACTTTTGCTACCACGAGGTCTCCGGCGTCGAGGACCTGGGGCAGGTCATCTTTCTGGGGTTTAAACGGTCTGCTGAGCACGTCTGAGGCCCTTAGCAATGCTATGTAGGGCGAGTTTATGTCGACGGTCCAGCCGTTGAAACCTACTTCGGTTACTGTTCCGATGACTATGTCTCCCATTCTGGGCATGTAGAACGATTTTAACGCTACAACATCCACTTTTTTGGTTTCGTACTCTACGATTCCGACTCTTGAGGCGAATATTCTGTTCTTTTCTATGTACGTGTTGTCTCCAGCTATGTAGTCGCCCTCTGCGATCAGGTCTCCGGGTACCACAAGCTGTCTTTTTTCTAGAAAGATTGGCACATGTTTCACCTCAAATTTTAGGGTTAGAAAACCTTTAAGGGTTGATTTTTGCTTCTCCCGTTCCTTTCGTTATTTCTCCGAGTTTATCGATGAACGGGGCGTAAGTGCCTGCGGGCATTTCGAGGACACCGTACCATGAACCGTCGGGCCGCCACTCTTCACGTTTGATTGTGCCGTAGCCTTTGATGGCGCCGTATGCACGGACCGAATAGGTTGCGGGTATGGTTACGCCTATGGTTATCTGTTCCATTTTAAGTGGCAGTATTGTTCTTAGGAGTTTGATTATGTCTTTGGCTTGTTCTTCCAAGGGTTTGAATGGATCGATTGGGTAGCGGATCTGTTCCATGGCGTTTTCGATGCGTGTGGGCGGGTGTGGCAGGTTGGTCTTGGGGTCAACGCTTTGTCGTGATATGAAGTCGATGATTTGTTTGCGTTTGTCTTCTACCATTTTTCTGCGCTGTTCAGTCGTAAGTTGCAGCGTGCCCTTGGTGAGTATGATTTCGGCTATTTTGAGTGGGTCTGTTGTGCTGAAAGCTTTTTGAAGGCTTTCTTGAGGGGGTTTCGTGCCTTTGTTGGCGTCTGAGAAAACGATTTCTCCGGCTAATACTTCGCGTACGCCGGCTACTTTGCCCAGACGGTACTGTAGTGCTTTTTCGGGTTTGCAGAGAATCTCAAAGTGCTCGTTGTTCACTGTCATTCGTGCAACGGTGTACTTATCGCTCATCAGCCTTTCACTTGCCCGTGCCTAGCTCCTTCAACATTGCTTCTGTTTTTTCGTCTGTCAGGAATTCCATCTTCTTTGTTTCTGTGGAAACGGTGGCAACTTTGATTCTCAGCGGCAACTGTCGGGCTTCGAGGGCTTTGGCGAGGCATTTGACGACGAGTTCAGTGGCGTCTTTGAGATTCATTTCTTCTTTGTATTCTTCTTTGAGTATGTTGAATACTGTTTCTCTTCCTGCGCCTTCTGCGCGGGCTTTGTAGCCTCTGTAGGTTCCGCTTGGGTGGGTTCCGAACACGCGGCTGCCTGTTTTGTCTACTCCGGCGAAGATCATGCTTACGCCGAACGGGCGGACTCCTGCGTGTTGGGTGTAGAGCTGTTTGATGTCGCAAATGTGTTTGGTGACGACTTCTACGTCGATTGGTTCGTCGTATGTCAGTTTGTTGGATTGTGCGTGGATGCGTGCTTGGTCTATGAGTATACGTGCATCTGAGCTTAAGCCTACTATTGCTGCGCCCACGTGGTCGTCTATTCGGAAGATTTTCCATGAGTACTCGGATTCTTCAAGCGGGTCAATCGTTTCTTCTGCTCCCGTGACAACGCCTTCGGAGCACTGAATAGCCAATATCGTTGCTCCACGATTGACCAGTTCCATGGCGTATTCTACTTGAAAAAGCCGACCGTCAGGCGAGAAAACCGTAATAGCGCGATCGTAAGCACCTGGTGCTGCAAATACAGACATCTTATTTCATCCTCACAGTGTCTTCTAACCTTTTGCATGTCACATACGACAACTAAACTAAAAACCTTTCCTATATAAAACCCGCATCTAGTGCGAGGCCTTATTTCCGCTTGCGAGACCTTATGTTTGGCACACATGAAGCCCCAAACACACAAGACTGCAAGGAATATAGAGTATGCGTCCAGTGATCTCCAAAACAGAAAAAGAGGGAGATTGTGCGGGTGACGCCACAACTGGGTCTGAGATCGAATTCCAGCAGCCCTACCAACCACAATTCTATCTTATTCTGCGACTATCAGCCGCCTTGGGCATTTTTCATGAACAGGAACTGAGGCGGAAGAGTTATAGCTCAACTGAAATAGACTACGCTGACGGACAATTTTGGGTGTCAGAAATGGTTGACGTATCACCGATTTCGGTGGCCATCGCCTCTGCCAGCATTGTGGCAGGAGTTGTCTACTATGCTTTTCAGATACGACACCAAGCCAAGATAAGACAAACAGACCTCGTTATGAGATTATATTCCACTTTCAGCAGCAGAGAATTTCAAGA
>CAYPRE010000044.1:0-5860 GCA_964413045.1 uncultured Candidatus Bathyarchaeia archaeon
TTGTGGTCGGTGTTCACGGAGATTCAGGCTTTCTTGGACGTTGATGAGGTTTTGAAAGCGATCAAGAAGGGGCGAGTAAAGGCTTCTTCGAGTTCCAAGTCAATACATTTTTAAAAGAGCGCAAAACATGATTACTGAACTGACGGATTGAAAAGAATGGGTCAATTACAGATTGGATTTTTGGGTGGAGCCCGAGAAGTCGGCAGGTTGGCAATATCTGTCAAATCTGAGAAATCACAAGTCTTGCTGGATTATGGCGCGATGCTGGACCATGAACCCGGGTTTCCCATGCACGTGCCCCCGAAGGATGTTGACGCTGTGATTCTTTCCCACAGTCATCTGGACCACTCGGGCGCGATTCCAATATTCTATATTCGCGGCAAGAAGCCGTTATACACTAACAAATTGAGCATGGAGATGAACCAACTACTCATCTCAGACTTCATCCATCTTTCAAGCTATTACTTGCCATTTGAATTTCTCGAACTCAAGGCGATGATGCAGAACAGCATACACGTGAATTTCGATGAACAACAAAAAGTTGGAGACATGACATTCCAGTTCAAGAACGCTGGACACATCCCTGGAAGCGCCCAGACACTGATTGAGGCTGAAGGAAAAAAAATACTCTACACGGGAGACTTCAACCTGACGAACACGAGACTTCTGGAGGGAGCAAAGATGGACTACAAGGACCTAGATGCCGTGATGATTGAGAGCACGTATGCTAACGAGGAACACACTGAACGTTCGGAACTTGAAAAGCGTTTCGTCGATGAATGCACAGACGTCGTAGAAAGAGGCGGCACCGTTCTCGTTCCAGCCTTCGGCGTCGGCCGTTCGCAAGAGCTCATCTGTGTTCTGGCAGCGCATCACTTTGAGTATCCCGTCACGATTGACGGCATGGCCCGCGAGGTAAGTCGGATCATGATGAACTACTCAGAGTTTCTGAGAGACCCAAGGGCCTTCGCTGATGCAGTGCACTCGACGAACTGGGTTGAAGGCTGGAGAGATCGACGGAAAGGCAGCAAAATGTCAGGCGTCATAATATCACCCGCAGGCATGCTTAAGGGAGGCCCCGCCATGTTCTACGCTTCCAAGATTGGCAAGAGGGCTGACAACGCCATTTTCCTCGTCAGCTACCAGATTCCAGGCACTCCTGGCAAGGAACTCTTGGAAAAGGGCATATGCGTCATCGACGGGAAAATGAGAAAAGTCAAGGCCCGAGTGAAACATTTCGATTTTTCATCGCATTGCGGAGCAGGCGAGCTTAAGGAAGCGCTGAAAAGGCTAGGCGGAAAACCCAAAGTCTACGTGGTTCACGGTGCAGAAGGAAACTGCGAACTGCTTGCAAAATGGGCCAAGAACGAATTGGGCCTCGACGCAGTCGCACCCAGAACAGGGGACACGATCAAGGTTTAACGAGAAAATGGACAGAATAGGAACCCTGTCTATCGGACAAGTGGATTCCGAGATACTAAGCAGAGTCCAAGAGAGCCTGAGCACCATTTTCACGGAAGCAAAAGTTATCATAACTACAGAAACCTTGTCGATACCTCGAGAAGCTTTCAGCAGGACACGAAAACAGTACCGCTCAGACATCATGCTCGCAGCAGTCCACAACTATGCAGAAAAACAACAGGATTTTAAAAAAGTCTTGGGCGTCGCAGATGTTGACATCTTCATTCCGAGACTAAACTTCGTGTTTGGCCAAGCGGAATGTCCTGGGAAAGCAGGGCTCATATCACTGTTCAGGCTTAGACCAGAATGCTACGGAAAGCCTCCGAACAGTCAAGTAGTCATCGACAGAGGAACAAAAGAGGCCGTTCATGAAATCGGACACACTCTAGGCCTGACGCATTGTGAGAACCCATACTGCGCAATGTATTTCTCCAATTCCATCTTCGAGACTGACCGAAAGCAAAGCTTATTCTGCCACAAATGCTACCTAAAAACCCAGTCAACCGTTGAAAAGTCAGGGTACTACACTTGAACGACACGTTCAGAGCAAGGCCACTGCATCTGCTACCAGTCTTGGCAAGCCTGCTTTTTGGCGTTTTATGCACGTTCGCTGTTTCAGAATCACCCATGGAATTGTACAGCGTCACTCCCTTCCCAGAAGGAGTTGGATCTCTGTTCAACGCGTTATACTTCGTCATTCTCGCAGGCGTCGGCGCAACCTTGTTGTATGTGTTATTGAGAAGGAAAAAGATCAAGTCGATCGTCGTCATCACCGGTTTCGCTTTGACTCTTGCCGTTCTGCTGCTCTCTTTCGTTTACATTTGGGCGGCGTTCTCCATCCTTGCCGTTCCGTACACGCTTGCCGTAGTATTAGACGTAGTATTGTCGGCGATTGCCGCTGTCAGTGTGGATATTGCAGTGTTTAGAAATCATAGCCGAGCTTCTGAACTGTCGATTCTTCTTCTTGGCGGTGGTCTAGGCGCTTTCTTGGGGCTTTCGATTCAGACTCTCAGCGGAATACTGGTCTTGTCGGCGCTGGCCGTCTACGACGTTTTTGCCGTGTATCGTGGCGCTGTTGGAAAGATAGCGCACAGTGGAATGGAGAAACTTCGCGGACTGAGTTTCTCTTTCAAAGACTTGCAGATGGGGCTGGGGGACCTGACGTTCTATTCGATGCTCATAAGTCTCGTCCTTGCCAAGGCCACTCCAGTGTTCGCTGTGGCGTCATTGGTCGGAGTACTGTCTGGAGTCTTTCTGGCTTTCAAAATGCTCGAGAAGAAAGGGATATTTCCAGGCTTGCCTTTTCCAGTGATTCTAGGCCTGCTACCGCTCCTCATTTACCTTGCTTTTTCAGGCGGCTGGATGACTTGAGCCTTGCACAATCGACCAACAGCTCAGAAGGCTGATGTTGAGAGCGTTTAATTGTTCAGCGTGTGCTCCTCTTGTCTTCTTTGAGTATTATCTTTCGTTCTCTCATCATGCGCAAGAACTCGCTGTAGACTTTTTCGCGCATTCCAAGCTTTTCCGGTGGGACGACGCCCTTTCCACTGACCATATCGTTGGCTATCAGCTGTGCAGCCACTGAGGTCGTGTACGCTGTCGTTCGAGCCATAGCAGTCACTTGGCGTTTCTTGTCGCTGGATTCGAAAATGTTATACGTGTATGTGTAGCGTCTTCCGTCTTCTGTTCCGCTCACCTGGATGCGCATGACCACGATATCTGGAACGTCCTTTTTCTTGAGTTCCCGTTCAAACAGCTTGGCAGTTAGATCCCGTGGCGACACAAGACCGTCTCGTGTTTGCAACGGTTTTTCTTCGAAGAACCCCAAGGCCTTCAGAAGCTTGATCTTTTCCACATGTTCAGGATATCGAAGGGTCTTTTCCCACATGTCCTTGCAGTTTTTCACAGTGTATAAGAGAGTTCTTAACCCATCTGTGTAGAAGGCTTCAAGCGTTCCCACGCCTGGAAAATCCAATTGCTCCAAGCCGCTCAACGGTTCTACTTGGAGTTTCTTGCCATTGTTGACTATGGTGACTTTGCGGTTGTACATGTCTATTAGGTCATTCACTGACCACGTTATCACGTAGCCCAGAGGGGGCACAGGCCTTGCAGGCAATCCTCCGTTCAACATGTGAACGCTTTCAACTCGGTCAAGTTTGCTGATAGCATGCCCAGCAAGAATGTTGCCGAGTCCTGGGCTCATTCCATAATCTGGAAGCAACAAAATGCCTGCCTTCGAGGCGCCTTCGTCCAGTGCCATGACGTCTTCAGGCATGTAGGAAACGTCGACAATGTTCGTTTTTGCCGCGACTGCAGCCTTGCACACTTGAAAGCCCATGCTGCCAGGCAAGGCCCCCACGGCTAAGTCGAATTTTTTCAGAGCGCTTACGAGCGTATTGTTGTTGGAAGCATCCAGCTTGATTCCAGAGACGTTGTCGCGGCCGATTCTGGAAGAAGCACTTTGCGCTCGGGTCTCGTCAACGTCGGCAAGCACGATTTCAACAGTAGGAAGACTCTCGGCCAAGTCTTGAGCTACGACACAGCCTATGTTTCCGCAGCCAATCACAAGAATTTTCATTTCGGACACGCAGAAAGAGTTTGGTTTGTGAGGGCTTAAACCTTGCCTAACTTTCTCGGTCTGGCTTTGTGAAACGATGGTGCGGGCGCTTGGGCATGACGATTTTTTGCTTTACGCTTGGGCCAGCGCCTGTTCCAAGTCTTGCGTTATATCTTCTGCATCCTCGATTCCAACGGAGAGTCGCACAAGATTGTCCGTAATTCCAGCTCTTTTCCTTTCATCTTTTGGAACAATTGCATGTGTCATCGATGCTGGGTGTTCGATAAGCGTCTCAACAGCGCCCAAGCTGACTGCTAGTGTGCACAGTTTGACTGAGTTCATGAGTTTCTTTCCAGTTTCTAATCCGCCTTTGACTTCGAAGCAGATCACGCCGCCGAAGCCGCTCATTTGTCTCTTTGCAAGTTCGTGCTGAGGATGCGACTTCAGGCCTGGATAGTAGACTCTTTCGATCTTCGGGTGAGATTCGAGGAACCCGGCGATTTTCAAGGCATTCTCGTTGTGTTTCTGCATTCTGAGTGGAAGTGTTTTGATGCCGCGAAGCGTGAGCCATGCTTCAAACGGTCCAAGCGTTGGGCCAGTGTTCTTCAGTACGGGGTCGACTGACTTGATGAAAGCGGCTGAGCCTACGATTATTCCGCCGACGAGGTCGCTGTGTCCGCCCAGATATTTGGTGAGGCTGTGAATGGACACGTCTGCTCCGAGTTCGATGGGCCTTTGGAAGTAAGGGGACATGAAAGTGTTGTCCACCATAGCTACTATGTTGCGTTCTTCGGCGATCTTGGCTACTTCCCGTATGTCTGTCAGCTTCAGTGTGGGGTTTGTGGGCGTTTCCAAAAAGATGAGTTTCGTGTTTTCTCTAAGGGCTGACTTGATATTCTCGGTGTTGGATGTGTCAACAAGAGTGAAGTCGACTCCGAATTTTGACAGAATATCGAGGAAAAGCTTTATGGTGCCACCGTACACGCAATCGGTTGAGACCACATGATCATTTTTCTTGATTGTTGCTAGGACTGCCGTGGTTATCGCGGCCATTCCAGAAGCGCATGCTCTTGCAGCTTCGCCGTTCTCTAAATCAGCAACATTCTTCTCCAACGCCTTCACCGTGGGATTGCCCAAACGAGTGTAGATGTATCCTTCCTCTGTTCCCGCGAATCTCGCAGCTCCTTGATCAGCATCCTTGAAAGCAAACGTGGACGTCGTGTAGATCGGGAGAACAACTGAACCCGTTAAAGGGTCAGAAGACTGACCGGAATGAACCGCTTTCGTGGCAAACTTGTATTTGTCCATCTGCTACCCTCAAGGCTTACTGTCTTGGATGACTTTTCTAGTTTTCGGAGGACTGGATGACTCCTTTCTAAAAGAGAAGAATGGAAGTATTCTAGTTCCTGTTAAAACGTGCTGGGACATTTTTCCCAGTGAACTGGCTTTCTCCTTTTTTCTGCTAGATCTTCTGCTTCTTGTCTGTGAAAAACGCTTATATCTCGCGGATTTCGCATTGCAGTTTCTTGATGATTTCCTCAGCTCTCATTGGTTCAACTTTCAAGGTGTAAAGGTTGCCCGGCGTCCTGAGCTTCAGCTTCACAGAGTCCTTCATCCTCTTCACTGCGCAGTATTCTGCTCGTTCACTGATCGACACAAAATTGTCAGGGTCAAGGATTTCTGAGGGCACATTTTCACCAGTTTTCGGCGCAATCTTGGTTCATGCGCGCTTTATTATCTGTTTTGGTCCAAAAAAAGATCAAGATCATTATTAGGCGTTCACAACCTCACGAGAAAAGTGGAACATGTGAAAGCGTGCTTGACCACGACCTTGAAAAGAAA
>CAYPRE010000044.1:5870-8079 GCA_964413045.1 uncultured Candidatus Bathyarchaeia archaeon
TTAAGCCTGCCTGACTACGGCCAGAAAAGGAAAGCGCGCTCGCAGAATTCCCTTCTCAATACCTCCGTGTACACAAGCTACAGACCTGTGAACACCACGTGTTTACGAAGGAAGAAATCAAAGATTATTTTTCCGAATCCTAATCAAATAGAAATTTGAGATCTCCATTTCTCTTCCCCGCTGCGCGCGCTGAATAGTGATACTGTAGCATAGAGGTTGCAAAGAATCAAAAGAATGAAAGGAGGTTGGCTTCGTTGAGCTCGAAGAGCTCGACGAGAATGGATATGGCACAATGGTTTAAGCTACTTCTTCAACTGTTTCTCCTTGTGCTTTCTTCTTTTCTCTTCTCTTTCTTTCTTAGTCATCGGTTTTTTCTTGGCACTTCCCATACTCAACACAAATCACCACTTTTGAATGATCAGAATGACGGATTAAGTTTTTGTACACAAAGAACTAAGAGGCTTCAGAGAAGTAGGCTTGTCGCGCCGCATGTGCTAGAAGTTCGACCAGAGAGTTCTATCGAACTCGTATATCCTTTTCTCTCTCGAGCAGCTCTGTGATTTCTTCGGATTCTCTCGAATAATCTTTGTGTTCTTTAACCAGTCTTTTCAGTCTATTTTGGCTGAATCGTCCGGTATAAATCCCAAACCCAAAAACGGCGAGTAGCGCCCAGAAAAAGAAGTTGGAAAACGCGTTCAGACTCTTTGTGTAAATCTCTGGTGCTAGGGGAATGGATGCTCCTAGAGCTGTGAAATAGCCGGTAATCGTCCCTATGAGGGCTCCCCTAAGTTCATCCCTGTTATCGTTTATGCTTTTGGCCAGACCAGCTTTTCTTTGCCACAGATTTGAGGTGTCGCCACAGTCTACGGCACTGAACAATTCATCAAAGGCTTTGATTAAATCATTGTTTGTACGGTGTACGAATGCGCAATTCATTCTTTCATGATACAGCTCTCTGCTCTCTAAGTAGTGCGTCTTGAGAGCTATGTTATCTACGTAAGGAGTCTTCCTCTGTTGCCAAGCATACCTGATGTTTTCTACGAATCCCCTCATTCCTTGCATGAGCCTGGCCATGTTTCTTCTCAGTCTTGCTATTAGGAGAATCTGTTTATTTAAACATGGGTTGTAGGTTTCTGAACAAAATTCACTCAGAAACCCAGTGTTTAACACAAGCTCTCTCTGTGAGCAAGCACCAGACTTATGACACAGAATTGCCCTCTCATGCCATCGGGGTTTTCTAGTTTCTTTTTCTAACCTAGTAGAGATATTGGAAAAATCAGATCATTCCTTAACTTGGAAATCTAGTATCCTGAAAGTTCCCTGACTTTTTGAACGATGTTGAGACAGCACTGCGGAATATCGGACATAATCGAGGGTGGTGTTGTCAGGTGGTTACCTCATGAAGAGGATGGAGAAAACTGAGAGACTGAAGAGAGATAGACTACTGCGCTATTCGCGAGTGCTATTTCTTGCGTTTATCATATTCTGCAGGGAGTTCAACGTTCCGTTTCTCTTTCCTTTTCAGTTCCTTATCTCTCTGCAATTTCATGTGGTGTTTATGATCCATAGCTTTCTCTTTCTTGCCTTTGGGCACAATTCATCCTCCCTAAGACGTTATACTCTGTTCTTGCAGCTATAAAAATTGCACGCACGCGCCAAGATTACAAGATTTTGATGAAGAGTTCGAACGCGCGCTAGCTCTCCAAGAATGGATGGTGCACAACGACTGGGACTACTTCTTTAGGCGTTTTTCCTTGTGCTTTTTTCTTTTCTCTTCTCTTTCTTTCTTAGTCATCGGTTTGTTCTTAGCGCTTCCCATGCTCAATACAATCACCACACTCAAATAGTGAGAGGGAGGAATTAAATTTTCGCGGACAGAGAACCAAGAGGTTAGAAAGAGGTTGGCGAGGTGTGCACAAAGTGCACATTTATTCGGAGTCTTCGGATTTCTTCTTATGTGAATATTAGTATGAGGAATTTGCCAAAAGATAAGACTTGTAGCCTTTAACTGCGGATTGTTCCAAAAGTCGAAAAATCACGTGAATTGGGGTTCAATCTCTCAAAAACCTTCTAGAACCACTTGAAACACTTGTTAATGTAGTTCTCGCAGGTCAATTCTTCAAATAACATCGAAAACCCTCACAATATCGATAATTGGTGGGCCGGACCGGACTTGAACCGGCGACCTTCTGCACGTCAAGCAGATGTC
>CAYPRE010000045.1:0-8019 GCA_964413045.1 uncultured Candidatus Bathyarchaeia archaeon
GAGACATGATAGAACAGAACTCTACTTCAGAGCCGTCCAACCGATCCTGTGGATCGTCGTCTTCGGGCCAGTCATGGGCTCCGTCAGAGGAATACCTACCCCAGGAAATATCCCCTACACGGATTTCATAACCCCCGGCGTGCTGATCCAATCAACAACCTTCCTATGCATCTTCTACGGCCTAATGATGGTCTGGGAAAGAGACTCAGGAATCCTCAAGAAACTCCTAGTCACGCCCGCATCCAGATATTCCATGGTCATCGGCCGATCAATGGCATCAGGTGTCAGAGCAATATTCCAAGGACTCATAATAGTGCCAGTCGCCCTAATAATCGGCGTCAGATTCTACCCCAACCCAGCTTACTTCATCTCCGCCTTCATAATCATATTTTTCGCCTCAGGAGGCTTCGCTGCAATATCGATACTGGTCGCATCCTTCATGAAAACCAGAGAAAGATTCATGGGAATAGGCCAAGCCATAATAATGCCCCTCTTCTTCGCAAGCAACGCACTTTACCCACTTCAAATGATGCCGCAAGCTCTTCAATACTTCTCAGCTGTCAACCCAATGAGCTACGTGGTCGACGCGACAAGAGGACTGCTGATAACGGGAGACCTCACAAACCTTCTCGTTGACTTGGCAGCGATCGCCGTGTTCGACATCGTAATGTTTATTCTTGCCTCGATAAGCTTCAAACGAATAATCGAGTAGTCGGATGCGCATCATCTGCCATTAGTTCAATGACTATCGCAATAGCGCGCACTACCTGACTAATACCCACTTGAAATAGTAGGTTTCTGTGTGTGTTGGATAAAACTTTACCCCCAAACCCCCTCTTTCTCATATTCTCAAAGCCTCAGAGCTTTGAGCAACAAGTATAGATTGTGGTCTTTGACGATTTTGACGAATTCGGTGTTTTCTATTAGTGGTTTTTTAAGTTCTGGGAAATAAATGAGAAACAGAAAAAGGAAGATATCATAAAATATTCTCATTGAATCATAGATATTTGATACTTCATTGCAATCTACCTTAGTGGCATGATAATTGCTTTCCATGATATCAGATGCAGTAACCACGTGTTGCTCGTTAGGAAAGTGAACCTTCGCTGATAATCTCTTGTATTGCTCAATTATCTTATCTTTGTCTTCAATCCCGAGTTTTTGGACCAATCGAACCCCTTGATAATCACGAAGGTCTTGTACCTCTTTCAGAATCTCTATTTTTGTAGGAAAATCAATGTCAGTGTGTCTTGTATCCATATAGAACGATTGAACGATTGATTCAAGTGCATATCTGATATTATGATACGCATTTTTGTAAAGTCCACATCCACAGAGAAATATCGTGCTTGATGATTGTCGCGATAATTCCATGAAACATGTGAAAACGAGCGATTGGCTATACCTCTCAGAGATATTTCTATCTTAGCGCGCGCCACAGAGTCTTCTCAAACTTTTCAAAGCATATATACCGCTTCGTTTCAGAACGTTGTAACTGAAGGTTTCTAACCCAAGGAAGTCTGTTTATGGCCAAAATGGCTGAGAACCTTATGTTTTCGGGCATGCAGCGTATCCTGAGAAGTAATGTCTCAAAACTCCGAGTCCAGCTCAAAAGAGCCGAGGACCTTTACCATCCAGATGATCAAATAGCCAAGCTTAACGCAAGGATCGCGAATATTCGACAACTGAACTACAGGAGCCAAATCAACCTCGAGGCTGACCAGCTCAGAGTTTCTCAGCTCTGCGCGTCCATCGAACCATCTCAGAAAGAGAAGTTTGAAAAGGAGGCAGCTGCAATCCGAATGGAGATCTCGGCTATAAACGATGAAATCGGCTTTGCAGACGTTGATGCAAAGGAGGGAAAACCGGGCAGTCTTTCTCCTCTAAACAAAAGGGCAGATGCCCTGAAAACGAGAATTGAGGATTTCAGCAATCGCATACAACAGTCTATGGCTCTCCTGCTCAGTTGCTTGGCAATGCTTGGGCAAAGTCTCTCAGCAGCTGAGAACGCGGTCAACCTTACATCAATGGCTAGCTTTCAGTGGCAAGAAGACGAAACCCCCATCTTTGCCCTTATGGCTAAAGATATGGACAAGAAAATCGAGGTTATCCTCACGCTCACCAACCAACGCATCATATGCGAAAGTGTGATGAAAGTTGTACTAGAGCGCCCGAGCAAACATGATCTTTACCTCACAGTCAAAAAAGAGAGGGAAAGAAAGCTGCTTCTCGAGAGACCTGTTGGCTCAGTGGATAAGATCACAAAGGGCGGAGTGGGTCTACTCGCAGGCGAGGGCCTTCGCATCGAGTTCAAGCAGTCGAGTGATCCTAAGCTTAAACTAGGAAACATTTCTTCCATTAACAACTCGAGGAAAGAAGATGCCGACTTGGCCATCCAGTACTTCAACATGATCACCTCAGGGCAGATAGACGATGAGCTCAAGCAGAGCTCCCTACAAACGAAGCCAGTAGAGAGAGTAACCTCTTGCTCCAAATGCGGTGCACCTTTCACAGACGGGGTCTACCGCCGTCCGTTGAAATCTCTAGGGATTATGAGAGTTGCGGGTGGGCGCCCGACATGCAAATACTGTGGTACCGTCATAGAGGCCCCTGTTCTCCTCTCTACCAATATGGAAAGGGACGCTCGCGGCGCTTGGTGCGTATGCCCCCAGTGTGGAAAATACATAAGTGCCGACGTTGAGGTTTGCACATGTGGTGCCAAACTGCCTGCAAGAGTTAAGCAAACATGTGACGTTTGTGGCAACTTCATATCAGATATTTGGAATAAGGTACTGTGTCCTGAAGAACACATCGTTTGTACGAAGTGCAGCGGTACCATAGCGCTGGAATGTCAATTATGTAAGAAACCGCTGGTATTCTAGAGAAGGGCCCAAATTGTCCGTGTCAGAACCAATTCAGTTGGGCAACAGCGTGCCGTAAACATAAAACAGAAATATATGCTCGGCAGATGGATTTCTCGTGATACTCTTTGGCTAATATGGCTATTGGCAGGCGTGTCTTCGAGAGCACGCTTCCAGAGGTCTCAACAGTTGTTAAAACTGTTTTACCTCTTGTAGGAATTTCTTTCAAGGAAGAGGGCGTCCTCAACGAAACGTCACTTGCAATTGAGATACGTGGCAAATGCGGTTTCTCATGGAAGTCTTCTGGTGAGAATATCGAAATAAGGATATCAGAGATAGCAGGCGGCCAATCCTTAGTTCAGGCAAAATCTAAATGTGTCGGCACGCAACGCGTTGACTACGGGAAGAACAAGAAGAACTTGGAAAGCCTTTTTGCGGAGCTGGCCAAACGACTCAAAACCAACACACCTCTCGACCTCGGATAGGCGTGCGCTACAGAGCGCGCGCTGATGGAGGAATCCTCTGCTATTTTCGGTCTATTTAGCGCGCGTTCGTGAATACGCAGGCAGGAACTTGGTCAACCGTACTTGACGAGTGACAATAAAATGGCTACAAAGCAACTTATTCCATAGGAAAAGGGCTTGTTTGAAACCGTATTTTTCAATGCTGGAAAGACCCAGCTGTAACCCCAGCTCATACGCTCAAAACTCTGCTTCGAAAGATAGTCTCCAACGAGATAGAAAACAATGCCAGTCAAACCCTTTCTAGTCTCATACAACGATCTGATATCCACAACAGGCGACTTGTGTATGTCGGCCCACTGCGCACTAAGCCACCTCTGCGGTATGTATCTCCCTCGAAAAATAATATGCAAAACTCCGTTACCCTCATTTGTTCGGATCTTCCAATACTTCATCTTGAAACCGTACTTGCGGAGAATACGCATCTTCAACGCTCTAAAATCAGCATTAAGATTCCCACCTACCGCCTCAGGCGAGCTAGTAAGAGCCATGAATCTCAATCTTTCACGCCTACTCTTTCCGACAGTGAGACCGTTCATCAAACGCTGAAAAGCTCTCCTCTGCTTCTTGCTGTAAACCGGTTTATCACTTTCAACGTAGCGTCTAAGCTCAAAATCAAATCTTCGGCCGCACAATTTTCGGGCGATTGAATAGGAAAGCTCCAGTCACACAAAGAAAATGGGGATAGTATTCTCCAACACATGGGGTGGTAGCCCGGGAGAGATTCAAACTCTCGCTTCGACCTCTGTGGAAATCATTTATATCAATTTGCTGCAAATATCAATCCCCTGTGAAACGATGCTAGTAACGAACAAAGACTTGATGGTGCCTGCAAGACGAAAAGCCTACGCTGTAGGTGCTTTCAACGTGAACAACTTGGAAGCCATACTGGCGGTTTCCGAGGCAGCAGTTGAAGAGAAATCTCCAGCAATCGTGGCTGTCACTCCTAGCGCCATCAAATATGCCGGTTTACCTTACCTGTCAAAAATTGTGCGGACAGCCGCAGAATCAGTCTCAGTGCCCATGTCTCTGCATCTTGACCACAGTGAAGATTTCGAAACAGTTTCCAAATGCGTAGCAGCAGGTTTCACCTCAATCATGATCGATGGTTCTCATCTCAAGTTTGAGGACAACATTGCTTTGACTAAACGAGTGGTTGACCTTGCACATCCAAAAGGAGTTACTGTGGAGGCCGAATTGGGCAGACTGGCAGGGGTTGAGGAAAAGACTGTCACTGAAAAGGAAGCCATATTAACCGACCCTGAAGATGCCAAAAAATTTGTAGACCGCACAGGCGTAGATTCGTTGGCAGTGGCAGTAGGCACGTCTCACGGCGCATACAAGTTCAAGGCCGAGCCAAAACTCGATTTTGAACGACTGAAAACCATCAGCAAGAAACTTGATTTGCCGCTTGTCTTACATGGCGCTTCAAGCGTTCCGAAATGGATAATCGAGAAAGCAGAAAAATACGGAGCACAGCTCGAAGGCGCCAAAGGCATTCCCGAAGAACACATTCAAAAGGCCATCAGCCTTGGAATAGCAAAGATCAACATTGACACAGACCTGCGTCTAGCATTCACAGCGGCCGTTCGAGAAGTTCTTGCGAATTCACCTAAGGAATTTGACCCGCGAAAGATCCTTGGACCCGCCAAGGACGCCATGAAACAAGTTGTCAAAGGCAAAATGCAGCTTTTCGGAAGCTCAGGAAAATCTTAACGGATGATGAGAATGAAGGTTGGAATACTAAGCGGCGGCGGTGACGCTCCTGGAATCAACGCAGTAATCCGTGCCGTCGTCAGAAAAGGCATCCAAAACTACAAGGATGAAATCATCGGCATCAAAGACGGCTGGAGCGGACTACTGAAAGGCGAACACACAAGGCTTGACTTGAACGCTGTCTCAGGCATCCTCCCACGTGGAGGCTCAATACTCGGGACCTCAAGAACAAACCCCTTCAAAGCAGAGAAAGGTCCAGAAAAGATTATGGAAAACGCCAAAAAAACAGGCATAGCAGCTGTCGTTGCAATCGGCGGCGACGACACATTGAGTGTCGCTCACAAAATGAGCGAATTTGGTCTAAAATGCGTCGGAGTACCGAAGACCATTGATAACGATTTAGTTGGCACTGACTACACATTTGGTTTCGACACAGCGGTTTCCATAGCCACTGAAGCTCTCGACCGACTTCACACCACAGCTGAAACACATCACCGAGTGATAATTCTTGAAGTAATGGGCAGATACACTGGCTGGATTGCTCTGGAAGCAGGGCTCGCAGGCGGCGCAGACATAATACTCATCCCTGAAAAACCATTTGACATCGAGAAAATATGCGAATACATCAAACAAAGACACGCGAGAGGAAGAAACTTCAGCATAATCGTCGTGGCAGAAGGAGCGAAACCCAAAGGCGGCGTCGAAATAGTCTACAGCGAAAGCCTCGACGAATTCGGTCATATCCGTCTTGGAGGAGTAGGCTACTTTATCGGCAAAGAAATCGAAAAGTGCATCAACCTGGAAACTCGAGTGGTTGTACTGGGGCATCTTCAACGAGGCGGTTCTCCGACAGCGTTCGACAGAGTATTGGCCACGAGATTCGGAATATCAGCAATAGACCTTGTTCACCGAGAAAGATTCGACCGCATGGTCACACTCAGAGGAAACAAGATCGAGTCTGCCCCACTGAAAGATGTCGTCGGCAAGCGCAAGACGGTTGACCTAGAACTCTACGACGTAGCTAGCGTGTTCTTCGGTTAGATTTCTCGCATTTTTACGTTGCCAACTCATACGCCAGATTCAGAAGGTCCATATCCAACTTTTTCTCATTTTCGCAGGATTTCTTCAGGTCAATGCTGACTATTCCGCCCTTTTGTAGTCCGACCACTCTGTTTCCCTGCCTATTTAGTAGAGTCTCGATGGCCTTGTCTGCAAAGAGGCTCGCCAAGAGACGACTTCTGGCTGTCGGGCTGCCGCCTCGTTGCGCATAGCCCAAAATGCTCAGTCTGACCTCTTTTCCAGTTTCTTTTTCGATCTCCGAAGCAAGTGTGCGGGTGTCGCCTACGCCTTCGGCGGCGACGATAATGCCAGACTTCTTTCCTTTTGAGCTGTTTTCTTTTATGACTTTGAACATCTTCTCCCTGTTAATCTTGACTTCTGGAACCAGTATGATTTCTGCACCTACGGTAATCCCAACCATCGAAGCAAGGAAACCTCTGGTCCGACCCATCACCTCTACGATGAAAACTCTCTCCAGAGAAATTGCCGTATCCCTGATTTTGTCAATCTCTACAACAGCCGTGTTCACTGCAGTGTCGAAGCCAATAGTCTCGTCCGTCCCGAAAACATCGTTATCGATCGATGCAGGAACCCCAACCACCTGCGTTTCAGCCTCCTTGCTTAGCTCATACGCACCTTTGATAGACCCATCGCCACCAATAACCACAAGCCCATCAACATTGTTCGAGCGAAGAGTCTCAGCTGCTTTCCCAATCCCCTTACGTGTCTTGAATTCGGGGCATCTCGAAGTACGCAGGATCGTTCCACCGAGTTGGATTATGCCGCCTACGGAGCGCGGAGTCAAAGGCTTGAACAGGCCAGTTATCAGGCCCTCCCAACCTTTCTCAAACCCCAAAAACTGAAAACCCTTCGTATGCCCGATGCGCACAGCTGCCCTTATCGCAGCATTCATGCCTGGAGCGTCTCCACCGCTCGTAACCACACCTATGGTCTTCAAAGAGACTCCTCAACCACAAAGTAACTTGTTTCAATCCATAACTAATAGAACTTGCTGTGGCTCTCAGCAAAGTTTTATAGTTTTGTTTACTCAACTCTGTGTCGGTGGGTCTTAGGCGGGGGGCTAGGGGTCCCCTGTACCGTAAACCCTCTATAGGACGGGCCGAAAGCGGAGGATGAGGCGTTTAAGGCTGTCGAGGCCTTTACTTCCGAAGCGAAGACTATCCGTCCCTTGGGGCTGGCGGTCATTAGGCTGCTTCCGTAGGGAAGCTGTCTTTAATGTCGACCAGGCGAACCCGGCCAGACCCGGGAGGGAGCAACCTAAGTCTGGACGTTCAGCGCTCAGGGGCGTGCGGGTACGAGTGTAGGGTTTGAAGGTGCGGCGGATTCTGGACGTCGAACCTCTGTGGCCCACCACTTCAACAGTCGTCTTCGCCAAAAAGCCAAAAAAATGTGACAGGTGGCCGAAGCGCTTTTATGCATTGCAGTTTCTCGGAAAATGCTAAATGCAGTCAAACTCTACTCTAGTGTTTATCTGAGGCTTATCGATGTCTTTCAATGAATTTCGTAAGGATTATCTGCTTGACAGGTGGGTCGTGATCGCTACTGAGCGCGGCCGAAGACCTACTGATTTTGCGAAGCAAGAACGACAGCAAAGTAAGGCAGGAGTCTGCCCCTTGTGTCCGGGCAACGAGCACATGACGCCTCCCGCAGTCTTGGTCTATCTCCAATCAGGCAAAAGAATGAAGAAAGACAAGGACACGAACGATCACCGGCACAAGAACTGGCTTATTCGCGTCATCCCAAACCTGTATCCCGCTTTTTCGCCGCCGAAAGACAAGATCAGCAAGAAACAGATCGTGAAAACTGAGAACCTGTCCTTGGCAGTCGGTCATCATGAAGTC
>CAYPRE010000046.1:0-8009 GCA_964413045.1 uncultured Candidatus Bathyarchaeia archaeon
GAGAAGTCGAAGCTCTGTGGGTGGAAGCAGTGCACTCGTTTTTCCCAATGGACCTGATCGTAGAATGTCTTGACCCAGACCTCGGAAACTTCAATTCACCAAACGCATACATCGAAGACATTGAAAAAACCGACCAAAACAAACTCAAAGGACCCTACTACGCAGGCCTAGACCTAGGCAAACAAGTCGACCACAGTGTCCTAGTAGTGGTGCAAAGAATGCAAAATGGCCAGATCAAGCTGATACACAAACACCAGTTCCCACTGGGCACGGCGTATCCAGAAGTGGTCGGATACACTGCCAGAGCAAACCAAATATTCAATCTCGAAGGTCTGAACGTCGATAAAACAGGCATCGGCGACGCAATAGTCGACGAACTTCAAAACATCCGAATTCCAAGCGTCCAAGGCGTCTTCTTCACGGATATTGAAAAAGAAAACATGCTCAACAATCTGAAGCTGCTCATGGAGAAAAAACTGCTAAAAATTATCGGAGACGACACTCAGCTAATGGCGCAAATGAACGAACAACAATACGAATATCTAAAACCCAAAACAGCCCAAGAAAGAATCCACCTCAAATTCTGGCATCCCCCAAGCCGACATGACGACCAACTCTACGCCTTGGCACTTGCCTGTTCCGCAAGTCAACACGCTGCACCACCAGGAACCGGCGCAGTAATACTTCAACATTAATCAACCGAAGAAACAACACAAATGAATGATTCTAGACAACTACCGATTCTGACCTTGCACTCATGAAGTCTATTGCTTGAAGAATCGTTTTTGCTAGCCCCAGCAAACCCAAGAGCATGACTACTATGAGAAACAGCCGCAGGTCGACACTCACGCTTATGCCACCCAAGGGCAGCTCAAAAATCCCAGTCTTCAACGAGAACAGTACATATCCAATAACAAACAACGCCTTGGCAACACCGAAAAAATATTGATAAATCGTCCCCGAAGTCAGTATGCTTCCGACAAGTAACACTATGTAAGTGACAACGAATGCTTCAACCATCTGCTGGAAACCAGGCAGCGACATAAACATAGAACCAAGACGCTGCCAAAGAATCACATAGACAGCATAGAGAACACTCCCCATAATCGTTGCCTTCGAAGCCCTGAAAACCATCTTCCTGAGATTATTCCCAGAATCATTACTTTTCTCAAACACCAAATGGAATCACCACTGGCCCATAACTGAAAACAGACGTCTCCAAAAACACTTCAATATGCCCAATCAGCGCAGCATTCCCCGTCGAAATGTCAATGCCTAACTTTTCCTTGTACACTGAATTCTGCTGTACCTCCACAGGACTTTCCCCAACACCGACCAGCAAATTCGAACTGTCATAAACACGCACCTGCATTGTCCCGTTGAAACCGAAGAAAGCATGATTCTCAAAACTTACCGGAACAACCATTCTCGAATAGTTCAAACCTGACAAAGACAGCTCAGGAGCACCCACAGCAAAATTGTAAAGAGGTGCCCCCCACGGAATAGAAACATTCGAAGAGGCCTTGACTGGAACGATCTGAGCAATCTTCATGCCAACAATCTCCTCAACGCGCAGCTCAGAATCATTGAGAAGCATGTGAGCATGACCCGCCAAAAAATCGTTGAGACCCAGACTAACCTGATGTGTAGCATTAACAGTCTCGCCTGCACCTATTTCTGAGATAAACGTTTGCCCAGCCGCCAACGTTGAACCCTGTTCATCTACGATGCGAGTTGAAACGTTAAAATCGTCTACACTCAAGAAGCCCTTGTTAGCAACAGAAATCGGAAGCAACAACTCAACCTCGTTGCCTGAACTGATGCCTGTCTGCATTTCTCCGAAGCTCATCTGAAAATTCGGCAAAGACAACACTGCGAAAACTCCGAAAATGATCAAGAAAACCCAGAAGACCGCCGAAGCTATGCCTAATGCTCTGATGGCAACCCTCATAGGATCTCGCTCTCACCTGGTTCCCAGAACGCTGGTGGCGTTGATTATTTCTGCTTCTTGTTTTTCTCTTGGTTCTGCTGGACGGGCTGCGCCACTTCCTGCGGAGGTATGACCCTGAATTCCAGTGTAGACTGCTTACCCTCTGCAGATTTCTGAAGCTTCTGGTCCTTCAAATTCTGAACCGGCTGCGACTGCACGTTCTCGCCGAGCTTCTGAGGAACAATCGTTGGCAGTTGAGGAGCATGCGCGATGATCGTAACGCCCCTTATCGTCAACAAAGAACCTATCCAGCCCATCACTCCAAGATACATAATGCGAATACTCGTCGCAATCAACGGCGCTAGAGCACCACCGAACGTCTCAACAAGGTCCTGAGTAGCAATTATGGGCAGACTCTGCGTGAGAAACCCGAAAGCACTTACGAACGTGAATATCAACAAGCCTACACCGACCAAAAGAACAGCAATGCCTGAAACAGCGATCTTATCCCTAAAACGCTTAAGCATACTTCTTCACTCAAAGATTTATCCAACAAGAAAAGACATATTAAATCTTCCTACAGAAGAAACACTATCACTACTACATATCAAAAAAACGAACCCAAACACACAAGACAAACCCACGTCAAGTCATCCATCAAATCATAAACCCGAAACATATTTGGACCATATAGTGGACCCTAGGGGGAGGCTCTACGCACACACAAAGCCTAAGCCCCAACAAACATGAAACAAAAGAAACAGAAAAAGGAAAAGTTGAAATTACGAAGTGATGCCCAATTTCTGGTAGATCTTCTGCTTATTCTCTTCCACTTTCTTCTGCACGTCAGTAAACAGGTTGTTCCCATGCGAGTCAATGGCAACAGCTAAAGGACCGAACTCCTCAACCTCAAAAACCCACATAGCCTCAGGCATCCCAAGGTCAAACCACTCCACAGCCTTAACGTTCTTTATCGCTCTAGCCGCCAACACCGCTGCCCCACCTGTAAACGCGCCGTAAACCGCACCGTACTTGGCCATAGCATCAGTCGTACGCTTTCCCATGCCACCCTTCCCAATCACAACCCTAACCTTGAAGTCCTTGATGAACTCATCCTCAAAAATATCCATCCTCGTACTCGTCGTAGGCCCAGCAGCCACAGCAACCCACTTCTCCCCCTTCTTCGCCACGACCGGCCCACAATGAAAAACCGCCAACCCTTCAAGACTCAACGGAATAGGCTTCCCCTCCTTGAAAAATTCAAGCGCTCTTCGATGAGCCTGGTCTCTCGCAGTCACAACTGTTCCAGTCACATACAAAACATCGTTCACTCTCAACTTTCGAATCTGTTCCTCGCTTATCGGCGTCTTAAGCTTGTAAACCACCATCGTTCTTTCACCTTAACCTTTAAGCTTATGAGTCAGATACTCCACCGTTCCATCAGCGTTTATTCTTGCCGAAGACCGTCTGGACGCCCAACAGTTGAACGCCACAGCAACTGGAAACGACGCTGGATGCCTGTAGGCATAGTCGATGTGAACACCCAACACCGTGGTCTTCCCACCCAAACCCATCGGCCCGATCCCCGTCATGTTGACCGCTTCAAAAATCTCATTCTCAAGCTTCGCAATCTCCGAGTCAGGATTATGCTCATTCAACGGCAGAAGCAACGTTTTCTTCGCCAGCTTCATGGAAATGTCAGCTCCGCCACCCATGGCGATTCCCAAAATGTTCGGCGGACACGGCTGCGCACCAGCCTTAACAACCGCGTCAACAACAAACTTCTTTAGCCCCTTAATGCCTTCTCCAGGAACGATCATTCCGCCCAAGCAAACGTTCTCAGAACCCCCACCCTTCGTCATAACCGTCATTTCCAAGCCGTCTCCCGGCACTATTTCCCAGTTAACATAAGGCAAAAACCTTCCAGTATTGTCCCCACTGTTCTTGCCTGTGAAAGGCTCAACCGCATTCGGACGAAGAGGAACTTCCTTCGTCGCCCTACGCGTCGCACCAATCAACGCCGACTCGACCATATCCAAATCCTTAGCCTTCGCACCCGCCTTCACATAGAATATTATCGTGCCCGTGTCCTGACACACAGGCGCCTCATACTTTTCCGCAAGCTCAACGTTATCCAAAATCGCCTTCAACTGCGTCTTCCCAGTATCACTAGTCTCTTCAGCATAAGCCTTCTTCAACGCCTGCTTAACGTCATCAGGCAAATAAATCACTGCTTGCCTCAGAATGTCAAAAGCAACTTTTTCCACAACTTTCGCCGTGTCCACGGTCTTTCCCTCCACAGCCCTGTTCTACAAGAAATCGCGTACTTATGTTTTGTCTTAACAAGAAACAAAAATCAAGGAAGCATCAAAGAAAAGAGGGTTCGATTCTCAATTTCTCCCCTTCCATTTTAACCCGTCTCTCCACAGACAACGGGCTGTTACACTTCGAGCGTTTTAAATATGGCCTGCTCATCTGTTGTAAGAGTCGTAGACGGGAGAGGTAATTTGTGACCACAGAAGAAGAGAAGGAAATCACAAGTCCAGAGGCACTGAGGAAGAAATACCAGTTTCTGGAAGACCTGCCAGGTGTCGGTCCAGCCACGGCACAGAAACTCCGAGAAATGGGTTATCACACGATCGAATCCCTGGCCATGGCAACTGCTCGTGAGCTCGAACCTGCCGGCATAAGCGAAAAAAAAGCTCTCGCCGTCATCGAAACTGCCCGCTCATCCATAGGCGTATCCTTCATCCGCGCGGACGAACTGCTCAGACTGCGCAAAAGCGTTCTCCGCTTAACTAGCGGAAGCAAGGTTGTGGACAAACTTCTTGACGGCGGCCTAGAAACCCAAACAATCACCGAGTTTTACGGCGAATACGGAACTGGCAAAAGCCAAATCTGCCACCAACTCTGTGTGAACGTTCAGCTACCCCCTGAACAAGGCGGGTTGAACGGTTCCGTGCTGTACGTTGACACTGAGAACACTTTCAGGACCGAAAGGATCGTGTCGATGTCCAAGCATCTGGGACTTGACCCAGAACAAGTCGTGAAGAACATAATCTACGCCGAAGCCTACACTTCAGACCACCAAATGTTCCTGCTCGAGAACGCAGACGAAGTGATCAAGGCCAACAACGTCAAACTCATCATCGTCGACTCTTTAACAGCCCACTTCAGAAGCGAATACATCGGACGCGAAATGCTAGCCCCCAGACAGCAAAGACTAAACAAGCACATGCACAAACTCATCGGACTCGCAAGAGCCTTCAACGCCGTCGCCGTCGTAACCAACCAAGTCATGGCTAAACCAGACGTGTTCTTCGGAGACGCAGTCCAACCGATCGGCGGCCACATCGTGGGACACACCAGCCACACGCGCGTTTACCTCAGAAGAGCATCACACGGCCCGACACGCATCGCTCGTCTCGTTTCAAGCCCATATTTGCCTGAAGGAGAGGAAATATTTAAAGTAACCGAGAACGGAATAGAGGACGTCTCCGAAGAAGAAAAAACGAAACCTCGCGGTCGCTAAAAAATGCCTGTTCCCTCCGCACTAGTCACAAGATTCTTTCAACTAATAGCCAACAGACAGTTCACAGAAGCAGAACGAGAACTGGAACGCCTCAAACAGAAAATGCAGAAGACAGAATGGAACAGAGGATACTTCAGGGCCCTATACGGAATATATCTCGCACGCAAAGCAAACGGCGACTCCTACGCTCTAATATCAAAAATGGACTTCGACAACAAAGCCACACTGCACAGTTACAGACGCGAATTCCTTGACCACGTCAGAAACAAGCTCCACGGAGACTTCGACCGCGGCTTCTTCTCAGCATGGGCAGACTGCATGCGCATCTTCAGCAGAATCACCGTCCTCACCACCCCCGCCCCGAACGGCTCCAACGTCACCGTTCAAGAGCAACAGCAAGAGCTGGAGACAGTCAAGACTGACGAGAGCCAAGTCACGATAGAAAACTTTCTAACAGAAGAAGACTAAATCCCCGGCGGCTTCCCAGCGATCACAGTGTAAAGAAGAGTCCAGAAGACAATCCATGAAAGAAAATATATACCGATCCCTGTCGTCATCAGTTTTGTGGTCTTCTCCACCAAAAATCTGTACTTGAACCTCACTAAGTAATAGGTCATCAAGTAAAAGATTATCGCGAGGGACGCACTGTTCAAGAAAAGGTACGTCGGGAAATCAGGGCCATTTGAAATACTATTGGTTCCCACGGCATAACCAACACATAGTAGCGCGGCTAGAATACCGAAAACGAACCGAAACCAATACACCTTCTCCAATGGCCTCATCATTCTAACGCCTTTGCATCCTATATTCTGAAACCCGATTTAAAGTTGCCTATTTATAGTGTTTGAGAATAGTATTCCCAAAGGCAGTGTGGATCCTCTTGCGCTTAAAGGAGTTCACGAGTTTTGATGTAGCTGCGACCGTTCGTGAGCTTAAGGCAACATTAGTTGCTTCGCGCGTGAACAACATTTATCAGTTGCAGAAAAAAACCCTGCTTTTCAAGCTTCATAAGTCCGATCAGCCGGCGTTTCGACTCGTTCTTGAGGCTGGTAACCGACTGAACCTCACCGCCTACGCCTCGGAGAAAACTCCAGCTCCATCCAGTTTTTGCATGGCTCTCAGGAAGTATCTGCGGAATGCTTGGCTAACTGATGTGGTACAGTACGAGTTTGAGAGAGTAGTTCTTCTGTGTTTCAAGTCTCGTTCCGACATCCTGAAGCTTGTCTGCGAAATGTTCGGTGACGGCAACATAATCCTAGTCGGCGATGATAACAGAATCCTGCAGGCCCTCACATACAAGAAAATGCGCGACCGTGATATCGTTCGCGGAGAGATCTTCAAGTTTCCCCCACCGTTTGGAAAGAACCCCTTCAAAATCAGCAAGCAAGAATTCTTGACGGGGATGCAAAGTCTAGGTGACGTTGAAGTTGTCAGGGCCCTCGCCCGCTTTCTTGGTGTCGGCGGCATCTACGCTGAAGAAATCTTGCTCACTGCAAGCATCGAAAAGACCAAGCCTTGCATCAAACTGACGATTGACGAGTTGAGCCGAGTGTTTGATGCTTTGCAGAGCCTGCTCGAACGAGTCTCTACGGGAAAGCTAGAGCCGCAAGTGATTTTGGATGAAAAGAACACCTTAGTAGATGTCGTGCCTTTCGAGCTCAAACGCTACGAACCATCATGTTTCAAGCATCGAGTTTTCAGCAGTTACAACGAAGCTCTGGACGAATTCTATATCAGGATCTCTGCTGTTGAGCAGGCTGCTTCCGATGAAGTTGTTGAAGGGCTGAAACGTGAGGTAGAAAGACTTGATCGAATGGTTGTTGACCAAGAGAAGGTTCTGCGTGAAGCTGAAGTCGATGCCGAAAGAAATAGGCAAATAGGAGACACAATCTACGCACACGAGGCTGAGTTACAGACTTTGCTGAGGAAGTTCTCCGCGGACAAAAGGGAAGGAAGAGAATTGAAGACAATAGCAAACGAAATCCTGATAGAAAAGGCAGCCGGGGCACTGTCTCCGTTTGAGTCTATTGACGCCAAGAGCCCCATGCTGACCGTACGTATAAACGGTTTAACGTTCGAACTTGACCCACGCAAGACGTTGTTCGATAACGCTGCTTTTTACTACGAACGCGGCAAGAAAGCCAAACTCAAACTTGAGGGAGCAAAGACAGCTTTGTCTGAAACTCGCAAAAAGTCTGAGGAAATAAGAGAGAAAATTCAAAAAGTCGAAACCGTTAGACTTGGCAAGTCTACCGAGATCAGTGAAGAGCTTGAAAAACGTAAGGTCAGACAGAAAGAATGGTTTGAAAAATTCAGATGGTCTGTGTCTTCCGACGGGTCTCTGTTTGTAGCAGGCAAGGACGCCGTGACCAATGAGATTCTAGTCAAGAAACATGCTGAAAACAGTGACGTCGTTTTCCACGCCGATATCGTCGGTGCACCGTTCGTGGTCCTCAAGACTGAAGACAATGCTCCCTCGACGGAGTGCTTACGTGAAACAGCAGAGTTTGCAGCTGCATTTTCCAGAGCATGGCGCGAAGGCTTCGG
>CAYPRE010000047.1:0-7505 GCA_964413045.1 uncultured Candidatus Bathyarchaeia archaeon
TTGCCCGTCAGAAGCAGGATGACGACAATGATGACAGCCACGGCCAGGATTCCGAGACGCAAGGGAGGCTCAGCACGGGGAGCCTTTGCGCCTGGAACAGTGAGTGGGCGACAAGGGCATCCGCCGATGGCTGAGAAGATAATTGTGAAGAAGATACCGAAGAAAGAGAAGAGACTGGCTTTGTTTTCGGCAATAGCTGCCACGGGTTCAAAGAAAGTCGTCGCTGCACGTGGTCACAATGTGGAAGACGTTGTTGAAATCCCTCTGGTAGTGTCTAATGATTTTGAAAGTGTCACAAAAACAAAAGAGTTTGAAGAAGCCCTCATACGACTAGGAGTCCTGTCTGAAATCTTTCGCATAAGGGAAAGCCGAAAAATTAGAGCCGGACGGGGCAAGAGCAGGGGCAGAAAGATGAAACAGGCTGTGGGGCCGCTCATAGTTGTGGCTGAAAACAGGGGAGCCGCGGAAGCAGCTCAGAACATACCCGGCGTGGAAGTCACGACCGTTGCCAACCTCAACGCCGAAATGCTTGCGCCTGGAACGCATCCTGGCAGGCTCACTGTTTGGACTAGCGGGGCGATCGAGAAACTGGGCACATTGTATGGTAAAGGAGAGCAGACAGTTGGACCCGTATGAAGTCATTCTTTATCCGTTGATGACAGAATCTTCCAGCCTGATGGTTGAGAAAGAGAACAAACTGGTTTTTGTAGTGGGTTTGAAATCAAACAAGTTTGACGTCAAGAAGGCAGTCGAGGAACTCTACGAAGTGAAAGTTGAAAGCGTCAACATCCAAATCACGCACGGCGGAGAAAAGAAGGCTTTCGTGAAGCTTACTCCAGAATTCAAAGCAGCTGACGTTGCAATCAAGCTTGGGCTGCTGTAGACTTATTGGTGGACTGATTAATGGGAAAGAGAATACGTGTTCAGAGACGTGGACGCGGCGCATCAACATTCCGAGCGTCAACGCATAAGAGAGTAGCTCCCGCAAGGTATCCTTCAGGAATCAGAGTGAAGGAAAACTATGACACCGTTGTCAACGGCATGATTGAAGACCTTGTTCATGACCCAGGAAGAGGTTCTCCCCTTGCTTTGATGAGGTTCGAGAACGGGGAAACATGCTACACCGTCGTGCCCGAAGGAGTCTACGTTGGAGAACAGATCCAGATCGGCGGAAAAGCCATCGTTGATATTGGCAACATCCTACCCGTCGGGAAGATACCCGAAGGCACGATAATATGCAACATAGAACTGCGGCCTGGAGACGGCGGCAAACTCTCAAAGTCTTCTGGTGCCTATGCAACTGTCGTGTCACACACGCCGCAGGGAACGATAGTCAAGCTTCCATCAGGAAAATCAAAATACATAGCCGACTTCTGCAGGGCAACTATAGGTATTGTTTCAGCGTCAGGTAGGACAGACAAGCCATTCTTAAAGGCGGGTACGAAATTCCATTTGATGAGAGCAAGAGGACGCAAATATCCTAGGACCAGCGGAAGAAAGATGGTTGCCGCAGTGCACCCATACGGCAGCAGCAAGAGAAGCTCACGCAAGGTAACTACCACTTCGCACGGTGCACCGCCGGGACAAAAAGTCGGACTTATCGCAGCCAGAGGAACAGGAAGGAAAGCAAAGAGTGCACGTGACAAAGATAGGATCAGTAGACAATCAGAAAGTTTATAGCATTAAGAACTACGGATCAGGTGAAGAAGAATGCCGAAAGAATTCATGTACCGCGGATTGACGCTTGACCAACTGCAGAACATGTCAATGGACGAATTCATCAACCTTCTTCCTTCAAGACAGAGAAGAAGCCTTCACCGCGGACTACAGCCCGAACAAAGAATATTGCTTGAAAAAGTGAGACGGGTGAAAGAAGAACTCCGAAAAGGAGGCACCGCGGCCGTAAGAACACACGTGCGAAACATGATTATTCTGCCAGAAATGGTGGCCATCACAATCCAGGTTCATAACGGCAAAGAATTTGTTGCTGTAGAGATGAAGCCTGAAATGATCGGCCACTATCTCGGCGAGTTCGCAATCACTAACAAGCCTGTCAGACACGGAACGCCCGGTATAGGCGCCTCGCGGTCATCGATGTACGTGCCCTTGAAATAGAATGCTTTTTTCCTATTTTCTTGGTTATGTAGTGTATTCTCTGCCCGAAGTTTTCTTGTCAGGGGGCGGAGTCTCAGGCATCTGCGGCAGAGGAATTGGAGGCGGAATACTCAGCGTCCTAGAGAGTAGAACTGATTCCACAAAAGCGACGTTTGACACGGATTGGAGTATGACCAGTGGCGGGGGGTTCTTTTCTTCATACTCCTTGTATATTTTGTCTATTTCGCCCTTTTCGCCGATGACGTAAGCCCGTCCCTTCAGGCTTATCTGGGCAAAAGAAGGGTTGTAACTGATCGTGAGCACGAATGGAACCTCAAGTGAATTGTCAGGCTTCTTTTCCATGCCGGTTAGGTTGAGGTTCGTGTTAATCTGAATGGGCGGTATAGGCTGTCTGAAATCTAAGAATCGCTCAGCAGAAACGTTGGAGACGGCAACATTTACTCTTATCATTCGAACCAACGAGCATTATCAAAAGACGCGGGTTGATTTAAAGCTGTTCATTCTTTTGCGGGCTTATATTTTGTGAATCCGCAGTGTCCGCAAGTGTACCTGTTTCCGTGGTCAGCCATAAAATAGCCTGGTCCACATCTCTCACAGATTGGACGAAGCCTTACGACCTTTTCGCTTTCAATCTTATACAGCGTATAAATACCCTTCTCTTTTTTCTTCTTTTTCTCGGGTTTCGGTGCTTTTTCAGGTTTTGCCGGTTTGGTTTCTTCCTTCGGAGCTTCTACAGGGGCCTCTTCAGTCTTCTTTGCTTCCTTCTTGGGCTCTTCAGCCTTCTTGGGTGCTTCTTTCTTCTCTGCTTTCTTGGACATGGCTTAGCTACTCCTTTTTCTCTTCCTTGGGTTTTTCAGGAGGGACATTTCTCTTTATGATGTACGCTGGTTCGATGATTTTTGCCTGTTCGACAGAATCGTAGAGGTTTGCTGTTCCGAAAGCGGTGTGTGTGCCCGTTTTCGTTTCGACTTTTCTGATGAAAACCAAATCAACATTTACTTTCAATTTGTCAGCTATTGCCTTTCTTATCTCAAGTCTCGGTGCGGTACTGACGGGTTTCTCCTGTTCCACTCGGAACTGGACCTCCCTTCGCTTAAGAAGTGGGTTTGTTTTCTCTGTAACTATCTTGATTTCCACGGCATTTCCCCGTTTGCGGTGTTGACTTGATAGGGAGACCTCTTATTTAGTTTTTCGAACAGTTCTCCATTGCTTTCAGGATTGTAGCGACTTGAGTCTTCTTGTTCTGCGTAGCTTTGACCACGACGATACCCTCAAGCGGCTGTCCATAGACAATATAGGAGTTTTCAGGCACATACAATGAAGCTGCAAGCGTCAATAGGTCTTCTTCGCCCTCTACGACCATTCTGACGCTTCGTTTGTCTTCAATTGATTCTCTGGTCGCATTGATGGCTTCTTGAGTTAGTGTTCCTTGTGGGTTCTGAACATGAATTGTCTTCTCCGCTGGAAGTGTCACTGGTCGAACATTCTTTCTCATGCACTTGTTGTCGATTATCAACAGTTTCAGATGGAAATGATGTTCGCAAAGGTTCCTTGAGACAGTGTCTCCGACGGCAACTATCATTGGTGGGTTGTCTT
Organism: uncultured Candidatus Bathyarchaeia archaeon; assembly: GCA_964413045.1. Lineage (GTDB taxonomy): Archaea > Thermoproteota > Bathyarchaeia > Bathyarchaeales > Bathycorpusculaceae > JBGQMW01. The sequence goes on from CAYPRE010000047.1 coordinate 3,712, forward strand.
TCTGAACCATTTCTCTGAGTCTTTTCATTGTTTCAGCAAAAGATCCTCTGACAAGTGTTCCAAGAGGTTTCTTGAGTTCTTCACGAAGTTCTGGCGTGAGAACGTACTTTGTCCTCATCATCTTACCTTTAGCGCGTAACGGCCCTTCTCTTTAATGTTCATTGCTTTTGCGATGGCTGACCCTTCAGGGTCAAAAATCACTACCACTCCACTGTAATCGTCGCTCAGGCTGGTAGACCTGCATTTTGGGCAGACATTTTCTTTTGTCAGATGATGGCATTGTGTGCAGGCTTTTTCGCTCATTTCTTTTCACCTTTTTTAGGTGTTGCTGTTTCTTTCTCTGCAGTTTTCTTCACGGCAGCTTCTTTCATTTTCTGTAAGTCGTAGTCAATCCATTCCAGTTTTCCCAAGAAAGGTTGTCTGGCTGTCACACCTATCTTGCCAGAGCTTCCAGCTCTTCCCAACGAGACTGCAGTTATGCGGACGCGCACTTGGTCTCCGCTGGCAAGCTTACGCTTTGACTCTTTACCCAGTAGAACGCCTTGTTTTTCATCGTATGATATGAAATCATCCAGAAGTTGTGAAACGTGGAGCAAAGCATCTATGGGTCCTATGCGCACGAAAGCTCCGAAATCGGCGATCTCCACTACTTCGCCTTCGACTATTTCCTGAATTTTCGGATAGAATGTCAACAACGAGAAATTCACTTTATGATAGGTGGCACCGTCCCCTGGAATTATTTTCCCGATGGGGCTCACTTTCACCTCTATCACGGCAATAACATACCCGAGCTCTTCGTCAACGACCCCTTCATACTTCGTCTTGACCTGCTGGAGCCCAACCGCTTCAAGCGGGTTGCCGAATGTTTCAGGTGGGATCCGAATGGTGTCTTCAAGAGTGATAAGTTTGAACAGGAATCATAGCCTCCCGTCAAGGTTCAGACGTGACTTTTGTCTCACATAGATGACTGGCACATTTATATCTCTTAGCTTCTTTTTAAGCTGCTTATCATTAGTGAAGACGGCACAATTTCCTTTTCTGGCGGCTTCCATGATTACATCATCGACTGGGATTTCGTCGTCTTCGACGTTTACAAGCTTGCATTTTTCAGCTAGTTTTAGCGCGTAAACTGTGTTCTTTCGCGTCTGAGGAGACCCTTCATTGACTAGTCTCTCAAGCTCCTGCTTGACTGATGAGAGCAGTACCAGTTCGTGTCTCATGTTCAGAAGGGTTTTCAATTCTTCCACAATGTCAATCTTGAATTGAAGCGGAACAAAAAAGGCGTTTGAATCTAAGATGATTTTCAGAGATTTTGTTTTGGGCTTGAGCTCTGTTCTCATGCTACTTAATCATTCCAAAACCTATGAGTCTCCATCTGCCGCCTATCTTTCTGCTCAGCGCGACTCGTGATGCTGCTTGTGCGCACACTGGTCGTGTAAGCTTGATAAGGACATTGTCTTTTCGGATCGAAGTGACTTTGCCGACTGTTATGGCGGCGCCAACATGTAGTAGTAGGGTCTCGTTCATTGTTACTTCATCAATCTTGGCAAGCTCTTTTGTTCCAACTGCTCGGTCGAGGATTTGCGTCTCCAATGTCAGTTCCGACAGTATTGGCGGAAGCATGCCTGCTTTTCCCGCGATGTTTCCCGTCAGGCCGTCTGCCTTAGAATATGATGGGTCCAACAACGTGCCGACGCCTACCAGGCCGCCGCAGTGTGCCTCTTCAACCTTCTTCCCTCCAGCCTGCAGGCTCACGATTTCGCTGAAGAGAGGAGTATAGCTGCCTTTTCCCTCTATGTTTATCCCGGGGCGTATCTCCAACTCGTCTCCGACCTTGAATTCTCCCTGCAGTATTGTACCGCCGAGAATCCCTCCTTCCAGCTTGTCTATCATAGTACCAGGCTTGTTCACATCGAAGGAACGCACCACATACATGAACGGAGGTTTGCTTTCATCTCTCTTCGGCGTCGGGATGAACTCTTCCATCGCTTGTAAGAGAATATCGATGTTTATGCCCCGCTGCGCAGAGATAGGAATAATAGGTGCTTTCTCAGCAACTGTTCCTTTCACGAAGTTCTTGATCTCGACATAGCTTTGATGGGCCCTTTTCTCGTCAACGATATCGATCTTGTTCTGCACTATTATGATGTTCCTGATGCCAATGACGTCAGCAGCAGCTAAATGCTCTCTTGTTTGCGCTTGTGGGCATGGTTCGTCCGCTGCGATTACAAGTATGGCGCCGTCCATTATGGCCGCTCCTGAAAGCATAGTGGCCATTAATGCTTCATGACCAGGCGCGTCCACAAAACTGATGGCTCTTACAAAAACCGCTTTCGAACTGCAAGTCGGGCACACAGGTTTTATCGTATAATTGCTGGGAGATCCGCATTTGGGGCACTTGTAGATGGGCATATCTGCATAGCCCAGTTTGATCGTGATTCCTCTCTTCAGTTCTTCACTGTGTCTTGACGCCCAGACACCTGTTAACGCTTGTACGAGTGTTGTCTTGCCATGATCAACGTGGCCCATTGTTCCAATGTTGACTTCTGGTTGACGGGGCAAGATCGCAGTTTTTTCCAAAATTTCTCTAGTTTCTTTACTCATTCAGTGTTTTCCTCAACTCTGTTCAAGCAATTCCACAAGATAGCACTTTTCACTGAGATATGCAATAAGAAGGTTTCGGATTGCAGTATACTCTGGTTTTTGCGAAGTGTTGGCGATCATTAATCCTGTCGGCAGGACGCGAGCTGCGGATACATGGTTTGACGTGTCAATGAGGAATTGCAGAGAACTTTATGAGCTGCTTGGTTTCTGTTCTTCTGTTTTGGGTTCTTCTGCAGGTTTTGCTTCCTTTTCGGCGGGAAGCTTCTTTTTCTTCTTTGTCTGAGCTTTCTTTGCTTCTTTGGGTTTTTCTGGTTTCCCAACGATCTTCATGTTAATTTGGACTATCTCGTCTGTTATGATGTTACCACGAACAGTTTTGCGTCTTCTCATTCCCTCGTTCGTGGGGTTGAAGCCAACACCACCGCTTAAAACAATTCGTCTACGTACTCCTCCGTGGACGCTTGGCCTCATAGGGAACCCATCTTTGTCCGAGCCCCCTGTCACTTGGACTTTTTGTCCAGATAGGTCTACTACTGCTCCTTCTATTACTTCGCCTATTCTCTTGCCGATCAACGGAGCGGCTCTTGCCTCTTCGAGTTCAACTATTTTTGAAGTTCCTTCCGTTGGGTCTGAGACGATTACTTTGAATTTTGCCATTGCTTACAGCCTCTGCGGCAGTGTTATGAAAGTTGAACATCTCTCTATTAAGGATTTATGATGTTTTGGAGCGAGTCCCCAGAAGAAAGCAGCTAAAGGTTTTAATCCTACTTTGGAAACGTTTTTTGGCTATGTGGCGGCTTGGGTTCTTCTTCCACGAAATGGGGTATGGGCTACTGTCCATTTTTCTTCCTCTCTACATAGTGGCTATTGAACCCAACAATGGTTTGTTCTACTTTGGAATATTGTCGGCCGTCGCTTTGTCCTTGGCGATTCCTGCATCCTTCTTCTGGGGTTATGTGTGCGACAAGACAAGACGCTACAAGCGCTACATACTCTTGTCTTTCTTTGCCTCAACCGTTCTCCTTTACCTCTTCACGCTTACAACTGCTGTGTATATGCTGATTGTTCTATATGCCGTGCTTTCGATTATGCATGTTGCACATGAGGCGCCGAAGAATGTTTTGATAGCGGAGTTATACTCTCACGAGGACTGGGAGAAGTCTTTCGCCTCCTATGAGGGCTTTACCGAA